>JACQUW010000425.1 GCA_016210115.1 Deltaproteobacteria bacterium | reverse complement strand
TGGCCACGGTGCTGGCAGTGTACAAGCCGCCTGGCATGACCTGGTACGGGTGGCGTAAGCAGCACGAGCAGCGTACGGTGTCGCAGCCGTAGATGCAGACTCACCACATATTTATTTGTCACCATCCGCCGGTCCTAGGGCGGCCCGAGGGGCGAGAATTACATTTCGATCACCGGCGTTGCGCGCACCACGGCCACGCGCCACCTTCAGGACCTCGTCAAAAAGGGCGTCCTAATCCGCACCGGCGCGCTCTGGCGACGATTTCTGAAACAGAAGAATCCTCTCGCTTCGGGTTTTCACAAGCAGAGCAGTGCTGTGCTGTGGCGATCGGCATACTTCGTCAGCTACCTTTATTGAGGCAAATCGTTTAGGGTTCTTCATCTTTTGACCCTCTGTCGCAGGAATACTAGGCTTACTAATAAATAAATATGAAAACATTGGCAACCTATCCTCCCGGCCCAAAATGATCTGTTACGGCGATACAGGCTACGCGTTGGCAGAGAAATGACGAAGAGTTGGCGCGGCTGGCCTGACGCCAAGTCCGGCCAGCAGGTGAGCTCGTCGCGGAATCAGGTTCCGGCCACGGCAGAGGCTGATCTCTGAGGCCGGAAATTTTAGACTTCTTGACAGATTAAACCCAGTATCCTACAGTGTAGGATAGATGCTCTTCGTCGAGTCTACGTCTTTTACGAGATCTCTACCTGACTACATAAGCGATGAAGCGTATCGAGAGCTTCAGGCGCGTCTCATCCTGAATCCATTTGCCGGCCAAGTGATGCCCGGATGCGGAGGTTTAAGGAAAATGAGACATGGAGACCCACGACGTGGCAAGGGCCGGCGGGGAGGAATCAGGATTATCTACCTGCACTTGCCGGAATTGAGGTGGATCTTCCTGCTTGACATCTACGGCAAAGATGAAAAAGATGATCTAACCGTTGAGGAGAAGAAAGTACCCGCCGGCCTTGCCGGCAAGATCAAAGAAGAAGCGAGATTGAGAATAAGAAGAGGATACTGATCGTATGGCACGAAAAACAAGAAAGTCTCTCTTTGGCCGCTTAAAGGAATCGCTTGAGGAAGCACGGCAATTTACGGCTGGGGAACTAACGCTTAAAACATTCACGGTCCCTGATCCGCCACCAAATTATGATGCGGCTCGGATCGTTCGGATCAGAAGGTCTCTCCGTATGTCACAGAGTGTTTTTGCCCGGGTTCTTAATGTTTCTCCGAAAACGCTTCAAAGCTGGGAGCAGGGCCTCCGCCAGCCGACTCAAGCGGCCCAACGCCTCCTGGAAGTCTTGGAAAAACAACCCGAAATCATCGCTAACCTGTAGCTCCTCGATACCGGCACTTGTAAGGATGCATGGCAGACTTCGGAGTCGAATCTTTACACTTGGCATTTCACGTGATCACGACGAGAGAAAAGGATCGTACGCTCTGAAGCAGCATGAAATCGTCGCGGTTCCTGGTATACAGGGTCGCGCCGAGTGACCGTGCGGTCAAGGCCAGCAAACAGTCATTTACTAAGGCCGGCAGTTTGCTTTTAAGATCCGGCCGGTCCTTCCGAACTTTGGCCAAAATTCCTCCGGCGGCCTTCCATTGGTTGTGGCTCGGAGTTACAACTCGACCCACTTTCTCGAATGGCCGGAACAATATCTCTACGCGTCTTTTGCCGGCAGGAGAGCGGGCGCCGGCCAATAATTCTTGCGCTACAACGGAGCTGAAGTAGATGCCCGGAGCGTCCTTATCATAAATTTCACGTATCAGGGGAAGCGTTGTTCCGCTTTGAATAAGGTCAATGTATAGATCCGTGTCGATTAAATGCTTCGCCACTAGAAAACCTTCTCCACACCGCCCTTGCCTGCAACTTTTTCCAGTGATTTGAGAATTTCTTTTCTGAAGACTACCAGGTTTAAAGCAGCGTCAATGGCCTCGGTCTCGGTCTTCGCTCCCAGGATCGCCCGCACGCGGCGGATTTTTCTCTCGTCTAGATAATAGTTTTTACGTTTGAGATTCGTTTTCATAATCGTTCCTTATACAGACAAGCGTACATTTTATACGTACCGGCTCAGAGTTCAAGCGCGACGCCAAGGTCTGCGGCAGGCTTTTTTGCGGCTGGACATTCCTTGATCAACGCTGAAGCTGGTAGCGCGAGCCGAACAGTGGCCGTGGTTTGTCCCAGTTTGTGCGGGTTGATGGGAAGGTGCCTGACTTTCTAAAATAAGTGCCTGATGGAACGGCCGAAGGACTGGATAGAATTCGTGAACGGGTCAGAGGCGAGTCGGACGACTGAGGCTTGAGTGCGCAGCGCGCGGCCCTTCGGAAGCGAAGATTCAATGACTAAAATCGTAAAACAACTCGGAGTTGAACGCGACGCTGAACTGCCGTGGTCGTCCGAAGGCAACATGAAAAGACTCCCGACCCCTTTAATTCCCGTTCACGTGCATGCTCAGTGAGCCGCTCGTCTTGGGCCAGCCGCGAAGCCCCATCTCCTCGAGAAACGCTTTCACCTCGAGAGCCACACGGCGGAAGTCCTCCCAGCCGACGCCGGGAACTGGAATGACAGCGTAACGGTTCGCAACCACGAGGGCCGCTTCGCGGGCGCGCGTTTCTGATAGAACGCCTCGCCTTCGGCGCCGTCGACGAAGCGCTTGAGAACCAGCGGACGATCCCGGATTCCACCGAGAGCGCCCGGGGCGACCGATAGATAGTAACGCACGAGATCGATTTTCGAGAGCTTGGTCGGCTTGGAAAAATACGGCTTGTCGGGGTGAGTCACCCGGACCTCGCGTCCGTCGATCGCCAGAACCTCGGCTGTGTCATCCTTTATCACTGTCGCGCTAACGCTCAGCAGGGCCTTTACAGAGCTTTAAAACCCTTAATTCAGCCTGTTTACAGCTTAACAGGTCCACTTCGTTGATCTAGTTCTCCTTTGATCTGCAAGTTGAATGCATTCGGTTCGGAAACCTGAATCTCCTGGGCAAGTCCTGCCTAGCGAGGGTCTGCTGTTCTTTGGCTCTTGATGTGAAATTTCTAATTGTGACCGATTTCATTTTACGGACCCACCCAATTTCAACGAAGGGACCCACCTGATTTCACGGAAGGGACCCACCCTATTTCAGGTGGTCCCCTTGGTTTTCTGAGCGAAGCGACGAACGATGCTACCTTGGCCAGCTGGAGGAGGAATCCAGTTAATGGCCAAAGAAAGGACC
>JACQUW010000430.1 GCA_016210115.1 Deltaproteobacteria bacterium | reverse complement strand
GCTCTTCTCTCATCGGCGTATCCTTTCTCTGCCTGTTCCACCAGGCAGCCTTTCGTTTTCGGTTCACGAAAGGGTACGCCTACCTATTTCTCATTTCCACACTTTTTGATTATAGCTCAGACCATCGCATCGGGATCTCTTGGACACACGATCGCGCGCGACGACAAGACGGAATTTGGGGAGCTGGCAAACCATTTTAATACGATGAGCATGACGCTTAAGAGCGGATACGATCGGCTCGAGGCCGCCAATAAGGAGCTCCATCGGGAAATCGCCGAGCGCAGGCGAATGGAAGAACAGCTTCGTCGGTCGCAGAAGATGGAAGCGATCGGGACTTTGGCGGGCGGTATCGCTCATGATTTCAACAACATTTTGATGACCATGCTCAACTATACCGACATTGCGATGAAGAGCATGCCGCCCGCCACTTCAGTGCAACGCCATCTCGAGAAGGTCCTGATCGCCGGGAGGCGTGCCAGGGATTTGGTGCGGCAGATTTTGCTTTTTAGCCGTCAAACGGAGCGGGAACGCAAGCCTGTCCAGGTTCACTTCCTGGTTCGGGAACTCATGACGCTGCTGCGCGCGTCTTTGCCGTCCACCATCGAGATGCGGCAGAATATCAACGCGAGCGCGGGGACCGTCCTGGCCGACCCCACACAAATGCACCAGGTGCTGATAAACCTCTGCTCCAACGCTGAACACGCGATGCGGGAGAAGGGAGGGGTGCTGGAGTTGGCCGTAGATGCAGTGGAGGTGGATGACGCGTTCGCTGCCCTTCATCCTGGAGTGCGTCCGGGGTCTCATGTCATTCTATCGGTTCGGGACACCGGGCACGGTATGACGCCCGAGGTCCTGGAGAGAATTTTCGATCCGTTTTTTACCACAAAGGAGATGGGCCAGGGCACCGGCATGGGACTCGCAGTGGTCCATGGCATCGTCGCGAATCACGGCGGCACTGTGACAGTGGAGAGCCGGCCGGGAGAAGGAACGACTTTCGCAATTTATCTTCCACGGATAGATCAGGCTCCCGAAGATCAAAGTCCGGCGGAGGGGCCCCTTCCGCGCGGAACCGAGCGCATCCTGTATGTGGATGACGAAGAGGATCTCGTCGATACGGTGCGGGAAATTCTGGGTGGACTTGGCTACCAGGTCACGGGGAAAACCAGGAGCACCGAGGCGCTGGAAGCATTCCGAACCACCCCGGACCGCTTCGACCTGATCATTACGGATCAAACAATGCCCGATATGTCGGGCGAGGCTCTGGCGAGAGAGTTTCGACGAATCCGTCCCGACATTCCGATCATCCTCTGCACAGGTTTCAGCCACCTTATAGACTCTGAAGAAGCCCAATTGCTAGGTGTTGATGCTTTCTGTTTTAAACCTATGGAAGAACGGGACTTCGCGCTGACGATTCGAAGCGTGCTGGCCCAACGCTCGACTTGATCCCGCGCGGATCGCCAGTTTACAGGAACGCCAATCCCGGACACCGACGAGATGGCCAGGGAAGTTGCAGACCACTCTGGCATAGCCCTCCGAATGAAAAGAACTATAGCCGTGAGACCAGCCTCTTCTAAAACATTTGTGAGCGGCAAGACTGTGACGCTTCAACCGCTCCTCAATGTTGACAGCTCATTTCTGCATGATATTAGTCGATCTGGGTGAGTAATCACCGCCTGCATCTTTGACGAGACTCCCACATTAAATTCGAATTCCAACCGGGATGGGCGACCGTAACCTCGGCCGAGGAGCGTAAGGGAGAGGGCGAATCCTCGCTTCGCGAGAAATTGCAAATGGCAGATCTCAGATTTCAAATTTGCCATTTGAGATTTGCAATCTGCTGTCCCGTAGGGCTTGGCCCCGTCCCGAGACCTTGCGCCCCGAAAGCCCTTTCGACGACGGTCAGAAAAGACTTTCGGGGGAATGGCCATGAAGTTTTGCTTCACCCTGAACAATGAAAGCTGTGACCGAAGGGGCAGGCCTGCAGGCGAGGACCTGGATTCCCGCTTCCGCGGGAATGACGAAGGGAGAGTTGCCCTTTTGAAGAAGGCTCGAAGCACATCTTGGGGATAAACGTCACCCCCGAATGTTTTTATCGGGGGTCCAGTTCCCATTTCGAGGCCACGGATCCCTTACTGGCCGGTCGGAGAAAACCGCTTTCGGAGGAATGACAGAGGGACAGGACGAGTTCGTTAGAACGTCATTGGTTGTAATCTTTTTCAGTGAATTTTTAGAAAAGGAGGAATGAACATGGCCTATAAACTCGAAGGCAGTCTTCTCGAGGTCTGCAATTGCGAGGTGCTCTGTCCTTGCTGGGTCGGCGTTGACCCGGATAACGGGACTTGCGACTCCGCGTTGGCGCATCATTTCGAAAAAGGCGAAATTGACGGCGTCGATGTCTCAGGCCTGACTTTGGGATTCATTGTCCACATTCCAGGAAACATACTGAAGGGCAACTGGCGCGCCGTTGTCCACATCGATGAAAGGGCAACGAAAGAGCAGGAACAGGCGCTCCTGAGCGTTTATACCGGCAAACAGGGCGGCCCGATCGCGGATCTTGTGCAGTTGATTGGCGAGGTGGTTGCTGTGGAGCGCTCGCCCATTACTTTCCAGGTCGAGGAAGGCAAAGGAACCCTGCGGATAGGCACCGTCGCTGACTGTGAAATGGAACCTTTCCGCGGTCCGAACGGTGAAGTCACAACGCTCCACGATTCCATATTCTCGACGATCCCCGGCTCGCCCGCCTATGTGGCGAGAGCGACGAAATTCAAGATGAGCAATCCCGCGTTGGGCCAAGACATCAACCTGAAAGACCACAACGCGATTCAAGGGAAATTCGCGTTCCAGGGTTAATCCTGGCCGAATGCGGTGAACGGCCTGACATGGCCACTGTAGCGGAGCGGAGAGTTTTTCTCTGGTCAATCGGTTCATTAGTCACGCTGTCCTGGCTAACACTGTGGATCTGGGGTCGTTCCCCTTACGGCCGTTACCTCGATCATGGACAACTCGGTCAGATCGCTCTTTTTTGGGGCACGCGTTGGCTCTTCGTGCCGGTAACGCTCTACGCTATCGGCTGGACATTGATGACGGCGGCCATGATGTTGCCAACCACGCTCCCGTTGCTTGAGATCTTTCGTCGTTTAACCGCGCGGCGCCCGGAGCGATCGCAACTCATCACTCTGGTGATTGCGGGTTATCTCGGAGTGTGGGCGGGCTTCGGTATTGTCGCCCATTTCGCCGATTGGGCCCTGCACGAGATTGTCGAGCGTAGCGCGTTCCTTGAAGCGAATGCCTGGATCATCGGAGCGGGTACCCTGCTGTTAGCGGGTGGTTTTCAGTTTACCCGATTTAAATATCGCTGCCTGGACAAATGCCGGGCGCCGTTAAGCTTGGTCATGGAATACTGGCGGGGTCGCCGCGATCACCGGAACGCGCTCCTCCTCGGCATCCATCACGGCATTTTTTGCGTCGGCTGCTGCTGGGCTTTGATGCTCTTGATGTTCGGAGTGGGCGTGGGGAATATCGGTTGGATGCTCGCCCTGGGCGCGGCAATGGGCGTGGAGAAGAATATGCCATGGGGGCGGAAACTGAGCGCTCCGTTGGGACTGGCCCTGCTGGCATGGGGCAGCGTAATCCTTGCTCAATCAGTTCTGAGGTCCTGGTCAAGCTAAACACGCATTGAAGGGCAGCCGGAGTATGGGCGGCTATGGCAACAACAGCGTCCAGCGCGTAAATGTCATAGTGGAATGAAACCGAAAGGATACTGCGCGCCCGATATCGCTCCGTTTAGTGTTCCCGCAAACACAATAACTCAAAGGAGAAGAGAACATGGCTGAAATCAAACATATTGCCATACGCACTCCGGACCCGGAGAAAACTGCGGCGTTCTACACCGAGGTGTTCGGACTCAAGCAAGTTGGCCTGGGAAAGAATGGGCTCTATCTCTCCGACGGCCACATTAATCTCGCGATCCTAAAAGCGCGCGATGGGACAGCGACCTCCGGAATCGAGCACATGGGGTTTCAGGTAGAGAACGCGGAACGGACGCTTTCCAAGATAGAAGAACATGGCGGCAAGGCCCTCACAGCCCACGAAGACCAGCCGCATTCAGACCCTTCCATGCCGCAGTCTTACTTCGAGATCAAGTGTATCGGGCCGGACAATCAGATAATCGACATCTCGACTACGGGTTGGGTGGGAACCGACTAGCGCTATCAGCTGACCCGAAGGAGATTAAAAGTCGGTAGGCAACACTTCGGAAACCGACGGCTCGCGACGTGACCTGAGAAAGGAATCGGGGCTGGAGGGTTCTTGTTTATAAACTCACCGGCTCGAGAAATCTCTTCTGCTTGAGTTCTTTGAGCACAACCTGAACGTAGCTTCTAATATCTTTTTTGATATCACCGCTGCCGGTCGTCTCCACCGTCCCGCTCCAGACTACCTGATTTTTTCGCATATCGTACAGACTTGTCTCTGACGTATAAACCTCGTAGTGGTACACGCGCGGCGGTTCGTAGTAACGATGCCAGGCATGCGAGTACCAACGGTAGAAGCCATATACGGGAAACGGTTCATAGTACCCCGGAGTGACCTGTGTCCTCTGTTCGACTCTTAACAGCCTTGTGATAAGCGCGGCGTCGGCCCCGGCGTGCTTGACCGCCTCCTGAAGCCGGGGCTCCTCGACCGGTCCGTCCTCTTTGATAAATTGATAACTGCTGACCGCATTTACACCGGCCCCCTTAAGCTGGGCAACGAACTCGTCTTCGAAGCTGCGCCTTATGCTGGTTTGTTTGCTCACCCCGATGACCAGGATCTTCTTAAAGCCAAGCGACCTGTACTCAGGGTGGCTCCATTGATTGACGATCTCTGTTGTGGCGCAGCCGGCAAGTGTCAGGACAACGGCGATGGCTGGCCACAGGAAAATACGCGCCCATGAACTGCGCATAACGGGTTTCCTTTCCGCAGCGCGCATAATTGTCTTAGAGGCGTCCGGATAGGGCAAAACAAGCTCTACTAATACTGGTAGCAGTCACCCGGAGCGATTTCAATTGGCTGAGAAATTGATGAAAGCGGCCCGGGCAACGCCCCCCCACCTTGGTCCTCCCCCGCAAGGGGGG
>JACQUW010000423.1 GCA_016210115.1 Deltaproteobacteria bacterium | reverse complement strand
GGTGAAAGCCGCCGCCCGTTCGGAGAGCCCGCGCATCCGATAACCAGCGGTGGGAATGACCACTGGCCCATTGCGCGGGCTCGGAGAGCGGGCGGCGGCTTTCATGGTCACGGGTGGTCCTTCCAGACGATCAAGATTCCTCCGAATCAAAAGTCGAAATCCGCAATCCCAAATCCGAACTCTCTAGAAGCTTTCCAACCCAATCGCCACGCCCTGGCATACGCGAGCCATGAATTCGAAGTCCAGCGTTTCCGCCGTATCGGATGGAGCGTGATAGTTTGGGTTACGAAGAAATGCCGTGTCGGTTACCAGGAGGGCCGGATATCCCCGATCCCAAAAAGGAGAGTGATCACTCAATCGAGCTTCGGGGAGCATAAACCCGTTCCCCAGCACCCTGAGAGTTTCCACGGGCAACCCGGGGACTCGCCGCATCGCAGCAGCAAAGCGCCTGAGCAACGCGCTGGAGCGCAAGTTTCCTATAAGACCGATAAAATCGCCTCGATCAGGGTAAAGCCATCGAAGGCCCAGGGGGTAATTCTGTTTTCCGGGACGCGGGTCCGTAAACCCCACCATCTCCAACGAGATCATCCCTTGCACCTTTGTTCCTGCGCGTTTTAACTTTTCGGCAAAATGGGTGCTGCCGAGCATATTCAGCTCTTCCAGATTGAACGCGCAAAAGACAACTTCAGCGCGCCGGCGACTCTTGGAAAGAGCCCTTGCTGTTTCAAGAAGCACCGCGACACCGCTTGCATTGTCGTCCGCCCCTGGGGATCCGCCAACCGAATCGAGATGAGCTCCTACAATCATTAATCCTTCACCTTGACGTCTCCTCCCGCTGCTCGACGGCTCGACTGAAGAACCGGGCCTGGCTATGATGTTCCGGAAGCTTTTGCCCCTGAAGCTGAAGACATCACTCTCGACGGTTAGCCCGAAGCTCTTGAATTCTTGTTCGATGTACTTTTCGACGGCGGCAAGGCGGTGAGGGCTGCTAAAGGGGTTTCGTTCTCCAACGACGCTCAGGACCCTTTGTCGAAGGTTTTCGGGACGAACTCTCGGAAGAAAAACCATCATGCGCGGACGAGGCGCACCGGTATTCCCCTGGCGTGGAGATACGCTTTGCATTCAGCGATCGTGTACTCCCGGTAATGAAAAATAGACGCAGCCAGAGCCGCGCTGGCACCGCCGGTGGTCAGACCCTCACAGATGTGGTCCAAGTTTCCCACTCCGCCGGAGGCAATCACAGGAATCCCAACCCGATCGCTAATCGCTCTCGTCAGCTCCAGATCATACCCCTCCCGCGTGCCGTCCCGATCCATGCTCGTAAGGAGGATCTCCCCCGCGCCGTATTCTGCCATCCGCTCGGCCCAGCCGCAGGCGTCCGTGCCGGTGGGAGTTCTTCCCCCATGAGTGTAGACTTCCCAGCCTTTGCCGGAGCGCTTGGCATCGATCGCCACCACGATGCACTGGCTTCCGAACGTCTCCGCCGCCTCGCGCACGAATTCAGGGCGGGCTACAGCCCCGGTATTGATCGAGACCTTGTCGGCGCCTGCCTTGAGCAACTTTCTGATGTCTTCCGATCTAGTGACGCCTCCTCCCACGGTTAGAGGCATAAAGACCTGATCCGCCGTGCGCGCCACCACATCGAAAATGATATCGCGTTTTTCATGGGAAGCGGTAATGTCCAGAAAACAGAGCTCGTCGGCGCCTTCCCGGTCATAGATTCGGGCGATCTCCACCGGATCGCCGGCATCGCGAAGATCGACAAATTTCACGCCTTTGACGACCCGCCCGGCATTCACATCGAGACACGGAATGATTCGTTTGGCCAACATAGAACGAAAAAAAGTTTATCTGAGACTGGAGGACACCACAAGCACGCCGAGCTTCACCCGCCCGGCACAACCCCTTGAATGCGCTGGCCTTTGGCGTAACAATGGCGTCGAAAAAATTGCCGGGATCGGAACCGTCCATGCCTTCAGGAAAATACATTGATACCCTCAAACATCCGGGCTTTCAGCCATTTCTCTGGACCCAATTTTTGGGCGCGCTGAATGATAACACTTACAAGATGGTGCTCTCGCTCATTGCCGTGAACGGAACGGCTCAAGTCGGGGGGAGCGGGTATCTCTCTTTGGTCGCAGCCATTTTTATTCTCCCCTTCATCCTTTTCTCCGGATACGCAGGCCAGATCGCCGACCTCTTCAGCAAGCGAAATGTCCTCGTCGTGACGAAAATTGTCGAACTTGTGGCGATGGCGCTTGGTATCGTTGCCTTCAGCATCGGGCGGATTGAACCGATGTTCGGCGTTCTTTTTCTGATGGCGCTGCACGCCACTTTCTTCAGCCCCGCGAAATACGGGATTCTGCCGGAGATGCTGCCCGACAAGGATTTGTCCCGCGCCAATGGTGCGCTGGAAATGACCACTTTTCTAGCGATTATTCTCGGGACCTCGACCGGTGGGCTGTTGCTGGCCGTGTGGAAAGATCAGCTCGAATGGATCGGGATCATCCTCACCTGCCTCGCGGCCATAGGGACGCTCTCCAGCCTGGGAATACCGAAAGTGCCGCCGTCGGGGGCCGCAAAACCTTTTCGAGCAAACCCCTGGGCTGAAATCGGAACCGGTGTGAGCCGAATTCGCCGTGATAAGACGCTCTGGCTAACGATCCTTGGCATCTCTTATTTCTGGTTTCTCGGGGCCTTGCTCCAATTGGGCATCATTCTTTTCGGAAAGGAACTGATGGGACTCGACGATCTCTGGATCGGACTTCTCGGGGCTTTCCTGGCTATTGGAATCGGTTTAGGAAGCCTGGCGGCGGGCAGGCTCTCCGGAGATAAGGTGGAGCTGGGACTCGTTCCATTGGGCGCAATCGGCATGAGTCTCTTTTCTTTCCTGCTGTCCGCCTCCACCTCCTCATATGTTCAGACCTCTGCCTCGCTAGCTTTGCTCGGATTCTCGGGTGGTCTCTTCATCGTTCCCCTATTCGCTCTGGTGCAGCAGAGGAGCGGGCGTGAGGAAAAGGGGCAGATGATTGCGACCACGAATTTTCTCAGTACCGTAGGGATTCTCCTCGCATCATTGATTCTTTGGACACTGCACGATCTGATTCGACTTTCGATCGACCGGGTCATGGTTATTTTCGGCGGGCTTACGCTGGCGACCACGCTCTACGTTCTGCGCATTCTCCCTGAGTATATGATTCGTTTTTCTCTCTGGCTGTTAACGCATTCCATCTATCGAATCCGAATCGCCGGCCAGGAGCACCTTCCCTTTCGCGGTCCGGCCTTTCTGGTATGCAACCACGTGTCCCATGTCGATGCCTTGCTCGTCGGCGCCTGCGCGCAGCGGTTCATCCGCTTCATGGTTTATCGGCCCTATTATGAGATCAAGGGGCTCAACTGGCTTTTTCGCCTGATGAAGGCGATTCCGGTTTCCGGTCGAAACCGGAGAGAAATAGTCGAAGCGATCGACCGGGCAAGAGAAGAACTCCGCAATGGTCACATGGTCTGCATTTTTGCTGAAGGCGCGATCAGCCGGACAGGCAACCTCCTGCCGTTCAAGAGAGGTTTTGAGAAGATCCTCGAGGGAATGGATGTCTCCGTCATTCCGGTCCATCTGGACCGGCTGTGGGGAAGCATCTTCAGTTTTAAAGACGGCCGATTCTTCTGGAAATGGCCGCGGCAGATCCCGTATCCCGTCACGATTTCTTTCGGCAGCCCTTTGCCGCCCACGGCAAATGCCGGTGAAGCCCGGCAGGCAATCCTCGAATTGGGCAGCGAAGCGGTGGCTTATCGCCGCACCTCGAGCGATCTGCTCCCGCTCAGGTTTCTAAAATCCGCAAAACGCCGCTGGTTTTCCGTTGGGATAGCCGACTCCAGCGCTCAAGAGCTAAGCTATGGGAGCGCGCTCGTTGGGAGTCTTCTGCTTTCGAGGATAATTCGAAAGCGCTTCAGGGAAGATTCGATGCTGGGTGTCCTGCTGCCTGCGTCCACAGCCGGGGCGCTGGCGAATATCGCGGCGCTGGTGGCGGGAAAAGTTCCCGTCAACCTCAATTTTACGGCGGGCCCGGAGGTGTTCAAGTCAGCCATCGAACAGTGCGGCATAAAGAAGATTCTGACTTCGCGCCGGTTTCTTTCCCGGATCGAGCTGAAAGAAACCCAAGAGATGATTTTTCTCGAAGATCTGATGAAAGAGTTCAGTCCGGTGCGGAGATCTCTGTTCGCGCTTTGGGCCTTTGTTGCTCCCTCGCGACTGCTCGAGGCTCTTCATTATCACGGAGAGCGGAATCCTGACGCCCTGGCTACGGTGATTTTCTCAAGCGGCAGCACCGGAAGGCCCAAGGGAGTCATGCTTTCCCATCACAACATCATCTCCAATATTGAGGCTTTTGCCCAGGTGTTTTGGGTGACCCCGAGAGACCGGCTGTTAGGCGTTCTTCCCTTTTTTCATTCCTTCGGATTTACCGGAACGCTTTGGTTTCCGCTCACCGTCGGTTTAGGTGTTGCGTATCATCCCAATCCGACGGACGCGGTCGCCATCGGCCGCCTGGCCCGCAAATACAGAGCGACGATTTTTCTCGCCACGCCCACCTTTTGCGCAACGTATATCCGGAGGTGCGCGCCGGAGGACTTCTCCTCATTGCGCTATCCCATTGTCGGCGCTGAGAAACTAAGAGAATCCGTTGCCAATGGCTTCAAAGACAGATTCGGTCTGGATTTACTGGAAGGCTATGGCTGTACCGAAATGGGTCCTGTCGTTTCCGTCAATGTCCCGGATGTCCAGTACGGGAGCGACCGACAGGCCGGTTTCAAGCGCGGCACGGTCGGCCACCCGATCCCCGGCGTCGCCGTGAAAGTCGTCGATGCGGAAACGGGCAGCAGGCTGGAAGCCGGCGAGGAAGGACTGCTTCTGGTCAAAGGTCCGAGCCGCATGATGGGCTATCTGGGCCAGCCTGAGAAGACGGCGGAGGCGCTAAAAAATGGATGGTATGTGACCGGCGATGTCGCCTCCATCGATAATGACGGCTTTATCCGAATCACCGACCGCCTCTCTCGATTCAGCAAGATCGGAGGCGAGATGATTCCTCACCTTAAGATAGAGGAGGCCGCGCGGCAGGTCCTGGGAGAACGGGAGTGCGCAGTGACCGGGATTCCGGACGAGCATCGCGGCGAACGCCTCGTGCTCTTCCACACACAAAAAGAGATGACGCCGGACGAAATCTGGGAAAGCCTGAACCGGACGGATCTGCCGAAACTCTGGATTCCGCGGCGCGAGAATATCCATTGCGTCGATAATATTCCGATGTTAGGCTCCGGAAAGCTCGATCTCAAGAAACTCAAATCAAACGCGCTGGAAACATCAGCAACCAAGACCGTTCCCCACTAAGGCTTGTAGCACCGCTGTTGAAGTTTAGGCAATATCTTCCCTTAACTGCTGACGCCCCGCCGCGTGGGACGCGCTCGCCAACCACACCCCTTATCGCTTGAAAACCTTACGCTCTTCGGCGGAGGTGAAAGCCGCTGCCCGTTCGGAGAGCCCGCGCATCCGACCTGCCTGCCGGCAGGCAGGTAACCAGCGGTGGGATTAACCAATGGCCCATTGCGCGGGTTCGGAGAGCGGGTGGCGGCTTTCACGTCTATGCTTGCAGAACCTGCGCGTCCTACGTCTCCGACGTGCAGGTCTCTCCCGTTGCGCCCACAAAGGACGCGTGATAAAAGCAAACTTTACATGGGAGGTGCGCGATGCAGTTTGATTCTCTGGCAGAAAAATCTTTGCGGGGGGAGATCCTCACACACGAAGAGATGCGTGAGGTGCTCCATGCGCCGGAAGAAAAGCTGCCGGAGGTTTTGAGCGCGGCCTTCAAGGTACGTCACCACTATTTCGGCAAGCGGGTGCAGATCCATGTCCTGCAGAACGCCAAAAGCGGACTTTGTCCGGAGGACTGTAACTACTGTTCCCAATCATCGGTTTCGGAAGCGCCCGTCGAACGTTATCCTTTTCTCCCCAAGGAGCAACTCATCGAGGGCGCGCTGCGCGCAAAGGCAGCGGGGGCGGTAAGATACTGTATCGTGAACAGCGGGCGAGGGCCTACTCATAAAGAGATCCAGGAAATCGCCGAGGTCGTGCGCGAAATCAAAAGCCAGGTGGACATCAATATCTGCTGCTCGCTCGGCTTAATGACACGGGAAAAGGCGCGCGCCCTTAAAGAGGCGGGAGTTGAACGGATCAATCACAACCTCAACACGAGCCGCCAATACCACCCGGAGATCGTCACGACTCACACCTACGACGACCGGGTCGAAACGCTTGAAAGCGTCAAATCCGCGGGCGTGTCCACGTGTTCCGGCGGGATCATCGGCATGGGCGAAACCGATGAAGACATTATCGATCTGGCCCTGGCCTTGCGGGCGATGGACATCGATTCGATTCCGGTAAATTTTCTGCACTCCATTCCCGCTACTCCGTTTGAAAAGAAGAACCAATTGACTCCGCAAAAGTGCTTAAAAACACTTTGCCTCTTCCGGTTTGTCAATCCGAGTAAAGAGATTAGAGTTGCGGGCGGAAGGGAGGTCAACCTGCGCTCTCTTCAGCCCATGAGTCTCTATCCCGCCAACTCGATTTTCGTGAACGGTTACCTTACGACGCCCGGTCAAAACGCATCCGACGCCCACCGTATGATTGAGGATCTCGGCTTCGAGATCGATCCGGGACACGGATAACGCCGCTTCCCGCTTCATCTCCAAAGAGAAATCAGCAGCACCCCGGCGACGATCAGGCAAGCTCCGATCACGATCTTTATCGTCACCCGCTCCACATCCCTCAGGAAAAGAGCGCTCAGCGTCAGCGCGAAAAGGGGCGCGGTGCTGCTGATAGGCGTGACGACTGTAACCTTGCCCTGATCAAGGGCGAAGTAGATCGAAACCATGGCCAGGCTCACAGCAACTCCCGCCGGCAGATAGTAAGCGAGAGAGGAAAGGTTCAGGAGCAGGATTTGCTTTTTCTTGGCGGAGATCCAAACGGTGAGAAGCGAAATCAACAGCGATGAGGTGGCGGTTACCGCCGCGGCCAAGAACGGGTGCGGCACCGCTCCAAGGCCGACCTTGCGCAAAGCCTGTGAAAAACCGGCCAGGAGAGAGGCCAGAAGCGGGTAAAGAACGTAAACAAGGCGAACTTTTTCCGCCGAACCGCCGTGATGCGATAGCAGGGTAATGCCGGCGATGATGAGAAGAGTTGCCCAAAAGACTGGAACCGTCATCCGCTCGCCGAGCAGCAGGATTGCCATGAGCGCGCTGAAAAGCGGGGTGGTAGCCCGCATCGGATCAGCGACCGAAACGCCCAGAGTCTCGATTCCCTTATAGGTGAGCCAGCGCGTAAATCCCGGCTGAAAAAGACCGACGATTACAAAGATGAGAATTCCGGGACTCCTAAGAGAATCCAGAGGGATAAAGAGGAAAGAGACCCCCCAAAGAAACACGATATTGATACAGAGGCTCATCACGACTGCAGTCCCTGCATTGGAGTAGCGCAGCCCCTTTTTTGTCAGCACGTTGCTCAGGGCGGAGAAGAAAGCCGTGGCGAGAGCGAAGAGCTCAGGGGGCATTGAAGAATAATCCTTTGCATGCTGATGAAATTCGAAAGAAAAAGGCAGTGGCCGAAAGCATCGTTGTAGAGGATCCTGGAAGACTCCAGCCTATACAGAGTTTCGTCAAAGAGAGCAATCAAAGCACGGACGCATGTTGTGGAGGGGGCCTGCCGGGCTTATAGTTTTTATGTGAGCTCTCTACGAAACGGATTGAGGACGCAACGAAGCAGAAACGCCTCATCGATAGATCAGGGTAAATACATTCCGCCCTGTCCTCACTATCCCGCCTGCTTCGGCTGTCCGCTCATCAGCGTTCCCTACCCCGAGCAGTTGTTGAGAAAACGCCGGATTGTGGAGAACGCCCTGGCAGCTTGTTCGAACCTTAGCGGGCTCGAGGTGCCGCCTGTGGTGTCATCACCTCGCCGGCTGGGGTACCGGGCGCGAATAAAGCTTGTCGTGCGACGCGGCAACAAGGGGGTTCTCACAGGCCTTTATCTACCGCAGAGCCACCAGGTCGTGGATATTTCCTCATGTCCCGTCCACCCGCCGGCGGTCAATCGCGTCGTTCAGTTTCTAAAGCGCGAGATTCAGAGACTTGGCATCGCGCCGTACGACGAAACAGACGACACCGGCGAGCTTCGTTACATCGACATCCGCTTCAGCTTTTGGCAGCGCAAGATTGCCCTCGCGTTGGTAACCCGCCATGCCAGTTTTTTCCCGGGCGCAGAGCTCTCTAGAAATCTGAAGAGACGTTTTTCTTTTATTGAAGGTGTCGTGCAGAATATAAATGAGGAGCGGGGCAACGTCATCTGGGGAGACCGCTTCCGTTCCCTGTCCGGGCGAGACACGCTCCTGGAACGGTTCGGCTGGCTCAAGCTCAGGCTTCCGAATGGCGTCTTTTCGCAGGCGAACCCGGCCGTTGCGCGCCGGATCTATGAAACCGTTGCCGCACTGGCCAATCTCAACGGGGAAGAAACAGTTTTGGATCTCTTCTGCGGTGTCGGCCCTATTTCTCTTTATCTGGCCGCTTCAGCGCGGCTTGTCTGGGGTACTGACGAAAACCCTCTTGCGATCGCAACAGCGAAACAAAATGCACGGATGAATGGTTTTCACAACTGCCGGTTTGTTGAAGGCGATGTGAGCGAAATTCTGAACCACTCACGGCTCAATCTTCCAAAAATTGATCTTGCGGTTTTGAACCCGCCACGCAAAGGGATTCAGCCGGCCGCTATGGATGCTCTTATCTCTCTGCAAGTTCCGAGAATGATTTACGTCTCGTGCGATCCGGTCACTCTGGCGCGAGACCTGGATCGACTCGCGGGAAGAGGATATCAGCCGCTCAGAATACAGCCCTTTGATATGTTTCCCCAAACCGAACAGGTCGAGACTGTAACGCTCCTTGAGAAAGTCTGATAACTACGCCCCGTCGGACCATTTTCGGCTTTTTGCTCCTTGCTCTTAGCTCCATGCCTTCTTTGAGCCCGAGCTATAGCGCCAAAGCTGAGGAATCGCCCGGCTAATGCCGAGAACCATCAAGACGCAAAGGAAGCTGCCCAGGAAAAGCGCCGTGGGTGCTCCGGCTACCTGAGCGGCGGCGCCGGCGAGAAGCGCCCCCAGAGCGTTGGTGCATTGAGCAAAAACGCTGATGAGGCTCGAAGCTCGCCCGAGTAAAGAGTCCGGGGCCAAAAGCTGAACCACAGTCCGGCGTATCGCCACGCTGATCGCGTCAGTAAACCCCAAAAAAAGTACCGCCACCATGGCCATCCAGTACCACTTTGAAATTCCCAGAATGGCGAGACTCAGAGCGAAAAACAGCGCTGCGATAATCACTGAAGCACCCTTGCGGTTGATATCTCCCGCCATGAGAAGAGAAGCGGATCCTAAAAGGGCGCCCACGGCTGGCGCCGCATAGAGAGTGCCGAGACCGGTCGCCCCAACCTTGAATATATCTCCCGCGAATATCGGCAACAGCGGGCGATAATAACCGACCAGGGTGACGCCAAAGTCAAGCATGAAAAGCGAGAGGATGATCCGCTGGTCCCGGATAAATTCCAATCCCTCGATGAGGCTTCGAAGCTTGATCCGCCGGCGCTCGCCTTCGGGCTTGCCCGACGTTCGCACTGCAAGAACCGCCAGGAGAGCGGGAATGAAAAGAATCGCCCCGGTTAAATAGGTGGAAGCCAGGCCGGTGAAGTCGATCAGCACGCCTGCGACCGCAGGCCCAATGAGAAAGCTGCTCTGGATGATCATCGTGCTCAGGGTTACCGCGTTCATCAAGTGCGATTGCGGAACCAGGCGAGGAATCATGGCCGACCGCGCGGGCCAGCTGAAGACTTCAACAGCGGAGGTGATCAAACTGAACAGATAAATGTGCCAGACCTGAACGGCGCCCGTGATCGTTAGAAACCATAGAGCCAACCCGGGCAGCAGTTGCAACGCGTGCGTGAGGGCAAAAAGCTTCTTCCGATCGAAGACATCCGCAAGCGCCCCTGCAAGAAGTCCGAATACAATGAAGGGGAGGGCCTGGAAGAAACCCGTCAGGCCAAGCTGAAGCGAGGAACCCGAGAGTTCGTACACTTGATACAGGCTTGAAACCTGCCGTATCTGCGTCGCGGCCGCAGCAAGGACGCTCGAAATCCAGATCAGGCTGAAATCCCGAATGAGAAAAGATGACCAGGGTCGAATATTACCGGACTGTTGAAAAAGGTCCATCTGCCGTTTAGCCCGCCAGGGGGTGTGTCTCCAGCCCGATGCGATACACGTCTGTTACACTCACCCGGAATCGCCAAGAGCAGCCGGCTTCTTTACCGCTTCACTTTGTACTTTTCAACAGCCTCCTTTAAATCCTCGTATTCCGGGCATCTTCCGAACCAGGGACAGGCCTTGTGGAGTGCCTGCAGTTGCCTCTCAGCATTCGCGAGCTGGCCCGTCTCGAGATACAATTCTCCAATGTACTCGTGCGCGCCGCGATGATTCGGATCGATTTTCAAAGCCAGCCGGTAATGTTCTAGCGCCCGGTCAAACTGACCGAGCTTCCGATAGCTGAAGCCGAGAAGATTATGGACGTCCGCGTCACTTGGCGTCTCCTTTGCCGCTTTGATGAGGTGCCCAAGGGCGGACTTATAATCTTTCGTGTCAAGGGCCTTCCGCCCGGCTTCCAGATCGGGAGATTGAGGCTGCGGCTGATCCGGCCGATCATCGACCGGCAGTGCTGAAGGAGGCGCGAAGGTCACAACGACGACAACTGCCATTATGCGCACGAAACCCTTCATGATTAGTCCTCCTTCAGAAAAAATGTCTGTTTCTGCTCGGGTCAGCAACCCTCTCTATCTAATCCTTTTCAACCTCTTCTATCCGGACCTGCGCTGTCGATGTCGATCCGAAGCAGCACCCGGCGTTGGTTCTGCATGGTTTGACGGTACTCATTCCAATTGGGATGCTCTCCTTTGATCCGGCGATGCAGGTCAAGGAGCAACTCCATTGCCTCCGGCAAATATACGATCTCCGCTCTTCCGTTGATCTGGGACCCGTGCCGAACCCATGGAAGGCCTGCGTGAAAACGCAAAGGGAAACTTGCGGATCGCGACGGATGGCTTTCAATAATTTGCCAACGTTTGGCACATGATAGGGGTAAGTTGCGCTCTGGTCTATGAAGGACTCCCTGCATATCCGGCTTGAAAACGGTTTTTCCCAGCTCAGGTGCGAAAAGAATAGCCTGCCGATTTTCTAGGCAACCTGAGATGATTTGAGCAGCAAAGGCAATTTTCCCAGCGGCGAGAAGATTCTGCCACAAATTTTTTAACTTTCTTAGCTCAGAGAAAAATGATCGTAGTTTTTGAAAAAAATAGCTCCAAATCTCATATTCGTTGGTTCTCATTATCTTTGGCGCGAAGATTGCTTAAACCGGAAGGTGAGCGCGTTTGATCCGGGAGGAAACCCGTATGAAACCAGGGCAAAAAATAACAATTAACCGGCTCATCCGATCCCAACGCACAGGGAAGATCCTTCCGAGGGAAGGTACTTTTGTAAGGGAGTTGGAAAACCTCGGGAGAATGCTCATCCTGGTCGATTTCGGAGGAGGAACGCAGGAATACCTTTTTCGGCATGAGATCGACTTGCAGGAAGAAGCGTTCGAATCTGGAATTTAGCCGATCATTTACCACTCAAGCATCCTCGGCGCAGGCTCCTCGGGGCCAATGGACATCGATTTTAGAAAAGATTTCAACAAGGAGCGCGTAAGCTTGATCGCCGATTCCTGGCGCCGTTGCCTCGCTCGGTCCCGCCACATTTAAAGTCTGTATGGACAGTGCTCTGAGCCACTGACCGATTTTAGCTGCCGCCGAACTTTCCGCAGGATCGCAAATCAACAACAGTTTCCCAGATCGTTCCGCACATCGAACCGTCCAATCTGTTCCTGGATCTTTTCTATTCAGGTGCTTTGGCTGAAGGATTAACGTGGCGTCGGAATCGCGGACATTCCATTCTGTGCGCTGGGAGCGAGGAATATCCGGCGCATCCGGGCTGTGTTCTTCAGGCGTTTCTTGAACCGGAAAATGCAAAGGGATAATCCCGGATTCAGTCGCTCGTCCGGGCGGGCACCAGCCTCCGCAGGCTAAACCGCATTTCTGCGCAGCGCGGAGAGCCGCTTGATCGACGCCTGACTGCCCGCCTGATATGACTCTTCTCAGACTAGGTATTTTATTTGGATCTGGACTCATCGCGGAAAATTGAACGCGGCCTCAGGAAGTCGTTCGAAATGATGGCATTCACGACAGATGCCATTCCCTCCTGTTGAGAATAGCCTTTTGTCACTTGGTCTTGCCGGCTGTTGCAAGCCCGGAATACACAACGACCGCCCCAGCTAATTAATGGTTGACAACTCAATTAAGCTTGTAGTATGGGGTTTGCTATGTAGGATACTTGTTTTACAATGCAAAACAGACTATGCCTGGAACACAAATAAAAGTTTTTGACAAAATCGTCGGGGTCATTGAATTGCTTGCGACTTCGTCCCAACCTTTGACGCTTAAGAGTGTACAGGAAGCCTTGGGATTAAACAAAGGAACAGCCTTCAGGATTCTACGCACCTTAGAATCGCATAATGTTGCGGCGAGAGATGGGGATGGCGCTTTTATCCTCGGCAACCGGGTGCTTTATTGGGAAGCTTGCTACCGTCAAAATCTCGATCTTACAAAACTTGTGCGACCTCACTTGGAGAGGCTTCGTGATCTGACATCCGAGACAGCGGCATTTTCTATCTTGATGCGGAAACAAACAGTGGTTGTGGACCAGGCCATTAGCCCTCATGCAACAAGCACCCGATTTGATATTGGATTCTCTGCCCCGTTGCACGCGGGGGCTACGGGGCGTGTGATTTTGGCCCATCTCGATCCTGAAAGACGCAAAAACCTTTTGCAAGCGCAGCGCTTGGAACATGTCACGGAGTTGACCATCATCGATAGACGGCGACTCGACCGGGAACTGAATAAGTCCCTGGCGCGGGGTTTCGCCTTCAGCGAAGGAGAAAGGCTGCTTAACACTTCTTCACTCGCCGTTCCTGTTTTCGGTCGCGGTGAAGAGATTTTGGGAGCGCTATCCGTCAGTGGCCCATCCGACAGGCTGACGCATAGCAGATGTAAATCAATTGCTCCGATGATGTTGAGAGAAGCCCAGCTGATAACAGACCGGCTGAAAAGGGGTTAACCCGCATAAGAGGCGGTTGATGCAAGACCCGGATGGAGGAGGCGGTTTTATGAAGCTCAGTAGGAGAACGGTATTCCCTTTTCTCGGCAAGTTGCTGCTTATTTTTTTCACAACCGCACCCGTCCAGGCAACTTCCATTTTCGGCGATAAGTGGGAAAGGTTCTTTAGCGAAAGAGTTAGCTTCGGGGGATTCGTTGAAAACACTGCGGGGCTGTCAATCGCCGCCGGTGACGCGCGGTTTTCGACCAGCAATCGCTTCATCATGAACCGCTTTGTGATTCAGCCGGAATTCAATTTCGATTTTGCGGAAAGCCTGAAGCTCTTTATCTCGTGGAGATTTGTTAAAGAGCCGCGCTACAACAAAGAGGCCAAAGACCGGAGAAACAATGTTCCCCCGCTCGAACGCCTGGACAACACCTTTTACGACGAGGACAGCTTCAAACCCTGGGAGATGGTTTTTGATCTCAAGCCTACGGACCGGTTCAGATTGAGATGGGGAAGGCAATTTATTTCCTGGGGCGAGACGGATGGGGTGAGACTCCTCGATGTCATAAATCCTCAGGACGGCACCTTTTTTCCTCCCGTAGCGCCAAATCTCTTCAATCTCGACGAGACGCGAATCCCCAGTTGGGGATTGAGGGGGTTCTACACCATCTCTCCTGCCACCAACACCGTACTTGAATTCATTGCGATGCCCGGTTTTGATGAAGAGAAGAAAAGGGTGGATGAAAGCGCTCCCATCGCGGGTAGATGGGCGCCTCATTCCGAGACTCGAGTGCCTTTAGGGCGGCTGTTTGCCGACCCGATTCCCGGAAACGCGCCTGTAGTGATTCCTCTTATAAGCAGAGATTTTCCCGACGCAGGCGATAACTGGAAAATCGGCGGACGAATCACGCACACGTTCGGCAGACTCAGCACGGGGCTCGGTTACCTCTGGGGCTATAATCCTCAATCCGGGGACCTTGTTTTTAAGAAAGTCGGCGATCCCTTTCTCCTCGGGCCTCCGGGACCGGGAACTCGTACGGGGGTACGGCTCAGGTTAATGAACGACCGGACCAGCATCTACGCGGCCCATTTCAACTATGCCCTCGAAGACCCGTGGAAAACCGCCCTTCGGGGTGAGCTTGCCTTCTATCCATCCAAGCCGTACAACATTTCGAAGTACCCTGCCTCCACCGGCTTAAAAGCAGGACCTCATCCCCGGCATAGCGACACCGACATTACCGAAAAAAACACCTTGAGATACGCTCTCGGTTTCGATCGCCCGACGCTGATCCCCTTTCTCCATCCCGACGATCCGTGGCGGACATTTAATCTCTCGCTGCAGATTTTTCAGAGCGTCATTTTCGATCACGAAGATGGCATCCGCTCATTTGCCAGCGCGGAGAAAATCCGCAAGGTCAGCACCTCGATCACGTTCAGGATAGGCACAGGCTATCTTGGCGACACGATTATTCCGGATCTTTTTCTTCTTTACGATCCGGCGGGCTACTGGACAGCCAACCCGGCGGTGAGCTATGTGCCCCCTTGGAACGAAAAGATCCGGCTGACTCTGACCGCCGCAATTTACGGAGGACATAACAAGTTCGGCTCCGTCGGCGTCTTCAGTGAGAAAGACTCAGTCTTTCTCAAAATGAGATACCAATTCTGATGCGCCATGCGCCGGAGGTTGTACATGAAACTAATCCAGCATTCCAATAGATTTACGACCACGACGTGCGGCTTGCTCTTATTTCTGGTCCTCTGGTCGTCGTTTGCGTTGTTGGGCCGGGCTGCCGAAGTTGATCTCAAGCCCGGCGACACCGTCGGGCCGCACAATTGGGAAAAGATCAAAGGTATGGTCGGCGAAAACTTCCTGAACCGCGTGAAACAGGGCTACAGGTTCACCATCAAGACGCCTACTCGGTACCAGGCTCCTAAGGAGTACCTGCAAGCAACCAAAAGGTACTCTGGCAGAGTTCAGTTAGGACCGAACGGAGAACTGATAAACCATGTTGCCGGCCTTCCATTCCCGGATATAGATCCGTCCGATCCCAGAGCTGGCCAGAAGATTGCGTGGAATTTTTACTGGCGCTGGCAGGGCGACGATTTCAAGGGAGGCGGAGGTACGGAAACTGGAAAGATGATTCGCTCTTCGATCGAAAAAGATGGCTCAGAACGGCGCGCGGATTTCTACTCTTACTTTATGTTTCCTCGTACCCGGGTTAGCCTGGAGCCCAAGCCGGTCTTCCCGGGGTATGAGCACGTGGACAGCCTCCAGCTGCGCGTTGATTCGTATCCGCGCGACAGCTCGGGCGGGGCCACTCTCGAAATTCGCTACTCCGATCCAAAAAGGCCGGATGATTTATACCTGTATATCCCTAGCTTGAGGAGAGTGCGCCGGCTCACCACCACACAAAGGTGCCAGACTCTGGCCCCAAGCGAATTCAATTTGGACGACATTGACTTTTTCCGGGGCAAGATTACCGACTTTAACTACAAGCTTTTGGGAGAGAGAAAGGCGCTCACGAATTACGCCCAGGAGCGCGTTCCTTACCGTCGCAATCATGGAGATTATCTTCCATTGGACGAAAAGTTCGAGATTCAGGATGTCTATGTCCTGGAGATCACACCAAAAGATGCAGCTTATTGCTATCCGAAGAAGGTCCTCTGGATCGACAAAACCGCCTGGGAGACCACCTGGGGGATGACCTGGGATCGGAGGGGAGACTACTGGAAGGAGTTCGTTCTTTTTCGAATACCAGCCAGGCTCCCGGACAGTCAAATCGTGTGGCAGCAGGGAACCGGTTACGTTATTAACGTTCAAAACGGACGTTCTACGGTAATCACGGCCAGCCGGCAGTTCAATATCGGGCTCTCCCCCGATCTGTTCACTTTTGCCACCTTGCAAAGCATCAACCGCTTGGGCGAGATACGGTAGCCGGAATGATTTTCTTATCGCCCGATCGGGTGCGATATAGGACGGGAGAGGCGGTTTTGAGAGAGCACGGGGCGGAGCGCGCGACGCTCACCGTTTCTTCAGCGCCATCCGCTTACCTCCTCAAGGACTGGATTAACCGATTCCCAGTTTTTGTCTGGCTTCCTCGCTCATCCGGCTCGGGTCCCAGGGAGGGTCCCAGACTAGCTCGACATCCGCGTCTGTAACGTCGGGCAGGTCTAAAATCTTCTGCCGCGCCTGAGAAGCGATGAAGCTTCCCATCCCGCAACCCGGCGCGGTCAAGGTCATCTTGACGGCCACCTTGCCGTCGTTGACCTGGACATCGTAAATCAGGCCCAGGTCAACGATATTGACGGGGATCTCGGGATCGTAGCAGTCTTGCAGCGACTCATAAACCTGTTCTTTAGTTACCATAGACCGGCTCCTTATCTTGTCTCCGATTCCGACTTCCATCCACTGCATAAAGGACACGGGCATAGCGATCGAAGGTAGTCGAAGGTATAGATCCCTGTGCTGTGCCCATCATCCCACCGGAATTGAATTGCATAGTTTCCAACTGGGGTAATCTCGGCGAGGCCGGCATCCGGGACATCGACGAACTTGACGCCTCCCTCGTGCCCCTGACACATAGCGCAAGGACAATATCCGCGCAGGTATTCTCTCGGGTATTCCCCAATGTGACCGTCGTGCCAGGTAATCCGGACCACGCCTTTCTGTCTTATATGGTTAATCTCTACGGGGAAATGAGGTTCCATCGCCAATACGTTAACTGGTAACGATTTTAAGGGCCTGGGCCCGGCGCGCCGTTTCCGAGGCGATCGAGAGCTGTCCCGCCAGCCTGGCGGCGATTTCGAGGAAAACTCTGCTCACTTCGGACTTGGGATCTTTGACCAGAACCGGAACGCCTTGATCGCCCCACTCCCGAATCGAGGAGATAATTGGGACCTCTCCGAGAAACGGGATTTTGAAGCGCTCAGCCGCCCGCCGCGCGCCTCCGCGCGAGAAGATTTCATGCCGTTTGTTGCATCCGTCACAAATAAAATAGCTCATGTTCTCAACAATCCCGACGATCGGGATCATGACCTTGTCGAACATCGACTTGGCTCGAACCACATCGGCCAGAGCAACGTTTTGCGGGGTGGCAACAAGGACCGCGCCACTCACCTTGAGCTGTTGAGAAAACGTAATTTGCACGTCGCCCGTGCCCGGAGGCATATCGACGACGAGGTAATCGAGATCTCCCCAGTGCACGTCAGCCATCAACTGGTGCAAAGCTTTTCCCAACATCGGGCCGCGCCAGATTACCGCCTGATCCGGCTCCAAGAAAAATCCGATCGACATGACGGGAAGTCCATGGGCGATCGGTGGTTCCAGTTTGATATCCCCATTAACGGGCACCTGTCGGGGTTGGTCTTTGACTCCCATGATGATCGGGATAGAGGGACCATAGATGTC
>JACQUW010000422.1 GCA_016210115.1 Deltaproteobacteria bacterium | reverse complement strand
GCTCTTCTCTCATCGGCGTATCCTTTCTCTGCCTGTTCCACCAGGCAGCCTTTCGTTTTCGGTTCACGAAAGGGTACGCCTACCTATTTCTCATTTCCACACTTTTTGATTATAGCTCTCTTAAGAACCTGCAACTTTCGAAAACTTCTGTTCCGGGGTCACAGCCATCTGTGATCTCGCTTTTTTCTTCTCAGCCCGGGAAGTTAAACGATAGACATTGGTTTTAGGACGCGTTCCGGCCAATTTCATCTCCTTCCACCGCAATAGCCCCTGACGGATATACTGAGGGCTGAACCCCAACGTCTCACAGATGTTTTCGAAGGAAAAGATCGAGTCGTTGTTCTCTTCCATGAGCCATTCCTCCGTCTCACGGAATAGACCTCTTCTTCTTTTGTCACTGGCCAGGCAATACTTCTGCAAGCAGGCAACGGCATCCTCCAAAATCGCCAGCATGAGCTTCTTTTCCGGCTCCAAGGGAACCTTCCTACGAAAGGTCGCAAAATACTCAGCAGGAAGGAGCGTATCCACTTGAAAAAGTGAAGCTACCTTTTCTTCAATGTTGGGCCACTGCTCGGAAGCCATGCAATAAAAACCATTTTTCTCTACAGAAAGTTCCCAAACAATTTTTTCCTGTTGGGAACTTTTGCTCGGTCGGTCGCTGTTTAAGGGTCAAAGGCAAAGAGCTAAACCCGAAAGGAGGTGAGAACAATGAAGGGCATCAGTTTACTTTTATCAGTCTTAGCTATAGCAGGAACCGTGGGCTGGATCGCCGCTCCTGGGCAGGCTCAAGAAGGTGTGCTGTTAAAGATCAGAGCCGGGGAAACTAACTACTGTCATATGAAGTTCCCGGCGATTCGTGAGGAAACTTTGTATTCGACTCGTCCGGTCCTTAAAGATGCGGCCACCAGTGACGTCATCGACTTCTACGGGCCTTGCGACTATGATCCTAGAGGAAAAGAGGAAGTCCACGCCCAGAGGCTTGATGAACAACGGCAGCTCTTCAGGGGCGGCCACAGCGACTGAACATGTATGATTGGTACTGAGGGGAGGGTCTAAAATCCCTCCCCAAGGTCCCAACCGATTATTTCTCTACTTCTATAATTTTCTCGGTCTCGCAAACACCATCTTTCTTATCTACCATCTCGCTCTCCAACCATGCCGTATACCAGAGTTTAACGAGCATTTGGCTCGCAGCCGCCAGTCTCTCTTTGACAAAGCCGAGCGATTCAGGGGTTGGCTTCGTAAAGGCTTCCGCCTTATCCAACTCATAGATCTTTTCCACATAGGAATAACTTTTCTTTAGGTACTTCGTTATTTCTGCGAAAGGATCACAGATGCGAGAAGGACTTCTAACCATCCCGGCGAAGCTCTCGGCTTTGATCTTCCGGACAAAGTCGACCTCGAAGCGCCGATGTATGCCCTCGTCCATCGCGTGGCCTTTGGGGTTTTCGCCAACCCAGCCATGGTGATGCGCACTGGTGTGCAGAGGTTGTGACCCATCCCCCACATAATGGCCCAGGAGACCTGCATAGTAGAGAATATTCGCTTCCACCGCTCTCGTGCTGGAGCCGCGTTTCACAAATTTTCGATATTCGGCAAAGGACATTCTGAGCTTCTCGTAAGTCTCAAAGATGTAATACGGAAGCAATCCTGCGACCTGGCCATCAAGGCCTCTGTCCTGATACATCCGCAGGGCAAGGATGTGGTCCTGCCTCTTGGGGATCTCCTGAATCATGTCAAGGTTAATATAGTGGGATACACTATGCCCTCTTCCGCGGGAATAGCCGGAGACTGCTTTCCATCGGTCGGGCTCAGGCCCGTTGTAAGCAATGATGCGAATGCTTTCCTGAGACTGAAAGAAAAGAGGGAAGCCATTCAATCCGGCAGGCGCCTTCAGAGCCGCGACCTGGTTGATATACTCATGTCCCTCTGGACCCCACGGAAAAGCCGGGGAATCGCTGAGACAGATAAGAAGTAAAAACCACGACAGTTGTTTCCAACAGGCAAAAGGGTTTGGTCGGGGCGGGTTCTCATATTGCCGTGGGAAGGGGATAGAAATCTGCATCTGGACCTCCGTTGAGAGGACAACAGATGAAGCCCGCAAAAGTTTCCTCGGTTGAAGAGATTCATGAATCGCGAGAAGCCCGCGCGCACAATTTTTTTTTGGAACTTTATCGGAGCCTCCTTTGTTGGGCTAGTGAAGGGCGTTGAGATGCCGACACGAATAAACTCTTCTTTAAGGAGGTAAGTGGTAGTGCTTCGATCGCTCAAGTTTCGTAGAGCCCTGTTGGCCGGTTTTTTGGGAACCGCG
Source organism: Deltaproteobacteria bacterium (assembly GCA_016210115.1). Classification (GTDB taxonomy): domain Bacteria; phylum Desulfobacterota; class Binatia; order UBA9968; family UBA9968; genus JACQUW01. The sequence goes on along the minus strand of JACQUW010000422.1, from coordinate 4,586 downwards.
GCAATGACCTTATTCATGTACGGCTGGCCCTTGATAGGGCTTCCCAGGATGGACATTATAGCTGCTCTAGGCGGAGTGTTCCCTTTCTACATATCCCCGTACCTGATTGGAACATTGCTCCATGTCACTATTGGGATCTCTCTCGCGTTGGTTTATGCCACGTTTTTTGATCCGTGGCTCCCAGGTCCGGGCTGGCTGCGGGGCGCTCTCTTCTCTTTCGTTCCCTGGCTATTCGCGATAACCCTCTTGGGACCAAGCCTTCTTGTGGCCATGGAACTATTCAGCGGGAAGGAGCCTGTTGTGGCTAACCCGTGTTCTATAGCCAATCCCTGTGCGGTGGCGAACCCCTGCAGAGGTGGAGATGTATCGTCGAAAGGACCCTCGCCCCAAGTCATGAGCTTAATCGTGCATTTGCTCTACGGCGTGGTATTAGGCGTTGCCTACAGGCCGTCAGGCACCTGAGAGGTAGGCAAAAATTGCTGAAGACTCGGCGAGTCTCAGAGAAGTAAACAATGATCGAGGAATCCAGCGTGTTTTCTCCCCAAAGTTGCGAACTAACTCGATCGCTCCTTACACAAGTCACGCAGCTACGACAAATGCTCGACGAGGTCGAAAGATCCCTTCAAGAAAGGCACTTGAGTTGCTGCGTCTTCCCTCTGCTTCAAGGCGCTGAGGAGGTAGCCAGCGCTATCCACCGACTCAGTGCCAACCGGATCGGGGCTCTGATTGCCGTGGAAAGACGGATGAGTCTGGAAGATTATGCGAAGAGCGGTACACGGCTCAACGCTCAGCTCAGCGCCTCCCTGTTGTTAAGCCTCTTTTATCCGGGAAATCCTCTCCATGACGGCGCAGTGATAATTCGCGGAGATCTCATTCTGGCGGCAGGCTGTATCTTCCCCCTGTCTGCCAATCATGTTGTTTTCAAAGATAAAGCATTGGGAACCAGGCATCGGGCAGCGGTGGGACTGAGTCAGGTGAGTGACGCGATCGTATTCGTTGTGTCAGAGGAAACGGGGAGAATCTCCCTGACCCTTGGAGGCGAGCTTTTCCACGTCCCGCTTGGTGAGTCAATCGTCGAAAGGGGTAGGGGCGTCCGCACTGGGCTACAATCCTTGTGGAATGCGGAGGTTACAAGACCTCATTTGACGGACATGTGAGCGTGCTAAATAACTCTGCGCCTCAGATAGGCGCTAAGATAATCCACCAGGGTGACCAGGATGTAGATTGCGATGATGAGCGTGAGCAGTTGATTTTCCATGAACAGGCTAATGGCGATGTGGATTCTCTGCCCCAGGCCTCCTGCTCCCACAAATCCCAGAACCGCAGCCACCCGGATATTCACCTCCCATCGATAGAGCGTATAGGAAACGAACTGCGGAAGAACCTGAGGAAGAATCCCGTAAAAAAGAATCTGGAAACGGCGGGCCCCCGTAGACTGCAGGGATTCAATAGGCTGCGGGTCTACGTCCTCCAGGACTTCCCCGAAAAGCTTACCCAACACCCCTCCCGTGTGAACCCCTAACGCAAGGACGCCTGCGAAAGGACCAAGCCCAACCAGAAACACAAAGATCAGGGCCCATACCATCTCGGGAACCGTGCGAAGAAGATTGAGAACCCCCCTGGCGCTTAGATAAGGCAAAAGTCGCAGCGTCTGTCTCCACTGTTCCTTGGCCTCCATTTCATAGAGCAACCCGGAATAGATCAGGTTTCGCGAGGCGAAGAAAACGATTGAAAGAGCAATGCCCACGGCCAGCAGGGTGCCCATAAAAGAAATAGCAAAGGTCTCCACAGTTCCCTTGAGCGCTTCCTGAAGCACCATCGGCGAAAAATCCGGGGGAAATAACTTCTTGATGTAAGCGAGAATTTGTCCCCCGCCTTCTCGACTGAAAAGCTGGCCCAGATGAATCTCGGATCCCCGGTAGCTCCAAACAAACAAAGCCATCGCACCTGCCAACACGAGATATGTCCGCAGGTTGGACTTCCCGAGATGCTCGTGAGAGGGCCAGGGTATGTGCTGCCCGCCCACACTAGAAGAGCTCAATCTCATAAAATCGTTCGCACCTTGGCGCTGATGATATCCACCACCGCCACCAACAAAAAAAGAATCCCCAGCAGCGTCAAAACCTCATGGAAATTAAACATCCGCATGGAGATTTCAATTTGTTGTCCGAGCCCTCCGGCTCCGACCAATCCCAGAATGGCTGAGGCCCGCACCGCGCACTCCCAACGATAAAGCGTATAAGAAACGACGTTCGGCAAGACCTGAGGCAACCAACCGTAGAAAAAAATCTGTAGCTTATTGGCGCCCGTGGACTGAAGGGCTTCAAGAGGCCGCTCGTTCACGCCTTCAAAGATTTCCGAATAGACTTTTCCCAGCATCCCTCCATAGGCGACTCCGATGGCGAGAACTCCTGGAAAAGGTCCCAAACCGACAGCGCGGACGAACATAAAGGCCCATACGAATTCGGGAATGGAACGAAACAGACTCAGCATGCCTCGGGCCGTAGAATAGATCAGAAGCCGGATCGCGAGCCGTGACGAGGAACCCTTGATTTCAGCCTCGTTGAGTACCCCGCCGACGCTGAATGTCCTGGTAGCGAGTACTCCCAATGGAAAGCCGATCGTCACCGCTATCACCGTTCCCATGGCCGAAATCTGTATCGTTTCCAATGTCGGTCGGAGCATCAGCGAAAGGAAGTCCATGGAGAGTTCCGGGGGGAACATCCCGCGGACAAATTTCCACAGGTGCTCTCTACCCTCTGGCTCGAAGAAAACGAGGGGATGAATCGCCGCCCTTTTCCAGCCATCCAAGAAAGCCAGGAAAAAAAACAGGCCGAAGAGATAGGGGAAGACGGATCTGTGCTGTCTATTGATAGACGGGAGACCTTGACTCCTCATCGGGCGTCTTTTCTTCTTCGAAACTTGGAAGATGAGCGGAGTATAAATCGGCCAACAGGTCCTCGGAAATTTTGTCAGGAGAAAGATCGAAAATAGCTTTACCTTTTTTGATCCCGATCACTCGGGGGAAATAGGCTAAAGCCAGGTCCACGCTATGAAGGCTCATCAACAACGTCTTTTGCATGCAGTCGCTGATATCGAGCAGCAATCGGATGATGGTCTGCGCCAGCGACGGATCCACAGAAGAAACCGGTTCGTCGGCCAGGATCACTTCGGGGTTTTGAATCAGGACCCGCGCAATGGCGACTCTTTGCTGCTGTCCTCCGGAAAGCTCGTCAGTTCGCGTAAAGATTTTGTCCTCTATTCCGACTCGCATCAAGGCGTCATAGGCGAGCTGAATATCCGAAGGCCGCACAAGCGAGATCAGAGACCTCAAAGTCGACCACCGGCCAAGCTGTCCGGAGAGAACGTTGTGAATGACCCTCAATCTCGGCACGAGGTTATGTTGCTGATAAACGGTGCCAATCCTGCGGCGCATCTGACGCAAGGGCCTGCCATGCAGCGTCTCCACGTTTTCTCCATGAATGCACAGCCTGCCGGATGTCGGTCGCAACGTGCAGTTGAGCATGCGAAACAGCGTAGTTTTCCCCGCACCACTGGGGCCAATGAGGGCGACCTTTTCTCCTTTTCTCACTTCGAGGTCGATCCCATCGATGGCGACCTGATGCCGGGGAAAAATCTTGGTGATTCTTTCCAGGCGGTATTGAATCAAGGCGTCGCTCGCTTTACGTCTACTTGACGAGACCAGCCGCAATGGCGGCTTCTTCCGTGCCCTTCCAGTCTTCATCCCTGGCGCGGATGTAACCTTTGGTCCTGTGCAGATCCAGAAGTTTCTTGTGCTTGGGGTTTTGATAGTTGAGTTTCAGAAACGCTTGCGAGATTCGCTGGACAAGCTCTCTGTCGAGCCCGCCCCGCACGGTCCACACATAATCGACATAAGCTGGAGTTGTCCAGAAAACGACAACCTTGTCCGTGTCTACCTTCTTGGTTTCGACTAGTTTGTCCCAAACAAGAAAATTCAGGGCCCCCGCATCAACGCGGCCTGCCGCAACCCAGGCAACCGTCGCGTCATGCGCACCGCTGAAGCTGAACTTCGAGAAGTCCTTTTCCGGATTAATTCCAGCCTTCAGCAGGAAGTAGCGGGGCATCAAATGACCTGAAGTTGAGCTGACGCTCCCAAAAGAGAAAGTTCTTCCTTTGAGATCCTTCAGCTCCCGAATGCCTTTATCCTTTCGCGTAATGAAATAGCTCTTGAATGCTGCATCCTCCTTGCGCATAACAATCCTTGTGGCTCCCTTGGCGCGCCGGACGGCCTGAACGGAGGTTAACCCGCCGTACCACACCATATCCAGCTTGTTGGCGGCCAAGCCCTCGACAGTAGCCGCGTAGTCCACCACCGGAGTAAACTTGACGGGCATTCCGATCTCCTTTGTCAAGTGGTCAGCAAACGGGGTGTAAATGCGCAACATCTCCTGTGGGTTCTCGTCCGGAATCGCGGAAATTTTGAGCTCCTCCAAAGGCTTCTGCGCAAAGACCTCTGCACAAGCAAGGATCAAAAGACCGGCTACAGAGACGAAAATTTTCATGATAGGGCCTCCTGAATCACTGCTACCATCAGTAAACGACAT
>JACQUW010000424.1 GCA_016210115.1 Deltaproteobacteria bacterium | reverse complement strand
TGGTAAACCCGGTCCATAACAAGCTGATGGAACCTGTCTGCCGGAGCACAGGCAGGCCGATTCGTGGCGAACTGGTATTCCACAGCAAGGACCGAGACGAAGTTTATAAGAAAGCGCACAAGCGGAGAGATGCCCACATGGCCATCTTCTATGTTGGCAAACTGCCTGAAGACTTGGTGGCAGCCGTGTGAGTTAGTGCCTTTGTGAAAGAAAAAATTCCTTACGGAGGACCGAAAAAAAAGGAGGGACGACATGAAGGTCTACAAGGGGATCGTAAAGGGTAATACCGTTATTTTGGAGGAGAAGCCTGATTTGCCGGACGAATGTCCCGCGCTCGTGGAAATCAAGCCGCTCGATCAGGCTCGAGACGAGGAAATCTCTCGCCGGCAGATCGAGCTTCTGCGCAAAGCTCCTCGTGTCGGTAAGCTGCTTTACAAGAAACGCGAGGAGCTTTATGACCGGTGAAATGCAACTTATCGATACCAACATCTTAGTTCATGCGTACACGGTTTCTGATGAGAAGAAACATCGCGTTGCACTACCGATAGTGGAAAAGGTCTGGGCGGGTGAGGAAGCCGCCACGGCGCTACAGAACCTCTGTGAATTCTTTTTCGTAGTAACGCGGAAAGTGTCCAAACCCATATCTGTGACGGCCGCAGAAGCTACTGTCGAGGCGATTCTAGCGAGTTCACGATGGAGAGTGATTGACCGGAAACCTGAGACTGTTCGCGAAGCGATTGAACTCGTAAAAGTCAACCGTGTGCCCTTTTGGGATGCTTTAATAGCTGCCTCTATGCTGGAACATGGGATCAATACTATCGTCAGCGAGAACGAACCAGACTTCAAAAGGGTTCCAGGCATTTCGGCGATTAATCCCTTTAAATGACGGTGGAAACGTTAGCTCAGAGTCGGAGAGGTAATGGTTTCTGCGGTCTCGTTTCAGCACTTTCGCTTCCACCTGGAGCCCCAACAAGGGCAATATAAAAGGGGTCGTTTCTGGGCCACGAATGAACTTTTGGGTGGGGGGCAAAAGGGGACATTCTGATTTTTGTACCGCACGCTGACTCATGCAAGGCCTTTCCATGGAGAACGGAATCACCGCGATCGTCAGCTAGAACGAAGAAGACTTTAAACGGAGGCCGGGCGGAGACAGGGGACAGGCTGGGTTTTCGGATTTTGGGAATTCATGAACAGCAATGAAAGGGCGAAACGAAATACACGGTAACATCGCGGCGTGAATTTTTGTTCCGGGGGGTGCGCAGAGAACCATGACTGACTATTCCAGACATTCCCTGGATGATCTCATCGACGAAATAACGACCTGGCCCGTTGGCATGCCGGTGCGGGCGATGGAGAGAGTGTTTGCAATGGGCGAGGGCGCGGTGCCTTCGCTGATCGAAGCGCTTGACCGGTGGCGGACCGACGAGAAACGGGATCTTCTCTGGCCAGTGGTTCTGCTTGGGGAGCTGAGGAGCCCTGGCGGTGTTCAAACTCTGATCGATCTGGTTCTGCGGACGGACGATCATGAAATGGCCCAAGCGGCCCTCGAAGGGGTCGCCAAGATTGGCGTTCCTGCACTCCCCGCGCTGGCTCAGCTTGCGACTGCGTCCGATCCCGTCGTGCGGATCTATGTTTATTGCGCGCTCGGCGGTATCCGCGACGACCGGGCATTTTCAATGCTTGCTGAAGCTCTTGGTCGGGATCACGGATTAGGTGACGTTTTGGCGCAAGCCCTCTCTGACCAGGGAAAAACGGAGGCAATACCAATTTTGTATGATGCCTATTGTAATTGCGAGCCGTGGCAGCGGACTAGGTTCGAAGAGGCCATTCAGAATATTCACTTCGGACGGACCGACCCAACGCTCTGGACCGTGAATTGGCGGGTGCGCTATCGGCGCGACCCAGCTTTGGGAGGTTTCGCGCCTGGCTGGCGCGCCATGTTTGTGCTGCTGCGACATCACAGGGATAAAATCGGCAAAGAGGTTTCGCCTGAGGTGCGGTCGCTGGAAGAAATCTTTGAGCATGGCGCCGTCTCTGATGCTCCTGAACCCTGCCAGTACTGCGGCGAGCCCATCGAGGAGCCTACGGGTCTGCCGGTCTGTCCGGAAATAGCTGTTGGCGTGGTGTTACAACAGGTAAGGTTTCTGGGCTCGGCCAGACAGGATGGCGTGGACAACATTTTCGACCTGTTTGACAGCTTGGATGACATGTCGTGGCAACACCATGAGAAGCCGGAAGAATCATTGAAGGCGCGCGAACTTGAACGTTGGCAGGAGCTAGCGCAAGATCTTGACATACACCGGCGAACTTGTAGTTGGCTTGTGGAGCAGGGGATTGAGGACATAAGCGGGGCGAAGGCGTTGCTTCTGGCCAAGGCGGTTGAATTGGCGGGTCGCTTCGGCGATCCGGAAGGGCTTCTCTTGCCGGCAGCGCAGACTCAAAGGAGAACCGATAAAGTTGCGCGGAACGCTCCATGTCCCTGTGGCTCCGGACGGAAGTACAAGCGATGCTGCCTAGGTAAAAGATAGGGGACATTGGCGGAGTGGGCTGAAAAAATGGCGGATGAGGTATCGTAAGAGGCAATACCGTTATTTTGGAGGAGAAGCCGGATTTGCCGGATGAATGTCCGGCGCTGGTTGAGACCAAGCGGCTGGACGAGGCGAGAGAAGAGGAAATAGCTCGCCGACAGACCGCGCTGCTGAAGAAACCTCACAACGGTGGAAAATTTCTGTACCGTCGGCGCCAGGAACTTTGTGACAGAGGATGAAAGGTTACTTGACAGGAATGAAGTTTGGGCAGCTCCTATGGACGCGCGCGCACGGTGAAAGAAGAGGCGCCGATGATCCTCGGATGTCGGATCAGTTGTCACCCTAATTCATTGATCGTGTGTCATTCCGGGGAAAGTCGATGATTCCCGATTTCTCCCTCCAGCACTTTCGCTTTCATCTGGAGCCGAAGGGCGCCCTGCAGATGCCGGCCTTCAATAAAGGCAATGTGATTCGGGGCGGGTTTGGGAGCACCTTCAGGCGGATTGTTTGTCATGGGAATTGTCGCGATCCGGAGACCTGCCAGCTTCGTATGGTGTGTCCCTACACGGCGGTCTTTCATCCTTTTGTTCCGGAAGGTTCGGAAAAAATCAGCAGAAACAGGGACATCCCCAGGCCATTTGTAATCAAGGCGCCTTTGGAGACAAAGGAGGTCTACAGGCCTGGGGAGCAACTGATTTTTGACCTGATCGTTGTCGGGAAGGCCAGGGACTACCTGCCCTATTTTATCGTGACCTTTAAGGAGCTTTCTCACTCCGGCTTGGGCAGAGGCCGGACTCCCTGCGAGCTTAGCGCAACTGAAGCTATTTCGGCGGATGGACAGAGCGCTCAAGTCTACACCTCAAGCACCAACATGGTTCGCCCACCCTCTGCGGATATAGACTGGAAAGAGTTGGCCGGCGAGGAAACGACCGCCAAGGATGGGAATAGTCAAGGCAACTCATCCAGGATCCGGTTGAAATTTCTGACCCCTACAACGCTAAAAGTTGATGGACGCCTGATCAAAACGCCGCATTTTTCCCATATCGTCAGGCGGCTGCGAGACCGGATTAGTGCGTTGTCATATTTCTATTGTAACAAGGGGTTGGATATTGATTTTAAAGCTTTTGGTGAAGAAGCGGAGAAGATAAAAACGATTAGCGACTCGACCCGATGGGTAGACTCGGCCCGTTATTCCCGGCGAAGAGAGACGGTGCATGACCTCAGCGGCTTTGTCGGCGAAGCGGTATACGAGGGAAGTCTGGCGCCTTTTATCCCATATCTCAAACTTGGCGAGTATCTCCACGTGGGCAAGAACGCGGTTTTTGGAAACGGCTGGTTCAGGATCGAAGAGGTGAATTGAGACAGCGCCTCGATCTGGAACGTCTCGAACGGGAGGCGATTTTATGGCCGAAGAACTTTTGAATGAGGTCGCGCCGGCGGCCGGTGAGCGACTCCCACCGGCTCAGTTCAATCTTCTGACCGGAATGGCGGAGCTGCTGCCGATCGAAGTTCCGGAACCACTGGAAACCGGGAGAGAGATCCGCGTTGATGAGGGAATCTCGCTGGTAAAGAGCGAGGATGGGTCGCAACTGATTCTTTCCGGTTACGGGCTCTTTCTGAGCAAGAAGAGCGAGCGGCTTCTCGTCCGGAAGGGCAAGGACGTCATCTACCAGTTCCCATTTTTTAGGCTGCACGAGGTGGTGGTTGGCTCCAAAGGTATCACGCTATCGTCGGATATCCTGCAGGAAGTCTGTGCCAGGGGCATACGGCTGAGCTTTTTGGACTCTGCGGGCAAGCCTTACGCGATGATTACCTCCCCCATGCTGACCGCAACGGTACAGGCTCGCCGCGAGCAAATCCTCGCCTTTGCAGACAAGAGAGGGCTTCAGGTCTGCAAGGCCGTCGTCCTTGGAAAAGTCAAAAACCAGGAGCGGCTTTTACGATATTTCGGCAAATATCTTAAGAAAGAGGCTGAGGACAGGTTTATAAAGATCGAGCAGATCACCTCACAATTGAGAAAATTGTGGCGGAGGGTACCGGAGGTCGATGCCGGTTCCATTAACGAGGCCAGAGGAACTTTAATGGGCATAGAGGGTACGGCTGGGCGCGTTTACTGGGAGGGAGTCAAGGAAGTCATCGGACATAAAGTGGAGTTCTTCGGCAGGGAGCACCGGGGCGCGACGGACGGAGTTAATTCACTCCTTAACTATGGGTATGGAATTCTCTACTCTCAAGTTTGGGGAGCAGTTATCAATGCCGGCCTGGAGCCGTTCGCGGGATTTCTCCACGTGGATCGGCCAGGAAAACCTTCTCTAGTGCTGGATCTGGTTGAGGAATTTCGCCAGCCCGTCGTGGATCGTCCGGTGATAGCGTATGTGAATCTGGGCATAAACATCGGCATGAAGGATGGCCTGCTTGATTCCGAGACCCGAAAGGGCATCGGCGACAAGGTTATGGAGCGACTTCTTTCGACGGAAAACTACCAAGGAAAGCAGTATCAGATCCGCTCGATCATTCAGATGCAGGCGAGGAAATTGGCGAGCTTCCTGAGAGGCGAGAGGGAGTATAAAGCATTCTCGTTCAAATGGTAGCGGGCCTGAAATGGTTCAAATCGTTCAACACGTTCAAAAGGTTCAAGTTGGGCGTCTCGCATCTGAGACTTTTTTGATCGGCTTGGGTCTGGAGAGAATTATCAAGACAAACGTTTAGGATTAGACCCATGGATGAGCTTCGGACTCTGGTTATCTATGATATCGAGGACGACAAGGTCCGCCTCAGGATTTCGGAGTCATGCCTCGACTATGGCCTCGTCCGGATCCAGTACAGCGCCTTTTTGGGTGCACTGAACCGCAATAAAAGGGAGGAGCTGTTTCTGCGACTCTGCGCCCTACTGGACGATAACCCCGGTAAGATCCTTCTCCAGCCGATCTGTGACAAGGACGTCAAAGAAGTTCTGGTAAAGGAGAACGAAAAACCGAGCGAACCTGACGTTTTATGAGCTTCGTCAGGGTAAATGATATCAAGCAATATTTCTATTGTCCGCGGATCGTCTTCTACCAGTATTGTATGCCGGTGGAGAAGAAGCCAACCTGGAAAATGGAGCAGGGAAAAGTGGAGGAGGAGCGAATCGATGGCCTGGAGAAAAGGCGAAAGCTCAGCGCTTATAGGTTGGGCGAAGGGAAGAGACAGTTTCATGTGTGGTTGGCTTCCGAGCGGCTCGAGCTGACAGGCAAGTTAGATCTTCTAATCGAAAGTCCTGCGGGGCTGTTCCCAGTGGATTTCAAATTCACCACCAGGGAACCGAGCCGCAATCACCTCTTCCAACTCTGCGGCTATGCTCTATTACTGGAGGATGCCTACTGCAGGGAGGTCAACAAAGGATTCATTTATCTGATTCCGAAAAATGACGCTGCGGTCCTCGACTTAACGCCGGAACTTAAAGCCGAGACCCTGAGGACGCTGGAAGAGATCCGGTCAATGATAGAGCATGAACGGATGCCGCCTGCCACTTCTCTTAGGAACCGATGCGTTGATTGCGAGTACAGAAACTTCTGTGCGGATATTTTTTGAACGGGCGGCCGTTTCGCAAACCCAGATGGATTTGATGCAGAAAATAGAGTTGCGAAGAAATGGAAGAATGCTCAACCAAATTGTTGCGGTTTTTCAGGTGGTTTGGTAGCTGCAGCAGCGTTCGTCCCGATGAGGAGGGAACTGAAAGATAGAGCCGGTCACATGAAACTGCAAGTTTGTCTCGACGCAGCAGCGTTCGTCCCGATGAGGAGGGAACTGAAAGGCATTCAAGGGGCCGGGGGGA
>JACQUW010000420.1 GCA_016210115.1 Deltaproteobacteria bacterium | reverse complement strand
GTATTGAGTCTTGCTCTTCTCGAAGCACTCGCCCTTTATGGCTTCGTAATCGCAATTCTCCTGCAGGGCAAGATTTAATTCCGGGACGATCTGGGCGAAAGAGGGCGGGGAAGTTTCTCCGCCCTTTATTTTTTGGGGAGATCCACTTTTTCCATGTTCACGTGGGTGTGGGCTAGAATTTCTTCGAGCGTGTGGAGTTTGTAGGGGCTTTCGTAATAGATGTTCTTGATCCCCGTGTTCACCAGCACCTTGAGGCAGTGAATGCAGGGCGTATGCGTGATGTAAATGGAAGCGTCCTTTATGCTGGATCCGTTCTTTGCCGCCTGGGCGATGGCGTTGATCTCGGCATGAATCGTCCGGAAGCAGTTCTCCTCGGTATCCCCGTTCGGTGTCTTGGACTCGTAGATCAGACATCCCACATCCGTGCAATGAGGCATGCCGGCTGGCGCGCCGTTGTACCCGGTGGCGACTATGTTTTTGTCACGCACGATAACGGCGCCTACCTTCGCGCGGTTACATGTGGAACGCTCGGCCACCTGCCGGGTAATCGTCAAAAAGTACTGATGCCAGCTTGGTCGGTCGCTCATAAAGGGACTCCTTCTACAGGTCGATCCGGGGCTGGTCTGGAGGGTTGGGGGGTCATAAGCTCCTCCGGTTCCTCCGGCTCCTGGAAGGAAAACGGAGCCGGAATAAAGGTGACGATGAGAATGATCATCACCAGCCAGCCGAGAAGCCTCCGTCTTGGATCAAGCGGCGCGTAGGGATCAAGAGGTGGAGGATGGCGAACGCCCATAATAAGCAGGAGAATTCCCCAAACCAGCCAGCCGTCCCACCAGCGCAGCAGACCCAGCGCCAGAATACCCACCAGAGCGAAGCGCGAGACCCAAACATGTCTCTGGCCCAGCAAAGCATAAGACACATGTCCGCCGTCGAGTTGCCCCACCGGAAGGAGATTCATGGCGGTAACCAGAAGACCGATCCAACCCGCAAAGCCCACCGGATGCATGACGATGTTGGCGTCGTCTGGCAGAATACCCAGGGTAAGTTTACTGAGAAGGCTCAACAGGATCGAAGAGCCTAGAGCAATGCCACCCGCTCCTTGCTCAGGCGTAATCGTAGAAAGCCGGAGGCCGACGACGACGGCAGGGATAGCCAGCAAAAGCCCGGCGAGCGGCCCTGCCGCGGCGACATCAAATAAAGAGCGCCGATCGGGCGGCGGAGATTCCATTCTGATGAAAGCGCCAAAGGTCCCGATAAAGGACGGCGCGGGAATGAAGTAGGGGAGTGTCGCCTGCACTCCGTGATAGCGTGACATGAAGTAATGGCCCAATTCATGGACGAGAAGGATCGTCATCAGAGTGACGGCAAAGGGTAGACCCGTCACGATCGCGGCGGGATTGGAGAGTGGGTCCACTCCGTTTTGCAAGGCTCCGGCAAGAGTGGTTGTCAGCAGCGTGACCAAGAAAAGAGCGACATGGAGCCACGTTTTTCGTTTTTGTTCCGTCCCCGGGATCATGGCGCCTCCTCTGGCGGCCCTATCTTGCGGATGTCGAATTTGTCCCCGACGTTTGCCCCGGAGCTTAGATGGGCGTTCCCTTTGAAGACCGCTATTTCCAGCATACCCCAACTATCAAGGACAGCGACGTACTCGCCGTCTCGAGCGCTGGCATAGTTGTGCGCAATACCGGCGATTGAAACATCACCGAGTTGGAGCGTGAATCGATCACTGGGGAAGGCTTTGAGGTCACAGGCGCGCACATTCGTGATCAGGTTCCCGAAATGATCGATGTAGATAATCTCGCCCTGAACGCCTTGTTCGGTTTTTGATACCGTAGGCCAGCGCAGCTTCTCAATCGTGTGGACGGGGTTGCCGAACGCTTCAGGCGGTACCCCCAATGAAAGATGGCCAGCGACCGGCGCAAAAATATCTCTTCCATGGAAAGTCGCGCTCGTTGGCTTGATATGGTAAAAATCATTTGTCAAAGCGATAATTTTTTCCGGCCGCTTTTCGTCCAACACTGGGCCGAAGATGCCGTTATCCGGCCCGATCAAGAAAGAACCTTGAGCCTCAATGAGTATCGCGGCTCTTTCGGTGCCAACACCGGGGTCAACCACGGCGACGTGAATCGTGCCGCACGGAAAAAATGGGACAGAACCGTAGAGTGCCAGAGCGGCCGCGATGAGGTCTTGAGGAGGAAGCCCGTGGGAGAGATCGACAATACGGGCCTGTGGACTGATTCCAAGAATAACCCCTTTCATGATTCCGACAGAAGGATCCCTGTACCCGAAATCCGTTGCCAGAGTGATAAGGCGCGGCACCATAGCGATTCAGAAAGGCCTGCGATTTAATCTAGCGGAAAAAGATGCGCGGGTAAAGGAAATGAACGCAAATGATGGATGCGGCTCTCTTTAAAGCTGCTCCAAAACCGAGGCAAACAACAGCGGCAGCATGATTTCCATGTGACCGGTGAAATGATATCCCTTGCCGCTCTGCAGCGTGGGACGGCTGATGACGTTGGTGAGAGGGCGATAATGAGCGAAGAAGTCCAGGTTAACGGTGGTCAGATTTGTCACCGGATAGCCGAGGTTCCGCGCCAGGCTTAACGCCTTTAGGAAGACTTCAGGGAGAATCACGGCTGAGCCCAAATTGAGGAAGACACCGCCGCCCAGAGTAGCCACCACGGAGGCGAGGGTGTGAAAATCCCTCAGGCTGCCTTCACCTAATGCGCCCCCGTCTGCACTGGGATGCATGTGTATGATATCGGTCCCAATCGCCATATGGACGGTTACGGGGATATCCAATCGGGCTCCCGCCGCAAGGATGCTTAGGTCTTGGTGCGGCAGCCGAGCTTTGAGAACGGCCTCGCCCACAGCTCTCCCCATGCCGCGCTTGAGTTTGCTCCCTGTAATAATGGCTTGGTTCAAGAAGAGAGCGGTCTCCCGGGCCATGCCGAAGCTGCCGTCTGTTAAACTGGCCGCCACATCCTCAGAGGTTGCCCCCATAAAGGCGATCTCGAAATCATGAATAATGCCAGCCCCGTTCATCGCCACGGCATGGATAATGCCTCTCTCCATGAAATCTATGATCAGTGGGCTGAGCCCAACTTTAATCGGGTGAGCCCCCATTCCAAGGATAACAGTTCTATTCCTCCGATGAGCGCCGGCGATCTTGCGGGCAACCTCTTTGAGATTTCGCGCGGCGAGAATGTCTGGCAAACCCTGAATAAACGATTGGACCCGGGCGCCTTTTTTTGCTTTGTGCCCCAGCAGAGGCTCCCGGACTTTGCTGAAGCGCCTCTTGAGTGGGTAGGTCTTGAGACGTGAGAGGTCAAGCGGCTTAAATGTTGGCATTGGCAGTACGCTGCAAGAGCGGCTAGGCTGCGAAGAGTTTACGGTCGACCATTTCGCAAATCACATGAGCGACAAGAATGTGCGTCTCCTGGATACGAGCGGTATTTTTGCCTTCGGTGACCTTCAGCAAGCAATGGACTCGTTTTGCGAGCAGTCCTCCATCCCCGCCCGTGAGGCCAATCGTGGTGATCTTAAGTTTCTTGCAGACGTCGATCGCACATAAGACATTGGCGGCGTTCCCGCTTGTGGAAATGGCCAAAGCGACATCGCCCTCTTTCCCCAGCGCTTTGATTTGTTTTGCGAAAATTTCCTTGAAGTCGTAATCGTTGCCGATACTGGTGATCGTGGAAGTATCCGTGGTCAAAGCCAGCGCTGGCAGGGGCGGCCTTTCAATTCGAAAGCGGTTGACGAATTCCGCCGCGGTATGCTGCGCATCCGCGGCGCTCCCGCCATTGCCAAAAATAAGGAGCTTGTTGCCCGCGATAAACGCCTGGGCAATGTGATCGATCGCCGCCAGAAGACTGTTCAGGTTTTCTTTGAGAAAAGCCCTCTTAGCCTGTATGCTTTCCTCGAAGGCTCGGATGATTGCGTCCTTCATGAGTTGTGCAAATCAACTCAACTTTTCTTTGTCGTGATCCTTGTTTTGGCGTCGCAATGCAAGAGGACTTACGCCATGCGATTCTATGTACGGTAGCTTCCTTAAGCTTTCTGCCTGCCGTAAAAAGCAACTATTCTGTCGACCACCGCCTCCTGCTGTGCTGAAGTGAGCTCCGGGTAAATCGGAAGCGACAGCACTTGAGCACTGGCAAGTTCGGAATTTGGAAACTCTCCTTTTCGATGCCCCAGATAGGCAAAGCAGGGTTGGAGGTGGAGAGGGAGAGGGTAGTGAATTTCCGTTTGAATTCCATGGGCGGTCAGGTATTGTTTTAACTCATCGCGCCGCGATACGCGAACCACGTATTGATTGAAAACATGCGTTCTCCCTTCGGCTGGAACGGGAAGGCTGACAATCTCGTTGCCTATGAGTCCGGTCTGTATGAAAAGACTCTGATAATACTGAGCACGCTCTATTCGTTTCCTACACCACTGCTCAAGCTGGCGGAGCTTCACCAGCAAGACGGACGCCTGAATCGCGTCCAAACGGGAGTTCAGGCCAACCCGCTCGTGATGATACCGGGAGCTGGCACCGTGAACCCGGAGCCGGGCAATCTTCTCGCCCAGCGCGGGCTGATCCGTCACGACCATGCCGCCATCTCCAATGCCGCCCAGATTCTTCGTCGGAAAGAATGAGAAACAGCCAAGATCTCCAAAGGTACCTGCAAATTTGCGTGGCTGTCCAAAGAGCGATGCGTAGGCACCCGTCGCCTGAGCAACGTCCTCGACCACGCGGAGATGATAACGTTGGGCGAGAGTCATAAAATAATCCATAGGGCAGCACTGCCCGAAGAGGTGCACGGGCAGGATTACCCGGATGCGAAGCCGCAGCTTAGCGTCGAGCAGTTCACTCCCATCAGTTCCCGGACCGCAGCGCTCCTGAAGGAAAATTTCCGTCTTTTTCGGATCCATCAGGTACGTTCCGGGGTCGATATCGATAAAAATCGGCGTGGCTCCCAAGCGCGTAATCGATGAAACGGTGGAGAAAAAAGTAAATGGCGGAACCAGCACCGCGTCCCCAGGCCCGATCTCAAGCGCCATCATAGCGAGAAGGAGCGCATCACTTCCGGACGCGACGCCAATCCCATTCTGGCATCCAAGGTAAGTAGCCATTTCCTTTTCGAAGCTCTCAACTTTTTTCCCCAGAATGAAGAGCTGCGACTCCAAAATTTCGTCGATTGCCTGGCGGATCTCTTCCCGGATCGAGCGATATTGTGCCTTGAGATCCAGGATAGGAATCTTGAACAATTGTTCAGACACTGGTTTTCACCGCCGGGGAACCGCCCTTTAAGGTCTCTTCAGCGACCTCCGCGAGCAGGTGATCATAGTCATGATCAAGGGCAAACACTCTGAATTGCACGACCTTGGAAGGTATGAACTCGAACAGCTCGGACAAAGACTCGGTCGTTACCTCGTCAGTGGAAGGGTCGAATATATAGATCTGCTTTTTTCCCATCGCGAAGGGGCTTTCCGGTCTCGGATCCTGCGTCGCCATATCGACCCGAAATACGAGATCGCGAGCCGAAGGCGGAAGCGCTGCCCTGATCCGCTTTTCCCAATCCGTGTCCTGAATCAGGGCCATACCGTAGCGGAGCTCATTCAACGAGAGGGTACGGTCAAAGGCCATCTTCCATTTGACATCACGGTCGAGGATTTTTCCCCACTCTCGAGCGAGCGCTTCATTTTGGCGTTTATTCTGACGCCACCGCGAGACCTCGGCGAGAAGAGACCAGTCTGTCAGATGCAGATATTCCTCCATGTGGTCCAAGGGATTGCCGGGGAAGAGAATGCGCATGGTCTCAGGGAAAATTTCCCGCAGATGAAGGTCAATGGCGCGCGTCGTCCGGTGATAATACACATTCGTATATAGATAGAGCCGGGCGTTGAGGAACATGGTTAGAGCGGAATTCCCGGCCTTGTGGAGCGTCAGGCCCTTAGGAGTATAAAAGGTGTAATGGATCAGCCGCTCTCGATCCACGGGGCCGATGGCCACCCCACACATGTAAGAGTCACGGGAAACATAATCCAGATTGTCAAAGGTGAAGATACCGCCGGTTAGCGGTTGGAGAAGTCTCACCCATTTTGGTTTATGATGGTCCTCCTCGCCGTTCTTCTTGATGGGGAAGGCGATATCTTCCGGCTTCAATTGCTCACCCGGCTCGAACGGGCCTCCAGGGCTGCGCCGTAGCTGCCCGATTAATGCTCCAAGCTGCTCCTGAATGATGGCCTGGCTGAGGTCCTCGTGAGTGATGCCAAAATCGGCCAGAAAATTGTCATCGAAGAAATGGCCGAAAGGCCCGTGACCCACATCATGAAGAAGCCCGGTGATCCTCAGGTATTCCTCGATAAAATGGAGAGAGGGGCACTCGCTTCCCAAAACCCGGCGCAACGAGGGGTAAAGATGGCGGCCAAATTCCCCCGCCATATGCATGGCGCCGAGAGAGTGCTGAAACCGGCTGTGTTCGGCCGATGGATAAACCCAACGGGCGCTCTGGAGTTGATAGATATAACGCAGGCGTTGAACCCAAGGGGAGTCGATGATGTCCTTCTCCGTCACTTCGCCTTTGCGAGATGGCACCGTGAACTGGATGTATCGATGGATAGGGTCCGCAACGAGGGCGGTCCCTTCGTATTCGTTTTCCGTTGCTTGATTCATGCTGTTTCAGATCTCCAGAACCACCTGAGCGGTCCAGAGATCGCCGGTCTTCTCCATCCGCGTCTGGTCATAAATGACGGAGCGAATCTCACGCCGAATCTCATGGCGATCCGGATCAAACTTCTCGCCGCTGACCTCTCCCCGGGCATAGCTCTCCCTGACCTCGCGGAGTCGGCATTCTTTGATCAGATAGCCGCCACCCTGAAAAAGATAGAGCAATTCCCGTACCCAATTCGCGATCAAATCATGGCGGTCCACGCCGTCGACCTCCAGCGAGAGCTTCTCTTGTGCCTGCACTCGTTCTATATCGGTCAAGACGTCAAAGAGAGCATAAGCCGAATTCTCAAGCAGTTCGGCTTGCGTTTTGCCGGCAATCTTGAGCGCCAAGTCTGAAGTACGGCTTAGGGTTCGGTATCTTTTTTCACCAGTCATAGTCAAGCCTTTTCCGATTCGAGCTGCTCGTAATCGAGAATGGAGTCAACCCCCTTAAAATCGTTATCGAGCCGGTGCTGGATCTGTGGTTTCGCGTAACACTCGACGCAACTAATAATGTCTACAGGTTGAGTGAGTTTCAAGTAATGGAGCAAGGCAATATCCTCTCTCGGTTCCTTGAAAAAGACCCGTTCGGTTCGACCCGTATGGAGTAGATAGTAATCGACCCGATAGCCCTTCTGGGTGTGGCTTGTTTCCCTCACCTCTCTGCCGCAATGGAAACACTCCATACCTGTCGGTTTCTCGTACCCGATTAATGGCTTATACCCGATTAATGAGGCTGGCTGCAAAGCCTGCTCCGAAGCCATTGTCGATGTTTACCACAGTTACCCCCGCAGCGCAGGAGTTAAGCATCCCGAGCAGGGCGGAGATGCCGTGAAAACTGGCGCCATAGCCCACGCTGGTGGGAACTGCAATGACAGGCTTGTCGATCAGGCCCGCCACGACGCTCGGCAGCGCGCCTTCCATCCCGGCAACCACGATTAGGACGGAAGCGGAGAAAAGCCGCTCTGTATTTTCCAACAACCGGTGTATGCCCGCCACGCCGACGTCATAAAGGCGCTCCACGTTATTGCCCATCATAGTCGCAGTCAGCACGCTCTCCTCGGCTACCGGAATATCCGAGGTGCCCGCACAAATGACCAGAATCGTCCCTCGGCCTGCGGGGCGTATCCGACCGGCAACCCAGGTCGCTGCGCGCGGCCCGGGGTGGTAGCGGAGTCCCGCGACTTTCTTTCTTAGAACGCTCATCTTCTCGGGCGAGAGCCTGGTAATGAGTACGTTAACCCTGCGCCTCTTGATAGAACGCGCGATGGCGGCGATTTCCTCCGCCGCCTTTCCCTCTCCCAGGATAACTTCGGGAAATCCCTGCCGGAGCGCTCGGTGATGGTCGACCTTCGCAAAGCCAAGATCTTCAAAAGGAAGAAGGCGGAGGCGCTTCAGCGCGTGCCGGACGCTCACCCGGCCTTGGCGAACTCCCTCCAGGAGCTCCAAGATCAGCTGCGCATCCATGGGCTTTCTTCCCGCGCATGATGCACATTACCGAGGGCCATCATTCTTTTTGCGAGTGCTAGAGGCACGCGACCGGCCAAACGCTAAAGACGGTTCTTGAAATGGTCGTAGCCTTTCGCAGCGATATCCGTCGGCTTCCCGTTGGGGCCGATCACTTTTATGCCTTCCCGGGAAGGCTGACACTTCCCAATTCGGGTGACGGGCACTCCCAATTGGCCTTGAATTCTTTCGAGACGGCGCCGGTCGCGCGGCCGCGAGCTAAAAAGTAATTCGTAGTCTTCGCCTCCCGTGAGCGCGTAGAGGAATCCTTTTTGGGCGGCAATCGATCTGCAGGCCGGGGACAGAGGCACTTGCTCCTGCCACACCACAGCCCCAATACCGCTGGCCTTGCAGATGTGACCCAGGTCCTGAAGCAACCCGTCACTCACGTCGATCATCGCCTTGGCCAGTCTTTCCTTGGCCAAGATCTCTCCTGCTTTCAAGCGGGCGGTTGGACAATTGTGGCGAGAAATAAGGTAGGCCCGATGCCGCCGCTTCTCTTTACCTCTGCCGGTCTTAAGGAGTTCGAGTCCGAGAGCGGAGTCTCCCAGAGTCCCCGTGACGTAAAGGTCGTCGTCAGTCTTGCCCCCGCTTCTTGGAATGGCTCCATAACGCGCGTGTCCAAGCAAGCAGACGCTGATGAAGAATCGTTTGGACGCGCTCGTGTCGCCACCGACTAGACCCACGCCGGTTTCGGAAGCGAGGGATTGCAACCCACGGTAAAATTCTTGAATGTGCTCGGTGCTGAAACCCGCCGGAATTCCTAACGAGACAACCATGTAAGAGGGACGCCCTCCCATCGCGGCGACATCACTCAGGTTGACGGCGAGAGACTTGTAACCCAAAGTAAAAAAGGAAGCCCACTGCAGATCGAAGTGAACACCTTCGATGAGAAGATCTGAAGTGATCAGAGTTGAATTAGAGCTGCATCGGACCCATGCGGCGTCGTCGCCGATTCCAAGGAGCACTCCCTGGCCATTCGGAGTTGCCTTCCGAATGGTTTCAATCAAGCCAAATTCCCCTAGCTCACTCAGTCGCATCAGGCTCTAAGGGAAATCACCCTTTCTCGACGCGGTTTTTCGAGCGGGCGATTGCGGGCCCTTCTTTTCTTTTTTGTTCGGACCGATTTTGTCCCCGAAACCAAAATCGTTTGTGCCTTCCTTTTGGGGAGCAGCGCGACCTGGAGCACATCCGACATGTTCTTAACCCATGTAAATTTGATTTTGCGCCGGAGATATTTGGGAATTTCTTCCAGGTCCTTCTCGTTCTTTTCAGGGACAAGAAGGGTCTTAATGCCGGCTCGGAGCGCTGCGAGGCACTTTTCTTTGAGCCCCCCTACAGGCAACACCCTACCTCTCAAAGTAATCTCTCCAGTCATGGCGACGTCTCGGCTGACCGGCCGCTTGGTCAAAGCCGAAATGAGCGCCGTTGCCATCGTGATCCCGGCCGACGGTCCGTCCTTCGGGATGGCGCCGGCGGGGACATGAATGTGGATGTCGAGTTTCTGGTAAAAGTCTTGCTCAATGCCTAAGCTCCTCGCATGAGAACGCGCGTAGCTCACGGCCGCTTGAGCCGATTCCTTCATGACCTCCCCCAGTTGCCCCGTCAGGGTGAGATTGCCGCGACCTCTGGAAAGGGAGGCTTCGATATAAAGGAGTTCCCCTCCGGCGCTTGTCCACGCGAGGCCGGTGGCAACTCCGGTTTCGTGCTGCTCCTGCTCCGTTTCGGGGAGAAACTTTGGCGGGCCCAAGAATAGGTGCAGATTCGCGCGGGTGACTCGCGTAAGTTCTTTTTTCCCCTCGGCGATCTTACGCGCGACCTTACGGCAGATCGCCGCGATTTCGCGTTCCAGATTCCTGAGCCCCGCTTCCTTGGTGTACTGTCCAATGATACGCAGCAACGCGTCATTGGAGATTTCTAACCGTTTGGGGGGGGTCCCGTTATCGCCTTGCTGCCGGGGAACGAGAAACTTGCGCGCGATTTCGAGTTTCTCTTCGTTGGTATAACCGGAGAGCTGAATAACCTCCATCCGGTCTGCCAGGGCTGGAGGAACCGGGTCCAGGAGATTGGCGGTGCAGATGAAAAGGACATTCGAAAGATCGAAGGGCACATTCAGATAATGGTCGCTAAAGGCGTGATTCTGCTCGGGATCGAGTACTTCCAGGAGCGCCGCCGAAGGATCGCCACGGAAATCGGTACCGACTTTGTCGATCTCATCCAGCATAAATACAGGATTGTTCGAACCTGCCTGCTTGATCCCCTGAATGATTCGTCCGGGCAGCGCCCCGACGTATGTTCGACGGTGGCCCCGAATTTCCGCCTCATCGCGAATTCCGCCCAGCGAGATCCTGACAAAGTTCCTTCCCAGCGATCGGGCGATGGACCTGCCCAGGGAAGTTTTACCAACGCCGGGCGGCCCGACAAAACATAGGATGGGGCCGCGAATCTTACGTCGCAGCTTATTCACAGCTAGGTACTCGACGATTCGCTCCTTGACCTTTTCCAGGTCGTAATGATCCTCATCCAGGACCACTCTCGCCTTGCTGATGTTGCGATTGTCCCTTGTTTTCCTGCTCCACGGAAGGTCCACAAGCCAGTCCAGATACGTGCGGACGAGGGAGGCCTCGGAAGACTCTGGGTGCATCTGCTCAAGACGCCTCAATTGTTTTTCGGCTTCCCGCTTCACATCCAGGGGCATGCGAGCTTTCTCGATCTGTTTCTTCAGTTCGTTGATCTCCTCAGCGCGTTCGTCTCCCTCGCCGAGCTCCTGCTGGATCTGCTTTAGTTGCTCCCGCAGAAAATAATCGCGCTGTGTCTTGCTCAGCTCCTCCTTAGCCTGATTCTGAATCCGGGCCTGTACCGTCGAAAGTTCCAGCTCCCGGCTGAGAAGATCGTTCACTTTTTGTAGCCGTTTCACCGGATCGAAGATCTCAAGAACGCCTTGACTCTCCTCTATCTTCAGCCGGAGATTAGAAGCGACAAGATCAGCCAGAACCCCCGGATCGCTGATGTTGTCGGTCACCATGACGATCTCAGGGGGAAGGTTCTTAAGGTTAAGGATCTGCTCGATTTTCTCCTTGACGTTGCGCATCAACGCTTCAACCTCAATGGAGATATCGGGAACGGCAGTTTCCTGAACTTTGCGGATTTTAACCTCGAAGAAAGGCCGCTCGCGCAGGTAACTTTCGACCTCTCCTTTGGACAAACCCTGAACGAGTATTTTCACGCGTCCATCAGCCAGTTTGAGCATGCGCATGATCGAGGCCACGGTTCCGACGCGATAAATCTCCGAAGCGGTCGGGTTGTCTTCAGCTGAATTTTTCTGTGCCACCAGAAAAATCAAACGGTCCCGCGACAGAGATTCCTCCACCGCGCGGATTGAGACATCCCTCCCGACAAAGAGCGGGAGCATCATGTAAGGGTAGATGACAATGTCGCGAATAGGTAAAAGCGGCAGCACTTCAGGAACTTCAACCTGGGTACTTTTCAGCTCTGGCCCTTCGACATTCCACTGCGGCTCAGTCATATGGCTTCGATCCTTCTATCTGTCCCTTACCATTAATCAGGGAGACCCCCAAGGTCAACCACATTTTTTGCCTATTCGAGGCGGATGAAAAGTCAATCCGAAGAAAACGATCACAAGCGAGGGGCAAATCCGCGGAGTTTACCCGAAAATCTGCTTGACCTTGTCAAGAAAACCCTTGGAAATCGGGTGGGCCTCTTCTTCTCCAAGCGCTGCAAACTCTTTTAACAGTTGCTTCTGTCCCGCCGTTAGGTGGGTAGGAGTTTCCACCACGATTCGGACGAGCTGATCTCCCTGCTGATAGCCGTGAACGTCCCGAATACCCTTTCCCTTTAGGCGAAGAATCTTTCCGGACTGGGTGCCCGCCGGTATTTTCATCTTGACTTTCCCCTCCAACGTAGGCACGTCGATTTCGGTTCCCAAAGCTGCCTGCACGAAGTTGATGGGAACTTCGCAAACCAGGTCCAGACCGTCACGCACAAACAAGGGATGAGGCTGGACTTGAATGACTACATAAAGGTCTCCTGGCGGGCCACCTGAGCTACCGCTCTCTCCCTCTCCCCGAAGCTTAAGGCGAGAACCGGTGTCCACACCGGCAGGAATCTTAACACTCAACGCGTGAAGTTTTCGGACCCGGCCTGCACCGTTGCAAGAGCTGCATGGATCGCTGATGATAGTTCCTTCGCCGCGGCATTGGCTGCAGGATCTTGAAACTTGAAAGAATCCCTGCTGAAAGGTGACCTGGCCGCTTCCCCGGCAGGAAGGGCACGTCCTAGGAGAAGATCCTGGTTTTGAGCCGCTCCCATGGCATGTCTCGCATGGACTCTGGCGCGGGATCTTAATTTTTTTCTCTGCCCCGAACGCTGCCTCTTCGAAGCTGATTTCGATATTGTAGCGGAGATCTTCGCCCCGAGTTCTTGTTCGGCGCCTGCTGGTCCCGCCGCCAAAAAACTCGCCGAAAATGTCCCCAAAGATATCCTCAAAACCCGATGTGAAATCAAAACCTCTGGCAAACCCCGCCTCTCCGAAGGCTGCATGGCCGAACCTGTCGTACTGACTCCTCTTCTCTGGATCTATCAGGATTTGATAGGCTTCTGAGACCGCTTTGAATTTTTCCTCAGCTTCCTTGTTTCCGGGATTCCGGTCAGGGTGATATTTGAGTGCCAGCTTCCGGTAGGCTTTCTTAATCTCTTCCTCACCGGCGTTCCGGTTTACCCCCAGCAACTCGTAGTAGTCGCTCTTCCCGTTCAACGTCAACCCTCGCAATAATGTTTCTTATATAACAAGAAAGCCCCTCTCCTCAATGGCGCGGGAGCAGGGGCTTTCCCTCTGTGACTAGCGCGTACACTGTGCCGTCAGTCCTTAACCTCCTCGAAATCGGCATC
>JACQUW010000419.1 GCA_016210115.1 Deltaproteobacteria bacterium | reverse complement strand
TTGCATGAGATAGGCGGAAATCGTCGGGCTCACTCCGAAGGGTACGATTCGGGCGAGATTCGTCATCCCGGCGGCCGACCCTCTCTCTTCTGATTTTACCATAGCCATCGTGAATGATTCCCGCAGGGGATTATCCATGTATGCCAGGAATGAGCGAACAACGAGCACAAGCCCGGCCAGAAAAAATGTCGGGGCAAAAGCGATGAAAAGGTTCAGACCCGATGCGATCGCATGCGAGAAAACCATGGTTCTCACGACTCCGATCCGCCGGGCGATTACCGGAGCCGCGAGAAACGAGAGAGCGGCGAAGATATAAGAGAGAAAAAACATGAGCCCCAGAGATTTTAGCTCGACGCCGAAGCGGAGAAAAAACCAATAAGAGACCAGCGGGCCGATCAACCCGGCTCCCATATTGTCGAGTACGCCCAGGAGAGACATCTTGGTTACGAACATCCCCGACTGTCTCGAAATTTTTCTTTCCCTCTGCCGAGGCCGATGCTCCTCCGCGATGGCTCGATAGACAAAAAGCAGGCCGACGGTGAACAGGATTGTCAGCAGGAACAGCGGCTTGTACGAAAGGACCGGCTCCCAGCCCCGGTTCTGCTGCAGGTGCTGCGGCAAGCCGCTCATCAGAGCGCCAAGCGAGCCCATCACTGAGCCAACAAACGAGTTGGTGGAGAAAATCTGATTCCTGTTCTCTGGATTGCACTTCTCCGCCAGCAACGCCTGCTCCACCGGATTGAACGGGCCGCCGCCCTGGCCCCCGCCCGCCGAGCCTCCGGACCCGACATTGGCGATGACGACGGCCAGAAGAATGAAAACAAGCTGACTGAAGAAGATGAAGATTGTGTTGGAAACGATCGTGAGAACCGCGAGCAACATGAGGATCTTCGTTCTGCCGTAGTGATCTGACAGAACGCCCCACAATGCGGTCAGCAAAGCGCCACTGATGTACGCCACTGAATGGACCATTCCGATCATAACCGTGGAGTAGCCGAGGCTGTCGAGATAAATGGAAAAGACTACGTTCAGATAGGAGAATGCAAAAGCCCTGACTCCGCGAGAAACCATGATGAGCTTAACGTCGCGGTGGGTATGCTTGAACCGGGTCAAAAGGGTCCAAGCTCGGGAGGTGTTTTCGCGAGCATGACGGTGGGGCCTGACCGAGTTCTTTTGCGAACTTCCGGGGCAGGACACTAGGGGTTTCCCCTCTGATATTTCTCCCGCTCCAGGTCGAGCTCTGTTTTCATCCCTAAAGCATGGAGCGCATCGTTCGCCTCTTCCAGGCAGGAACTCCCCTCAAGAGCCCGAGCCGGTCGTGAAAGCGTATCGAAAACTACACACGAAGAAAGAAAAAAAGTCAGAGTAGTCAGAGGCGTCAGCCTGACCGTTCTTTGATCCTGGCGAATCTTCTTTTCTCCCCATGCCCCGCGAGCGCATTCCACCGGGACCGCGCTGGCCTCCGTTGGAACCCGCTGAATGACTTTTTCAAGCTCCAAGACAACTCTGTTTGTCAAACCTGACGCCCCAAGCAGGCCTCCTGCTCTTGCTAGCTTACTCAGGGCGCCCTCGATTTCATCGACCGTTAGTTCTCCATCGCTCCCGTAACCGAAAACGCCCCATAAAGTTCGCTGGCCGCGCCTCTCAAGGTGATTATAAGCCGCCAGCATGATTGAATCCGCGAGAGGGCTGCGGAGCCCCGGTTCGTTTCCCTGCGCGAGAGAATCACCGCCAACGTCGACGCCAACGAGGAGATCGGCGTTAAGCTCTTTCAGCGAGATCTCCAGCCCTTCCACCACGCCTTTTACCCCTCCGTTGATATCGACCAGCAAAACCTCCTGTCCAAGGACCGCCGCCATCTTCGCCTCGGCGAAGCGAATCCCCGTCTTAGTTCCGCTCTTGGAATTGGCTATCCAGGCGTGCTGGTGCAGAGGCCGGACGTCTTGAACTTCATCGAGAGAGCGGGGACCCGGAACAGGATCAATAACCGATCTTTCCCATGAAAGGCCTCCCAGGACAAAATCGAGGCCGCAAAATTGGAGAAACCTGGCCGTGGCGAGCGCTCCCACCACATCTCCGCCCCCGCCGATGCCAATGACCAGGGCGCGAGAAGAAGAGCGAATCAGGTCTTCGAGCGACAAAGGATAATTCTTCATGATATGCTAAAACGATTGCTTTAGTTTGACGAATCTGGCAGGTGAGCCGCCCGCCGCTGCCAGCCGGCTTGAATCGGGCCCAGGTTCAAGCTCTACAGCTTAATTCCCCGCGGGCGGCATATAACCATGCGTGCTTAGGAAATCCGCTACGAGCGCGTCAAAGCCCGCGGGGTCCTCGATACAGCAAGCGTGGCCGGTTTTTGGCAGGATTTTGTGGACGGCTCCCGGAATTAGCGCAGCCGTTTTCTTGCCAGCCGGAAGGGAGTTGTCGTATTCTCCATTAATGATCAGACTGGGAACTTTCATGTCGCCCAGGCGATGGGTCAGGTCGGTGTCCGCGCGGGCGCGAAAAATCTGCGCGATCACTTCGCCGGAAAGCCAGGGATCCCTTTCCGTGAAAGTTTGCAGAACGTAGCTGCCGAGCTTTGTTTTGGAAAACTCGGGGCTCACCAGCTCTTCCAAATGCTGCCTGTGGTATTTCTCCAGGCCGGTCTTCGTGTAACCATAAATCCGGTCTTCTATGCGGCCCCCGCCCCCGCTGTTGCCTCCCACCAGGATCAGGGCCTTGAAAATTTCCGGGTGATCGAGCCCCAACAAAAGGGCGATTCCCGACCCCACGCTCACGCCGCCAAGAACAGCCTCCTTTACATTCTCATCCCGGCAGACTCCCAGGACATCCTCAGCCATATCTTTCAGGCTGAAAGCCGACGCAGGTTTATCGGACCTTCCATAACCTCGGATGTCCATCGCGATAACCCTGAAATAAGTGGAAAAATGGCTGATCTGGTACATCCATAGATTATGATCAAAGGGATTGGCATGAACCATGACAAACGGGAAGCCATCTCCTGAAACTTCATAATAGATGCGGATACCATTCGCTATGCTGTAAGGCATGATCGGCTGATTTTGTTGGGCAGGCACATAGGCCTGCCCCTACCTGCGCGGCGGCCTTTCTTGCCGCAGCTTGCTTTTGAGCTCATCGAGAGTCATCACGTCGGCATATTTGTGGTGCAGGTCGAAAAGATTCACTTTATGAGAAAGAATGCTCCGGTCAAACACGCACTCCTCCACGACCACCGAGTGAAAGCCGTAAGAGTAGGCATCTACAACGCTCGCGCGCACACAGCCGCTGGTGCTCTCACCACAGACAATGAGGCTGTCGATTCCCTTCTGCGTCAGGTGCGCGATCAATGGAGTGCCGAAAAAACCGCTGGCCCGCTCCTTGTAAATGATGAGATCGCCCGGCTCCGGCTTGAACTCCTCGCGGATCGCGTAGGCTTCATTGTCCATCTTTTCTCCCTGACGATTCGTCGCATGAACGCCGGAGGGATTGACCTCTTTGCGCGTTTCCGTGGTGGTATAGACGACCGGGAGCTTCAGAGAGCGCGCGAGGGCGAACAGCTCCCGGGTCGGTTTGATGGCATTATAGGCGTAGATTCCGCAGGAGCTCCTGAATTCTTTTACCAGTTCGTGCGGATACTTCGGGCCGCCTTCATAAACCAGGTTGTAGAGGTCTATTGCCAGCAAAGCGGGTCTTTGGCCGATGTAAGTTTCTCTGTGGTAGGGCTTGTAGGTTTCGAGAATTTCCGGAGTTACGATATCTTTCCAGCAGTGATCTTCGAATTCATGTGGCATGAGCGACTCCCTTCTGCGAGCGTTTAGTTTTCGAAATCTGTCTTTTTGCCATTTCCTTTAATTGTCTTTTCCTTAACCTCACCTCTTCATCATTGTCAAGGAAGGTCTGAACAGCGTTTTTGCTCTATTTCGTCTGTCTGGCGGTCTGGCTGTTGGCTTTTCGACTGAACAGACCAGAGGGCTGAGCAGACAAAACAGACGATGAGAGCCACATTCAGAGCGCTGGCCAAGAAGCCTTCATTTGTAGTATGGTTAAAGAGTGGCGTGGCGGTGGCAGGGAACGCCTTCTTGTTCTCGCCTGATCCACCCGAACGAGAACAAAATTTTTGAAAACCTACCGGAGAAAAAAATGAACAAGAGGCGTGTGACTTCTCTTCTTGGTCTGGCGGCGCTGGCAGTGTTGCTTACGCGCCCCCTTCCCGTTCAGTCTCAGGACGAAATCATCGTGGGCGTTTCCGGCCCTTCGGTTAATATGATTTATGCTTTTGCCGCAAGGGATGGGGGTTTTCTCCGTAAGTACGGGCTCGACGCCCGAGTCGTCCTCTTTGAAGCCGGCTCTGTCTTGGCCCAGGCCGCGATCTCGGGCGACGTCAAGATTTCCATTTCGTCGGGACCCGCCACCATCGCTTCGCGCTCCCAGGGCGCAGACACCATTATTGTCGCCGCTTGCGTGAATACGCTCCCCTACAGCCTGATCGCAGCCAAGGGAATAACCAAATGGGAAGATCTCAAAGGAAAGAAAATCGCCATCAGCCGATTCGGCTCGGGAACGGATACGGCCATCCGGTTGGTGCTAAAAAAATTCGGCCTCGATCCGCTTAAAGACGTCACAATTCTGCAAATGGGGAGCCAGCCGAGCCGGGTTCAGGCATTGGCGGCCGGCAGCATCGACGCCACGCTCGTCTCCCCGCCTTTGGATTTAGCCGCCAAAAAGCAGGGTTATCAGATTCTTGTGAACATCGCGGAGCTTGGGATTCCCTATCCTCAGCAAGTGATCGAAACCACGGACCGTTTTACCCGGCAACATCCACAGACCGTGAAAAATTTTTTAAAAGGTTTCATTGAGGCTGTGCGGTACGTAGCTGTTAACAAAGATGAGACCAAAAAATTAATCACCAAGTATCTGAAGGGCGCCGAACCCGACGTTCTCGAGGCGACTTACCAGAGTTATTTGCAGGTGACGGATAAGACCGCTTATCCAAACATGCAGGGCTTGCGTAACGCGATGGATGAGGTAGCGCAACGGGTTCCCGCGGTGAAGGAAAAGAAGCCGGAGGATTTCGTTGACACGCGCTTTCTGAAGGAACTCGAGAAAGAAGGCTTCTCCACGCATCTCAATAACCACCCGCCGGCCAAAAAGCCACCCGCCAAAGGAAGAAAATAACGCTACGATGCAAGCCCGTTAGAGGGACGCCAGGTCTGTTGAGCAGCAATCATGCGCGTTCTGTGGACGAGAGCCACCGTACCCACCTCAGTGGAATGTGGCTCATCCGCCGTGTTTGTTCGATGAGAGATTGGACCAGGTCGGTTACCGGAGTCAAGCGAAGTCATGTTCAACATGAATGATGGCAAAAGAGCTCAGTTTGGGGCCAGGATTTTGGATTCCCGAATGATAAAGGTCGACGTCTGCCCCGAGCGCGCGTTCAACCCAATCCGTAGAATTGGAGGTGAAACGGGATGGTACTACGGGAACTGGTTGTGGCGCCTAAGGGGATATCTGGACCTGATGGTGGGTGGAGTTGGGCTAAGGCCGGGGCGCTCCGATCCTGAATTCCTCCATCCGGGTGATACTGTAGATTTCTGGCGTGTCGAATGCCTGGAAGAAGGGCGAAAGCTGAGGCTAAGGGCCGAGATGAAAATTCCCGGACGCGCCTGGCTGGAGTTTGAGATCGAGGAAAACGGCGCCTCTTCCTTGATCCGCCAAACCGCGATCTTCGATCCTGCAGGTGTGCCGGGTTTACTCTATTGGTACCTTCTCTATCCCGTACATCAATTGGTCTTCCGCGGAATGCTAAAGCGGATTGGTGAGGAGTGCCAGAAAGAGAACAAACTTCTCTAGCATCGTAAAACTGGAGCGCCAACTCGTTCGACCTGCACGCTACAGGCGGCGTTAGGCTCGTACCCATTGTGAGGTCGGCGCGCATCCATGGGACAGCCGCTGTTATTATTCGGATTCGCTCGAATCACTGATATTCTCCAATCTCATCTTGACTCCCGCTGGTTGACAAAACCGGCAGTATAATGCCATAAAAGTCAACCTGTCCCCTTGACTTCCTTTTAAGAGAATTGACAAACCCGGTCAGAAAAAAGTACAAGAGCGGGTCGAGAAAATGTACTTCGTCGCGAAAAGGGGCATTTCTAACCACTGGATCCCTCTCATGTTGCCGGGCGGGAATAAGAGAGGCGCAGCCCTTCTGGAGGTTCTGCTCGCAGGGGTTCTCATCGCAATTACGGTTATCGGCCTTGCCAGTATGTTCAGTTTAGGCCAGAGCTCGGTGGTCGCGCGGGGTGACGAGTGGGTGGCGTTGTATCTCGGACAGGAAAAGATCGAGGAACTGACCGGGGCGGCGTTCTCGAGCATCGCGGTTGGCACGTTCACCGAGCCCCTGATTCAGGCAGGAGCGTCGGGATCGCAAGAATTCGAGCGGGTCACTGTTGTGGACTGCGTGGACCCCACAAACTACGCCGCGGCGATAACCTGTCCGGCTCCCTCCACTTCCATCATCGCCAAACGAATCACCGTAACGGTCACTCCAAAAGCGATTCAGACAGGTCCCATTGCTCTAGCGACCGTTGTAACCCGCCACTGAGTCACTATGGATGACCGAGGATTTACTCTGATCGAGGTTCTAGTGGCGAGCGTCATAGGGGCGGTAGTGCTTTTGGGGATCAGCAATTTTTATCTCTCTACTCTCCGGCTCGGCGATCAGAGCAGCTCCCAGACATTCCTTCAGAGGCAGGCATCCTTCATCATCGAAGAGATGGCGCGTCAAACCCGGCCGGCGTGTGACCTGGCTCTAAACAGCGGGTGCCCGGCGACGCCGTCGCTAAGAGTTACTCAGCCTGGGGCGACTGGCTGCGATGGTCCCAGTTACTGTTTTTATAGATCCGGCGATCAGCTGCGTGAGCTGCGGATCCTTGATAGCAGCGAATTCAATCTCCTCAATGGCTCCCCGGTGCCGCTTGCGGTGACAACTTTTACAGCCGAGCTGCCAAGTGCCCCTACGGCAAGAATAACATTCGAGCTGAGGGACAATTTCTCGAACTCTATGAAGTTCGGGACAGCCTTTTCAAGCCGCAACAGTTTGCCATAGAGAGCGCATGTCAAGCAACGAACGAGGAAGCATCCTTCTCGGTGGCTTGGGAATTGCGCTGGTAATGACTGTCTTCGGGTTGGCTCTCTTCGACCTGGCGGTAATAGAGTCGCGGCTGGTTCTTGATCGTGTTAGCCGAACCCAGGCCTGCCTTACTTCGGAGGCCGCTCTAAACCGGCTATGGGAGGAGATGGGCAACGGAAACGGGATAAATGAATTCAGTCAGGTTAATTCACTTTCTGACGGAGACACGGTGTCGCTCGCGAACCCGGGGTTCGATACCGGGCTTAACGGGATCTAC
Organism: Deltaproteobacteria bacterium; assembly: GCA_016210115.1. Classification (GTDB taxonomy): domain Bacteria; phylum Desulfobacterota; class Binatia; order UBA9968; family UBA9968; genus JACQUW01. The sequence continues at coordinate 64,374 of JACQUW010000419.1, read as the reverse complement.
GGGTATACAGTGACGAAGGCCGCCACTCTTACCGGTCCCACGCGTACACTCCTGCGGGCGACCGGAACCTCTCCCCCGACTGTCACCAGCCCCACCGGCGCTCAATGCGTGATCGAGGCTGTCTTTAGCCAGCAGTTCGGGCTGCCGTTCGCTCTGTTTGGCGCCGAAGAAGTAGAGATTGCCGGCGGCACGACCCTGATAGACAGTTACAATTCCAGTAAGGGGACGTACAATGGGGACGCTGCGGGAAGTAACGGCGATGTACGGTCCAACAATGATATCGATATCGGGGGAGGAGCGACGGTGAAAGGGGACGTTGCCGCCGGCGGAACTGTGACTAATGGAGGAACCGTGACCGGAACGATTACAAGCTCCGCCACGCCGCCAGTCTCTCTACTTCCAGATCCGGTAGCACCGTGCGGCCCGCCGTTTTACAGCGGGAGCGGAATCACAGGGAGCTTCACATACAAGGACGGGGAGCTAAGAATAGCCGGCGGTGGCACCGCTATGCTTGCGGATGGAACCTACTGTTTTGCAAGGATTACCATCACCGGCGGCGGCACGCTGATGGTCAACGGGCCGGTGGTCGTTTTCTTAACCGAGAGGAGCGACATGGCCGGAGGTTCGATCGTCAATACAACTCAAAAAGCGGCCAACCTTCAGTTCCTCTCCAGCGCCACAGGTGAGAAAGGTGAAGGGACGATAAAGTTGACCGGTGGCAGCCTGGCGTATATGACCATTTACGCTCCAGCGGGAGAAGTCAAGGTTAGCGGAGGCGGCGAACTTTTCGGCGCGATCGTGGGGAAGGAGGTCGAAATTCACGGTGGCGCCCGCATTCACCTCGATGAGGCCCTTAGTAATGCGCCCGGCTTACAGGGAGGGATCGTGACCTTAAAGCGTAATTCGTGGGCCCTGGTCAGTAACTGAGCGCAAATATACGGGTGCTTTCAACATCCTATGTTGACCAAACCCTTGAATTGGCCGGTGTTTGGTTTTGTGCCGAGAGCTGTAGGAGTCGATATCGGCGACGATGTCGTGCGCGCGGTTGTGCTAAAGAAGCGCGGCCAGCAGTTTATCGCGGCGGGGGTCGGAGTAAGCGAGATTCCACTCACGGATGATTGGCGAGAGGCAGGCCAGGCTTTGGCAGAGGCGCTTAAAGGCGCCGGCGCGAAAAAGCGAGACCCGGTGGTCTGTTCCATTGGAGGTCCTCAGGTGATCATCAGGCTGGTTAAGCTGCCGGCGATACCGCTCCAGAGGATCGTGGAAGCGATCAGGTGGCAGTTCCGCGAAACCGGTTTGCTGCCGGAAGGCGATCTGGTCTTTGATGCCCAGGTTCTTCAGACCACTCCCGGCGGCGAGCTGAACATCCTTGCCGTCTGCGCGCCAAGAGGTCTTCTAGATAAAAAACTAAAGTTGGTGGAAACGGCTGGAATCGTGCCGCTCCATATCGATGTCGAACCGTTGGCGACTCTGAACGCCTTTTTGAGCCTGCAAAGCGTGGCTTTGGATGAGACGATTGTGCTTGTTAGCTTGAGTGAGCCATTGCCCTTTCTTTGCCTCTACAACCGCCAGAGCCAATTTCCTCTTATCCGGTATTTCTCCGAAGGCCTGGAAAATCCGGCTTCTATCGTCGAGGAAATAAGGACCTCGGTGACCTATTTCCAGGCTGAGCTTGCGGCTCCCGGCACAAGCCTTCGCTGCCTTTACTGCGGGAACCAGGAGCGTTTCGCCGGGCTCAAGGACCAGATGGCGAGCCTTCTCAACCTTTGGAACCTGAGGGAGCAGGCGGCTGCTTTTGATCCGCTCGCAATATTAGAGTGGGAGCGGAGCATCTTGCCTGCTGGAAAACTCATTCAGGGGACGGAGCTTGCCCAGGCGGTGGGGCTGGCGTTGAGGGCGCTGTGACTGTTTTTCATATCGATCTATTGCACCCGGGAACATTTGCCAAAAGCCGGCGCGACTGGTTCTCGGGGCCGCAGGCTGGAAAAAGGCTGCTGTATTCCTATGCCGGCTGCGCCCTGGTTATATTGCTGGTTTTGGGAGTAGTGATTCCGCAGAGGTTTACCATCGAGGAAGAGCGCGAGACCATAAAAAGGCTCAAACAAAGAATCGCCCTGCGCCAGAAAGACTTCAAGGACCAACAGGCCCTTTACAGATGGATTCTTGATCTGGGCAAGTATAGAGCCGTGTGGTCCGACGCGCTTCAGGCCCTCGGTGACGCCATGCCAGCGAATCTCTCGCTGCAGAAAATTGAGTTGCTTCCAGGCTCGAAGCAGCTCCTTCGTCTGGTGGTGGTCACCACACTAAGACCGGGGAGCGGAAACCTTGTGGAGCTGGATAAACTTCTCAATCGCTTTGAGCAGGATCCAAGGTTGAGCCGCTTTAAGCTCCAAGATTGGGAAGTGGCTCTTTCCGGAAGCGAAAGAGAAGCGCAACAGCTCGTAACAACCGTAACTTTTGACGTTTTGCCGTGAACCTGCTCAATTTTTGGGACCGGAGGATGCTCTTGGATCCACGCATGCTTTGGCTTGGCTGGATCGGCCTGTTCGCCATTGTTCTGGTTATGGCGGTTATGGTTTTGGTCTGGCTTCCAAGGACTACCCGCACCGGTCGAGCTGCCCAGGATGAGCGCCGGAGCCTCCAAAATCAGCTCCAGCAAATTGAGGAGCAGATCAAGCGCGATCAGGAGCAGTATATCGAGATTCTTAACCGGCTCCCGTGGATCGTTGACGGTGCCGGTGGAACACCATTTCTGACGCGTCTTAGCGAGGTGGTTGCCGGTCAGCAGCTTGGAATTTTCGGAGTTGGTCCTCTGGAGCGAAACAGACTGGGCCAGGTTGAGAGAGTCGCGCGAAGAGTCAAGCTTCTCAGCTCTTTTTCGGATATTGTATCGCTGGTCGGAAACATCGAACAGAATCAAGGACTGATCGAGGCGCTCAAGATTGAAAAGATAGAGACTCCCCAGGCCCGGGCCAAGGCTCTTGGCGGCTTGGAGGCCCAGTTCAGTATGGCCACTATCGAGCTCAGCCCCGATGCGAGACAGAAGCTGCGTTCGCTTCTCGCCTCCGCGCCGGCATTCCCGCGGGGAAAAGCGGGGGAGGCTGCCCGCTCTTCGCCCGCTCCCGCTATGGGAGAAACAAAGCGAACTCAGCGCGCGCAAGCGCGAGATCCCTTTACGGCGGTCGCTGGTCCCGCGACCCACGGGAAACAGGTTCCGGGAGTAATTTCCGAGGCGCCGAGCTTTCCGGAAGTTAGGTTCTCAGGGATCATCAGCCTCCCCGACAAGAAGATGGCGATTATCAATAACCAAACGGTGCAGCCCGGAAATCGTGTGGGAGGAATTTTGGTGGACCGGATTACCGAGCAAGAGGTCGTGCTAAAGTTCGGCTCAGAGACAAAAAGGATCAAGATACCGGTCTTTGCGTCTACAATTCCCGGAAAGGAGTAGAAACGCGAATGGCCTTTAAAACTAAGCTCATACAAACCAGCATCTGTGCTTTCTTTGTTGCCTCTTTCACTCCAACGTGGGCGGCCGACCTGACGCGGCAGCCGGCACAGAGCCTCGAAGAATCCGCAATCGCCCGCGTACCCGATACTCCAATCTCGCTGGACCTTCGCGATGCAGACATCAAACCTTTGCTCCGTGCCTTAGGAGAGCAATCCAAGCTCAACTTGCTGGTGCACGAAGACGTAAAGGGACAAATCACCCTGACGCTCCGAAATGTCCCGCTGCGAGAGGCGCTCCAGGGGATTGCAAGAGCCAATGGGCTCCTCCTGATTCCGGGACCGGGGGATATCATCGAGATCCTTCCTCTTCAGTCTTATCAGGCGCGGTTGCAGCAATTTGCCGCTATCGCTCCCGCGCCGACAGTGGAAGTTCCTCCTCCGCTAGTTACGCAGAAGGTTGAGATCAGGTATGCCTTCAACCCTCGAGATTCGATTTCAGCCGTTGGCCGTGAGGTGAACGTCAGCGGGAGGCAAATCAAGGATCTCACGGAGCTGGCTGACCTGCTGAGAAAGCGACTCAGCGGCCGGCCCGGCTCCGACGTCAGCGCGATCAGCCGTCTCAATGCTTTGGTCATTACCGACGTCCCGCAAAAGGTCGAAGAGATCGTGGCGGTTATCCAGACGATCGATGTGCCGAACGAGACCGTTGGAATAGAGGCAAGGATCGTCGAAGTGACCACTCAGGCGCTGAAGGATTTGGGAGTGCAATGGGGCGGGAGAATTAGATTCGGCGACGCGGCCTTCCAGGGCGGCGGTTTGGGATCCACCAGCGGCACTCCTCCCACCGCTCCCCAGAGCGGAGCGGTCGGACTCAGCGGCAACAATTTTATCGTGAACCTACCAGCCGATATTCCTCTTACGGGACCCGGCGGCTCTTTCGGCTTTACACTCGGGAGGACGGCGAGTAGAGTTCTGGACGTCCAAATCTCGGCGCTGGAACAACAGGGCAAGCTCAGGCTTCTTGCCGCTCCCCGGCTCACCACGATGAATCACGAGCGGGCCTGGATCGAGAGCGGCCAGGAGATTCCCTTTCGTAACATCTCTGTCAGCGCCACGGGGATTTCCACTTTTACAATCCAATTCAAACAAGCCTCCATCGAGCTCGAGGTGACGCCTCATGTGATCAAAAACGGGCCTTCACAGGCTATAGCCCTGGATGTGGTGGTAGGGCGGAAGGAAGCTGATTTTGCGCACGCCATTGAGGGAAATCCTCCGCTCATCAGTCGCACCATCTATACCCGGGCTCTTGTTGAAGAAGGGGAGACCGCCGTAGTCGGCGGGCTCATGCGGGAAGACACCACAAATAACGTTGATAAGATTCCGGTGCTTTCGGATATTCCTGTTCTGGGATGGTTTTTCAAACGCACGGAGAAGAAGGAGGATAAGAGTCAGCTCATGGTTTTTTTAACCCCGATTGTCTTGCCGAGTCCTTTGTCCACAGCAGATACGATACCAGCACCCGCCCCTTGATTGGGGACTTCGAGGATCTCGATGAGACCCGAGCGCTATGAATCTTTCTATGAGCTGGCGGAGAATCCCTTTTCTCTTACCCCCGATCCGCGTTTTTTGTTCCGCAGCAAAGGGCACCACGACGTCCTCCAGGCGGTGCTTTACGGTCTTGAAACGGGCAAGGGCATCATTGCGATTATCGGCGAGGTGGGCACGGGAAAGACCACCCTCTGCCGCTCGCTATTGCGTCTTTTGCCGGAGAAATTCAAGCGCGTGCTCTCGCTCGACCCCCATTTATCCGTGACGGGGCTGCTTCGGACGATCGTCGAAGGTCTGGGGGTCTCGGCTGAGAGGCCTGTATATTTTTCCCTCATGAGCGCCCTGCAGAACTTCCTGATACAAGCCGCAGAGAGGGGAGAGTCCCCGGTCATCATTCTGGACGAGGCCCAGCGTCTTTCCAGATCCGTCCTCGAACAGATTCGCATCTTATCGAACCTTGAGACCGCCACCGGCAAGCTTCTCCAGATCGTCCTTGTGGGACAGACGGAATTGGAAGAGAGGCTTTTGCGCCAGGACCTGCGTCAACTCAACCAGCGCATCGCCGTGCGCTGCTATCTGGATCCCCTTTCGCGCCGGGAAACGTTTACGTATATCGAGCATCGGCTCCGGCTTGCGGGGCTATCGCGGGCGAACCCTTTTACTCGACCCGCCTTAAGGAGGATCTGGGCCCATTCAAAGGGCATCCCGCGGATCATTAACCTGCTATGTGACCGCGCGCTGACAGCAGGCTGCATGGTTGGCTCGCGCACCATAGGGGCCAGTCTCGTCGCTAAAGCCACAGAAAGCCTGGGCCGCCCACCTCGTCCTTCTCATTTCTCTGTGAGACCTTCACTGGCGCTCGCAGGCCTCGTTGTAGGATTGCTGGGCGGAGGTATTTCCTTCTGGCAGCGAGACGGAGTGGAATCGGTGAAGCAGCTGAACCTCTTCCATCGAGCTGCGGTTGAGATTCCGGCTGCGGCAAAAGATGCGTCGGCAGATTCGCAAACTCCTGAGCTGAAACCGTCAACGGGATCGCAAGCGGTTGACAATCCTGACCCGGCGTTTCTCCTTAAAAAGCTCCTGGATCTCTGGGGCATAAAAGTCATCCAGGACAAAGAAGCCTGGCCAATGAGTCCGGATGGATCTTTGGATGTGCGTCTGATTGCGGCCCGGCATGGACTCGAGGCGCTTCGCCTTGACAAGCCTTCCTGGTCTGAGATCGAGGCGGTAGGGCTTCCCGCCGTTGTGGAGTGGGAAGGAGAAAACCAGCCCCATCTTTTGATTCGTGTGAGCGATGATTCCGTAATGTTCCTCGCAGCGGGCGGGAGGGAGGAGAGACGCCCGCTTGAGCAGGTCCAGCGGGAGAAGCTACGCTCCGGTTGGCTTCTCTGGCTCAACGGTGACGGCTGGACCTCTCTTCCGACGGCGGAATGGACGGGACGTTTAATCACTCTTTTTGCCGCCCGGCTCAATGCACTGGGCTATCTATCGTATCCGCTTCCGGCAAAATACGACGAACGGCTAAAGACCGCCATCAGTCAGTTTCAGCGCAAGACCAGGCTTTCCGCAGACGGGGTCCTTGGACCGCGAACCGCCATGGCGCTCGTGCGGGTGACTGGCGGGGAGGGGATCCCGCGCCTTTATAATGAAGACGAGGTCGCGGAATAGGACCAGATAAGAGGATCAATGGCAAAGCAACAACACGTTCGTCTCGGCAATCTTTTGATCGATCAAGGACTCATCAGTCAGGAACAGCTCCAGGGCGTCCTGGTCGCGCAGCGCACAACGAAGAAGCGCATCGGTCAGTTATTGATCGAGATGGGGCTGCTCATCGAGGAGCGGCTGCTCGAGGTGCTGTCGAAACAATTTGCCCTTGAGGTTCTTCCCGCCGACATTTTTGAAATGCTTTCCCCAGAGACCGTGAAATTGATTCCGGAGACCCTGGCCAGAAATTACTCTGTGATCGCAGTGGGACTGCACGATCGAACCTTGGACGTGGCCACGGCTGATCCCGTCAATGTTGTCGCCCTTGACGACCTGGCTCATGCGACCGGGCTCAGAATCCATTTCAAGCTTGCCTCCTTGATCACGATTAAAAAGGCGATCGACCGCTATTACTCTCAGGTTTCGATGCACCAGAACCTGGAAGAGATCGCGCAAAAGGACGTCTCAATCAGCATCAGTTCGAGTAATTTCTCCGAAGAAGCGGTGGACCTGGCTGAGCTGAAACAGCAGGCCGACCTTCCCCCGGTCGTCAAGCTGATCAATCATCTGCTTTACCAGGCCGTCACGGAGCGCGCCTCGGACATTCACATAGAGCCCTATGAAGAAAATACGAAAGTGCGTTTTCGGATTGACGGCGTGCTTTACGATTTTACGCAAGTGCCACGCCAGCTCCATCTTGCCGTCGTATCGCGGATCAAAATCGTTGCGAATATGGATATTGCGGAGCGACGTCTCCCTCAGGACGGCGGTTTTAAAGTGAATTCCGGCGGCCAGGAGTATGATTTCCGCGTCTCCACCCTCCCCGCTATTTATGGAGAAAACGTGGAGATTCGCCTTTTGGCAAAGGAGGCTGTCACCACCCAGTATACTTTGGAATCGCTGGGCTTTGAACCGGAACAGCTCAAGATTTTCAAGCAGGCTATCCATCGTCCATGGGGAATGATCCTGATAACCGGTCCGACCGGGAGCGGCAAATCCACCACGCTTCATACCGCGCTGAAGATCATCCGGTCGCCGAGGAACAATATCGTCACGGTTGAGGATCCGGTCGAATATCATCAACCCGGGATCCAGCAGGTCCAGGTGAAGCCGTCCATCGGGCTCGACTTTGCGGCCGCCCTCCGCTCTATTCTGCGGCAGGACCCGGACATCATCATGGTGGGAGAGATTCGGGATCTCGAGACTGCTCAGATGGCGCTTCGTGCCGCTTTGACCGGCCACCTGATCTTTTCCACGCTCCATACCAGCGATGCCGTTTCTACGATCGTCCGGCTTATCGATATTGGCATAGAAGCTCATCTGGTAGCGGCAGCCTTGAGGCTGGCTGCAGCTCAAAGGCTGGTGCGCAAGATTTGCCTCAAGTGTAAGGAGCCTTACGACTGCCCGCCGTCGGAACAGCATCTGTTCGACTTTTTGCCCGCGCCGCCCTCTACTCTCTATCGCGGGCGGGGATGTGTCTCCTGTCGGAATACGGGCTATGCGGGCCGCATCGCTGTTTTCGAGGTTTTCCCGATTACGACCAAGGTGCGGCAGATGATCACCGAGGAGACCAATCTCGATACACTACGCGCGTGTAAATTGGAGCAGGGCATGGATTCTTTGCGCCGAAGCGGCCTCAATAAGGCCGCCGCGGGCGTGACCACCGTTGAGGAGGTCCTGGCTACATGCATCGAGGAAGACCAGGATGCCTAACTTCATTTACGAGGCCATTGATCGAGAAGGAAAATTGAGAAGCGGACAGGCAGAGGCCCTCGAAGAGGCTCTCCTGCAAAGAGATCTGACACAGCAGGGGTTCTTCGTTGTCAATATTCGAAGGTCCGGTTCAGGAATCTCCGTAGAGTCCTTCTCGGGGATGCGTGAGAGACATGCCACCCGCGCAGCGAGAGCACCGCTACTGAGGCGTCTCATCCAGCGGATCAGGATCACGGATTTGGTTTTGTTCAGCGGACAGCTTGCCGCGATGACCGAGGGCGGCCTTCAGTTGGTGAGAAGCCTGAAGGCGCTCGCGGCCGAGACGCCAAACCGCCGCTTCAGCAGGGTGATTGATCAGGTGGCGTCGGACGTCGAAGCCGGCTCGACGTTCGCCGACGCGCTGGGGAAGCACCCCTGGGCCTTCAGCAATATTTTTGTGAGCCTTACCCGCGTCGGTGAGGCGGCCAGCCAATTGCCGGCAACCCTCAACCAGCTCACCGTTTACCTCGAAAAGAGCGCCGACCTCAGAAGAAAGATTATCGGCGCTTTGTCCTATCCGCTCCTCATATTCTCGGTTACCTGTGTTGTCTTCTTGATCGTGGTCATCAAGATCGTTCCTATTTTCGAAGGTGTCTATAACCGGCTCAACTCGCCTCTCCCTGTTCCCACCCGCATGCTCCTCGCGGTGAGCCAGGCTATCCGATCGAGCCTGTGGGTAACTCTTCTGATCATCGCGCTGGTAGCCGTGGCGTTTTACTTCGGCGTCCCGGCTGAAAGATGGCGCTATCGGTTTGATCGTTTCAAGCTCCGCCTGCCCATGTTCGGCCGGTTGATCCGCAAGGCAATCCTGGCCAAGGTCTGCCGCACGCTCTCCACATTGATTCAGAGCGGTGTGCCTTTGTTGGAAGCCCTGGATATGAGCGCCGAGGCCGCCGGGAACCGAATCATCGAGAATGCAATCTATCGGAGCATCGCCAGGGTGAGAGAGGGCGGCACGGTTGCAGATGCGTTGCGTGAAAGCGGTGAGTTTCCGTCGCTCGTGACTCAGATGGTCGGCACGGGGGAGGAGAGCGGGCAACTTGCGCCCATGCTGGCAAAGGCCGCGACTTACTACGAGCAGCAAGTTGATGCCACAACCGATGCCCTCTCTACCCTTATTGAGCCGATCCTGATCGTTGTGGTGGGAGTTATGGCGGGCCTTATTTTCATCGCGCTTTATCTGCCTATCTTCAATTTGGGCGGCGCGATTCGCGGCATTGCCAGGTAAGGAGGTGATACTAGGAGAAGACATCCGGCGCGTGTGGAGGAAAACGTTGTGAGAAACGAGGGGATAGTTTAACTGCAAACCAAGAACAAGAAAGGAGATCTCTATGCAGAAGGTGAAAAAAAACAACCAGGCAGGGTTCACGCTGATCGAGAGGCTCGTAACGGTCCTGATTCTGGGGATCCTGGCTGCCATGGCCGCTACGGGATATATCGGTTATGTGAAGGATGCCAAGACGGCCGAAGCCAAGTCGCTTCTCGGCTCCTTATGGACATCGCTTCAGGCTTGTGCCCAACTCAAACCCGGGGATACAACTTCCTGTACGACCACCAGCCAGTTCGGCAGAATAGGAGTCAGTACGGGCGGAGTTACGCCTGACGGGCGCTGGACTGTCACCGGAGGCATTGCCAGTATAGATGCGACGACGAACGTCTATAGCTTGAGCGCGAACCTGAAAGCGGTGGGAGCGGAAGATGCCGCTAACATCGAAGTGGAAATGGGGTATGATAACGCCAAGTCTCCGCCGGGCTCCTTCACGTGCAAGATTTCCGGCACGACAACCGCGTGCTAGGAAGCAATCCAGAGAGCGCAGATTTCCTGTTCCTATAATAACTGATCTTCGCAGGGCAGGCGGAGGGTGTCCGCCTGCCCTGAAGCGTCTTTTTTCTTTTCCGCCGGATTTCACTGCGACAGTTTACCCCGATCCGAAAAAAGGAACTGCGACAGAGGATGTATTTTCTCTCGGATTTTAAGAAGGGAAAAAAGTTCAACGGGAAAGATGAATCGGAGCTCCCATTCACGTTTCACCTTTTACGTTTCACGGCTCTATTTTTCGGTAAGGCCTCGGGTTCGAACGAATTTCGGATTGGAGTTTACCAGAGAGCGTAGAGCCGTTCTGCCCTTATCAATCGAGAAGTTCGTTAGACGGCCTCGCGAAGGGTCCCCTCCCGATAACTACCTACAATGACGACACGTTACAAACAAAGTTACCTGCTCCGTGGGATCAGGCTGAAGGTTTTGATCTGTTTTGTTTTCTCCGGCGCAACAGGGTTAGTCTATGAAGTTGTCTTGATGAAGATATTGGGCCTGATTTTTGGGCACACAGTTCTCGCCGTCACGACTGTCCTGACTGCCTTTATGGCCGGGCTGGCCCTGGGGAGCTATCTCTTAGGCAAGATTGCCGACCGCTCTCGTAACCCGCTACTCCTCTATGGATTCCTGGAAGGAGGAATCGGGCTCTACTGCCTCGCCATCCCGCTTCTTGTCGTGCTTATTGAACGAGGGTACCTGGCACTTTACCAGGTCCTAAGTCTCTCGCACTACGCTCTTAACCTGGCTCAGTTTGGACTTGTCTTTTTCCTCCTTCTTCCCCCCACGACATTAATGGGGGCCACTCTTCCGGTCCTGAGCCGTTGGCTCGCAGAGGACGAAGCGACGCTGGGATCGCGAGTGGGCTCTCTCTACGCCCTCAATACCTTTGGCGCGGTCGTGGGGACCGCCGGCAGCGGCTACATTCTTCTCCCCATCTTTGGGATGTGGGGTATGCTTCGCCTCACCGCCATCTTAAACTTGTGGATTGCCCTGCTGGCGATCTATTGGAGCCGCTCTCGGGCTCTTGCCCTCTCCCCGTCCGGTGGTGAAGGGACCGCCGTATCGCCATCTTTTTTGCAGCAAGAGAAGAAAACTAAAAACGCGCCCCTCTCTGGCCAGGACCGAAAACGACCCCGAGCCGTGGCTTCTCTAACTGCTCTTGCGCTTGGAATTTCAGGGGCTGCCTCCATGATCTATGAAGTTGCCTGGACCCGTGCGCTCTCCCTGACGATCGGAAGCTCCACCTACGCTTTTACTTCCATGCTGGTCGTTTTTCTTACAGGGATTGCGCTCGGTAGCGCGCTATTCACGAGGTTTCTGGGCCATAGCCCCGTCCGTCTTTTTACGTTCGGCGCGCTCCAGACGGCGATCGGCCTTTCCGCCCTCCTGATCCTGCCGATTTTTGGAATCATGCCCGAGCTCTTTCTCAAAGTGTTTCGAATATCAACTGCGCCCGGACTGATTCTGACCGCCCAATTCGTTACGAGCTTTGCAGCAATGATCCTGCCGACTCTTCTCATTGGCGCGACCTTCCCTTGCGCGGTGATGGTCATTGTGCGAGGGCTGAGATGCGTCGGCGCTGAGGTCGGAAGGATTTACGCGGCCAATACGCTGGGCGCGGTCTTCGGCGCCTTTTCAGCCGGTTTTCTGCTCATCCCCACACTTGGCGCCCATGAGACCCTAAAGGTCGCGATCTTCGCCAACCTCAGTGTCGGTCTTTTGTTCACCTTCATCGCCCTAAAAGATTTGGCGGCGCGCGTGTGGGTTCCGTGGACTGCGGTGTCGCTGGCGGCGGTGGGAGCAACCTACTGGATGCCGCCATGGGACAAAGTCGCAATGTCAAGCGGAGTGGCGATCTATGGGCCGCGCCTGAGCCAAACTGCCGCGAGGGTTGGGCTGGCCCAGGCGACACCTGACTCGCGCCTTTTGTTTTACGAAGACGGCATCAGCGCCACGGTCACGGTCCACCAGGCTGAAGACCATACCTTCCTACGGATCAATGGTAAAACAGATGCCAGCACCGCAGTCGACATGCACACCCAAACCATGTTGGGGCATCTTGCTCTGCTACTCCATCCCGAACCTAAATCTATTGCCATTGTCGGCCTGGGGAGCGGTGTAACCGCTGCGGCTGTTTCGCGACATCCGGTGGAGCGCATCGACGTGATTGAAATCGAGCCCGCAGTCATAAGAGCTTCTCGCTTCTTTCAAAAAGTGAATCGAAACATCGCGACCGATCCCCGCGTGCGCATTGTGATCGCCGACGCGCGGAATTTTTTTCTGAGCGGTGCCGAGCGCTATGACGTGATTATCTCCGAGCCCTCGAACCCCTGGATCAGAGGGCTTTCTACACTCTTTACTCGCGAGTTCTTCGCATTGGCGCGGCAGAGACTCAAACCAGGAGGCGCAATGCTCCAGTGGGTGCACGGCTATGGCCTTGCTCCCGCCGATCTCAGGATGGTGGTGAATACCTTCCGGACGGCCTTCCCCGCTACAACCATATGGAACACCGTCAGTGGCGATTTTCTGCTCTTGGGTCAGGAGCGGCTTCTCAAGATTGACGTTGACAGGCTCGGCAGCAAAGTGGCTTCCCTGCCCGGTGTCCAGGAGGATTTGGCCCGGCTAGGGTTTCGCTCCGGCGCTGCGATTCTGGCCGACTTCATGCTCGATGAAAACGACGCCGAGCGCTACTCAACCGGCGCTTCCGTCAATACCGATGATCGTCTCCCACTGGAATTCTCCGCCCCGCTCAGTCTTTACCTCGACACGGCGCCGGTGAATTTCCGGGTCATGAAGGATTACAGGACGAAGGAATTACCCGCGCTGACCCAAAATGGTGCGGCTAATTTTGACCATCCACAGCTCCGGTTTGAGCTTGGCATGGCATACGCCGCGAAGGGTTTGTCCCTGGAGGCGATCGGCCAGTTTGAAAAGGCCCTTGCGGCCGATCCGGCTTTTATTCCGGCGCGCCTGGAATTGGGAAAAACTCAGCTTCTGGTTAACCTTCCGGTCAAGGCTGTCGCAAATTTCGAGGCTGTTCTCAGGGAGAATCCCCAGCACCCTGAAGCCGCTCACCAGCTCGGATACGCGTATAGGGCACAGCAGATGCCGCAGAGAGCCGTGGAGTATCTCTCGAAATCCGTCGCCTTACAACCCGAGAACACGACTTATCGGACTCGCCTTGCAGCGCTTTTAAATGAGCTCGGGTGGTTTGACGAGGCCATAACTCAGTATCAGGCTGCCCACAAATTAAACCCCGAGGACCCGACCATCTTGGAGGGATTCGGCAAGACTTACCTTCAGCAAGGGTGGGCGGAGCTGGCGGTTGAAGCCTTCAAAAAAGCCCTTGCGATGGACTCGATACATCGGCGACTTTACTACCACGATCTCGGACGGGCCTATCTCCATGCAAAGCGCTTTAACGAGGCGGTGCAAGAGCTCCTTCTGGCTGCCCGATATTCGCCTCTATCCATTGAGGTTTTGGTTGATCTTGCCACTGCCTATATTGGCGCAGGAGAAGCCCGCAAAGCGGAAGAGGCGCTCGGGCGTGCTTTATCTCTTGATTCTTTTCATCCCGCAATTCAGCGCTTGAAGACTCAAGGTGATCGCCGAAAATGATATCATGCAAAGAATCAGAGGTTTGATCAGCTTTCTAATATGCGTAACCATTCTCTGCTCGGCGTACGCCGCGGACATCCCTTATATCCATTGGCCCACCATGGTCCAGAAAGGGATGCAATTGTTCAACCAGGGCCGCTACGATGAAGCCGAGGCGGTTCTCAAAGAGGCGCTAGAGGTTGTGGAAAAAAACCGCCCCGACCATCCGAATGTGGCCGTGAGCCTCAATTACTTATCTCAGGTTTATCGAGCGCAAGGGCGATTGGCTGAAGCGGAGGAGGCAGCGCGGCGAGCTTTGGAGATTCAGGGGCGATCTCTGGAGCGGAATCACCCGGAAGTCTCGGCGAGCCTCAATAACCTGGCTGAGGTTTATCGAGCGCAAGGAAAACATGTTGATTCCGCGTCACTGGCCCGTCAGGCGCTGGAGTTACAAGAAAAACCGTGGGGCGGTGAAAGCCCTCAAGCCGCGGCCAGCCTGAACATCTTGGCGACTAGCGCGCTCGCGATGGGACGTTTGAAGGAAGCGGAGGAGTTGGCGCAGCAAGCCATCCACCTAAACGAAAAACTCTTCGGCGCTAATCGCGTGGAGAGCGCGAGCAGCACGGTCACATTGGCCGAAGTTTATCAGGCCCAGGGCCGGCTTTCACAGGCGGAGTCGGCCTACAAGCGAGCCCTTCTGCTTCAGGAACTCTCTCTAGGCGGCGATCATCCCGAAATAGCCAGCACGTTAGAGAAACTGGCCGGTCTTTACGAGAAGACCCGTAGAACCGGAGATGCAGAGCAACTGAGAGCGCGGGCGAAAAGAATTCGAGGGAAGTAGCTTATTCGAAGGCTTAGATTCTTACCGTAATCTTGAAGAAGACGAGCTCAACAGAGTTTTTCGCGCCAAGCATGTCCTGAGTGAAAATCGAAGGGGCGCCAAGAGCGCAAAAAAACCATTTTTATTTATCCGAACTTGGCGTGCTTTGCGTCTTCGCGCGAGTGATCCTTCTTTTTTCGTGTACCGCCGAATTCAAAATTTCAAACGTGTTTGGTTAGATTTTATAGACCCGGTGGATGCCGGGGAAGCCCTTCAGCTCACAGTTGCCGAGAAAACGGCACTGCAATCCTTGAACCTTCTGCAGGATCGAAGCAGCCTCCTCACTGGCGAGGATATAGTTTTTGTCCGGAAATTCCTCGGGCCGGATTCCTCCCTGAGCTTCGATCAGCGTTGCCCCGGACAAACCCTCAAGCCGAAATGTCTTGTGAATGGCGCTCCCGGTGCGATGGCCATCCCGATCGACAAGAATTTCTCCGAAATTAAGCGCGGCCCGAAGGGCCACCTCTACGCCCTCAGGCAGGTCGACGTTCAGACTCGGGATTTTTTGAAAGATCTCATGGACGGCAGCAACGGCCTTCGCCATTGAGGGAAAGAAGATGAGGAAACCGTCGCCGGTGCTTTCTGCATAGCCCGCTTCGTGTCGGCTGGCGATTGGACCTGCGTGATGTTCAAGGCGGTGCTTCAGCGTAAGCAGTAGTGTATTGCCGAACCGCGTCACAATATCGGTGGAACTGACCAGGTCAATAACGGCAATGGCCTCCGAACGATATACCGGAGCGGTCACAGCGGGCGCTGCCGCAGGAGGCGGCGACGGCGCGTTTGGATACAAAGAAGGCGGAGTCGAGGGTGACGGGCTCACCGGCTCTACGTGCGGCACGGGTTTTCCCCTCGCGGCCGCAATCTTGGCTTCAGCCAAACGCCGCATGCGGTTATCTTCGACTCTCCAGAGGACCTGATCGATCCGGGAGTAGATTATCCAGACAAACACGAGCGCAAGCAGCAGAGAAAAATCCACGCCGGTATAAACGGTGGGAAGAAATCCTTGGATTGCTCGCGCGACCGGCCCGGTATAACTCTGCACGGTCGCCGCCCACGGATACTCCGCCGGACTAAGAAATTGAGCAACGAACCCGGCAACGAACAATAGACAGGCAGGAAAAGCGACTAACTTCACGATAGCCCGCAGGGCGCGGATCATCTGATCTGTCATGGCTTCTCAGTCATCTAGCGGACTCGGATAACCATACTGCGGAAAGCGAAGGAAAGGCCCAGTAAGTAATGACTCGAGGCGTCATTAGCAGCAAACAATACGCCAAGACAGAAAATTATACAAACCCTCTGCAACAGAAATGTCCGGCAGCTATCGATCATGACACAGACCCTTGAAAATCTGACCGCAGTTTTTATCCTGTAGACATGCTGATTCGGAAAACGGGCGGGAACGTCCTTTTAATATCCCTGGTGGCGAGCTTCTTGGGTTCGGGCGCGCTTGCGGTCCAGCTCTCCAGGCAAGAAGGCGACCGGTTCCAGCGCAAGATAGAGGAGATCACGAAAAACGGCTCGGCTCGTCCGGTCAAATCGAGAAAAACCGTCATTTCCGAAAACGAAGTGAACTCCTATCTTGCTTTCAATGGGGTGGATAAGATCCCCCAGGGTTTAGCAAACCCACAGATCACTATTCTCGGAGACGGTTGGCTGGCCGGGCGCGTTCTGCTGGACCTGGATGAATTCAAGCGTGCCCGAGCCTCGCGCGGGGTCATGGATCCGTTCAACTACGTTTCCGGCCAGGTTCCGCTGACCGCGCGTGGTGTTCTTCGTACTCAGGAGGGCAAGGGACGGTTCCAACTTGACTCCGCGGAGATCCACAAAGTCCGCCTGCCAAAGGTTCTTGTGCAAGAACTGGTAACTTTTTTCTCGCGCACGCCGGAGAATCCCAGAGGGTTCGATCTCGACGCGCCGTTCGATCTCCCTGCGAAAATCCACGAGCTGGTAATTAACAGGGGAGAAGCGGTCGTAGTGCAATAGGACGGAACCCTCACCCTTGCCCTCCCCAAGCGGGCGGGGGCAGCGCAGCCGCATCCCGAAACGGCTCGTTCGCCGCAGCTATTGGGCTTGACCCAAAGAACCGTTTCGAACTACAACTCTTCGACAACACAGAAACCTTCGTAGTCCCAAAACGCAGTATCAGAAGCCTCTGTCCCATAGCGACGGAAGGCACCTGAGGTAGCGAAAGGCTTTACCGCCGAGCCTTCCAGGAGAAAAACCGATGGCCTATATCTTCCATCAAGATGAGCTTCCGAAATTGATATCCGCTGTGCCCGGCCGGGAGCGCGTGTTTTTCGTTAATAAGGAATTGGCCGGCATGGATGACATGCTTGCCGGGATCATGCGTTATCACAAGGGCGCCGCCTCTCCGTACCACCTCCACGAGAACTGCGAGCATTTCTACTTTATTATCGAGGGCATTGGGACAGTGGAAACACCGGATGGCGTTAGAGAAGTCAAATCGGGAGACCTTATTTTCATTCCAGCGGAAAACGAACACCGCCTGCGGGCGAAGGAGGCCTTATTCTATTTCGAATTCCAGGCGCCGAATCGATTCAAGACGGTTATTCTCGAGGGAACTGAGGATGATCTTAAGTGGGAGCGGGTGGACGGCAGGGTTTGGGTGCAGAGTTAACAAAAGTGATTGGGATCTGACTTATGGTTACGACCTATATTGACACGACTCAGTGCCCGCGGCGCGAGCTGCCGGGACGACAGGGCGAAGTTGCAGAAATCGTTGATAAGAATCTCTGCGGGGCGGAGAACGTCGTCGGGATGCTGCGCTGGCTTGGTGAGGGCGAGCGCTTCGAGACAGAATCCCTCGGGGATAGACACCAGCTGATCTACTTCATGGAAGGCGACGGCGTTCTGACTCTCGAGAATAAGAAATACCCGGTCTCCAAGGGCTCAGGGATCTATCTCGGACCTTCCGAGACCGCCGGTATAGCGCAGGCCGGTATCGCGCCGGTGATGCTTTTTCACCTCATCGTAAGGAAGGAGGGGAAGAATGCGCTTTGAGTACGTAGAGCCGCGGACGGTTGGAGAGGCGGTATCATTCCTCTCGGCTTATGACGGCAAGGCCAAAATAATCGCCGGCGGAACGGACCTCATCAATCTGATCCAGAGCAAGTCGATAAGACCAGATTATGTCGTTGACATTGCGTGTATACCCGGACTTGATTACGTAAAATATGACGGCAAGGGGGACCTCTTTATCGGAGTGTTGACGACCATCAGGACGCTTGAAGTGTCGGCTGAGGTGAAAAAGCGTCACCCTGTCATCGCGCAGGCCGCCCGGCGGCTGGGATCTGTCGCGATCCGCAACGTAGGCACCATCGGAGGGAATCTTTGCCATGCCTCTCCCGCCGCTGAAACTGCCCCATCGCTGATAGCTCTCGGAGCAAGGGTAAAGATCGTCGGCCCCATGGAAGAAAGGACCCTCGCTCTGGAAGATTTTTTTATCGGTCCGGGCCAAACGGTCCTCCGAAGGGGAGAAATGATGGTAGAGATCCAGGTGCCGGCCATGCAGCCACATACCAAAGGCGTCTATCTCAAGCATTCGATCAGAGGGCCTGCTGATCTTGCCATTGTCGGAGTAGCGGCTGTCGCTACCTGCGATCCCGAACGGTGCGAGGAAGTCAGGATCGCACTCGGTGCGGTGGCGCCAACTCCCATAAGGGCGCGGAATGCGGAAGAGGCTCTTGAGGGAAAACAGATTGATGGGCGCCTGATCGAAACTGCCGCTCGAGCAGCCTCAGACCAGTCACGACCTATTACGGACCTGAGGGCTTCCGCTGGTTACAGAAAGGAAATGGTGAAGGTCTTCACCCGATCGGCCATAAGAGAGATCTTCGGTTAGCGATGGCGACAGAATAACTGCGTTACCAGAGGCGAGAAATGAAGCGACTCATCACACTCAGGGTCAATGGCATCGACGAAGCATTGTCTGTGGAGCCGGGGTGGACTTTGTCGCGTGTCCTTCGTGAAGAGCTGAACCTTGTCGGTACCAAAGAGGGCTGCGGGGGTGGTCACTGCGGAGCATGTACGGTGCTCATCGACAGCAAGCCCGTGATGAGCTGCCTTTATCTTGCCATCAAGGCGAGGGGCAAAGACATTCTGACCATCGAGGGCCTTAAAGGCGAAAATGGCGCGCTGCATCCTTTGCAGGAGGCCTTTGTCGAGCGCTTTGCAGTTCAATGCGGTTACTGTATTCCGGGAATGATCATGACCGCCAAGGCCCTGCTGGATGATAATCCCAGCCCGACAGAAGAAGAGATCAGAGAGGGATTGAACGGCAACGTGTGCCGCTGCACGGGCTATGTAAAAATCATTGAGGCGATTTTGTCTTGTGCCGAGGAAAGAAATGTGAAGTCGCCGAGCAAGGAAATTTGAAGAGGGCATTCGAGATGAAGGACCTCGCGGTCGTTGGAAAAAGCGTTCTCAGGGTGGATGCGAGAACCAAGGTGCTCGGCAAAAATGAATACTGCACCGACATCAAGCTACCCGGCATGGTCCATGCCAAGGTGTTAGGGAGCCCCTATCCCCATGCCAGAATTCTGAGCATCGATACTTCGGATGCCGAGAAGGTGCCGGGTGTCTGTTGTGTCCTTACCGACGAGCATGCGCCGAAGAGGTTAACGGGAACCGGAACGGTCAGGGATATGCCGATACTGGCAAGAGGCGTGGTTCGCTATGTGGGCGAGCCGGTCGCGGCAGTCGCCGCAACAACGCTCGACGCGGCAGAGGAAGCCGTAGAGCTGATCAGGGTCGGGTATGAAGAGCTGCCCGCCATATTTGACGTAGAACAGGCGGCTGGGACAGATCCCCGGATAATCATTCACCCGGATTTTTCCGCCTATAGAAAAACCACTCCTCCCGAGAGGCTCTGCTCCGATAGGCCGAATGTGTTCACGCATATCAAGGTTTATAAAGGCAACGTCGATCGGGGATTCAAAGAATCGGACTTGATTGTGGAGAACAGGTTCGTCGCGCCGTCAGTTCAGCATTGCGCCCTCGAGCTTCATGCCGCTGTTGTGCGTCCCGAGCCCGATGGTGGCGTGACCGTGTTTACGGGGAAACAGGGAATAAGCCGCGTGAAAGAGGACATCGCCGCGGTCTTCGGAATGGAGGCCGATAAGATCAGGGTCAAGCAGCAATATGTGGGAGGCGCTTTTGGCGGCAAGGCTACCATTTACGAGCACATCCCCACGTTGTTGGCGCTCAAGACCGGTCGCCCGGTGAAATGGGTGATGACCAGGGAAGAGGCGTTTGTGCTGGGAGGACCGCGACAGGGAATGCTTCTAATTATCAAGGACGGATTTAAGCAGGATGGAACGCTGGTGGCGAGGAAAATGGAAGTATTCGTGGACGGTGGCGCCTATGCCGAAGCATCGGCCGGCGTAACTCAAAATTGCAGCGCCGCAGCGATATGCATGTACCGGATACCGCACCTCAAATGGGACGGGTACGCCGTTTACACCAATACCCCCAAGCGGCGCGGCATGCGCGGTTACGGGGTGAATGAAGTGACTTTCGCAATAGAGTCGAATATGGACATTGCAGCGGAAAAGCTGGGCATTGACCCTGTGGAACTGAGGCGTAAGAACTTGTTGCGGGAAGGTGAGCCGATGTTGAACGGCGAGATCATTCACAGCATCGGCGTGGCGGAGTGCCTCGACCGTGTCTGTGAATCAATCGACCTCAACGAAAAAAGCGCTCCACTGGGGCAGTGGAGAAAAGGAAAGGGGTTGGCGCTGGGAAACAAGTACAGCTCCCCTGGCAGCCACTATGGGGCTAAAATTCAGGTGACCGAGAACGAACGAATCACCCTCTACCACGGCGCTGACGCCATAGGTCAGGGCGTCAATACCGTAATGGCACAGGTGGCTGCCGAGGAGTTCGGGATTTTGCCGGACAAAGTGGATATCATATTTTCAGACACCGCCACTGCGCCCTACTTTGGGCACGGATCGACTTCGAGTAGAACGACCTTCAATTTGGGTAACGCCCTGCGCCGGGCCTGCGATGACGCTAAAAAGCAAATCATTGAAAGGGCGGCGTCGCGCTTGGAGGCGCCGCCTGAGATTCTGGCTGTCAGAAACATGGAAGTCTATGTCAAGAGCCATCCAAACAGAAAAATCAAGGTGCGGGACCTGTTCTCTTGCCAGGAAAGCGGCGAGATTGTCGGGGCTGCCGATTACAGAGCAGATTGCATTCCCGATGATCCCAATACGGGTCAACTCGACCCCAGCCTTGCGAGGGAGGGAAAGCGGTTCATGGCTTTTTACGCCTATGCTGCCAAAGCCGTTGAGGTTGGGGTCAATATAGAAACAGGGGAGGTCAAAGTTCTTCGGTGTCATAGCGCTATCGACCTCGGGAAAGCGATAAACCCGAAAATTTGTGAGCAGCAGTCGGAAGGTGGTATGGCGATGGGAATTGGCAGTGCCCTCTATGAAGAAACGTTGATGGAGAACGGGCGCGTCCTGAATCCCAACTTGATGGACTACAGAATTCCTCTCGCAGCTCAGATGCCGGCGAATGATGAGATGAAGTCGATTTTTGTAGAATCGGCGCCGCATAAAGATGGCCCTTTTGGGGCCAAAGGTTTTGCTGAAGGTGTTGTGACCGGGATGGAACCAGCCATAGCGAATGCCGTTTACAACGCCGTGGGAGTCAGGATCAAAGCGCTGCCGATTACACCGGAAAAGGTGATAATGGCGCTGCGGGAGAAGCAACCATTCTAACTTTTTAAGCTGCCTTGGTATTACTTAAGGAGAAAACCATGAGCATGCCTGTGATTGGTTTTATTGGCCTGGGTATTATGGGGAAACCGATGGCGCGCAATCTCATGAAGTCAGGTTATCCTCTCGTGGTCCATAACCGCAGTCGCCCCTCCGTCGAGGAACTGGGCAAAGAAGGAGCGCAGACGGCTGCGAGTCCTGAAGAGGTTATGTTACGAGCGCACATCCTTATCACAATGCTTCCGGACTCGCCTGACGTGGAACAGGTCTACGCCGGCGAGCGAGGGATTTTTACCGCGGGCAAACCGGGAACCCTTTTGATCGACATGTCGAGCATATCGCCGGTGGTGACTCGAAAACTGGCCGCTGAGGCCGAAACGCTTGGTTTAGAGATGCTTGACGCGCCGGTAAGCGGCGGCGAAGCGGGAGCGATCAGCGCCACACTTTCGATTATGATCGGGGGAGAAGCCTCCGCTGTGGAGCGCGCAATGCCGATCTTTCAAGTTCTCGGCAAAAACATCGTCCACGTGGGCGGCACGGGCGCGGGGCAGGTGGCAAAGGCGGCGAATCAGGTTGTGGTCGGTGTCACCATTGCCGCCGTGAGCGAGGCCCTGGTGCTCGCTGCAAAGGCGGGAGTGGATCCTGCCAAAGTACGCGAAGTCCTCCTCGGCGGTTTTGCGCAGTCTAAAATTCTCGATGCTCATGGCCAAAAAATGTTGGAACGGAACTTCAAGCCCGGCTTCCGCATCCGGCTGCACGAGAAAGACCTGAAGATCGCTCTCGGCGCCGGCGGAGAATACGGAGTCCCTTTGATGGTCACAGGGCTTGTGGCTCAGATGATGAGCGCTATGAGATCCATGGGAAGCGGAGACCTCGATCATTCAGGCCTGGTGACACTGATCGAGCAAATGGCTCGTTTTGAGCTCGGCCAGAAACTGGTTTGACTGCATAATGTAGTCTCTGATCGCCCCTTTGACAAAAGCGCCACACAAACCGCCCTACACTAACCCGCTGCTTGGATTCTGCCGCTGCCCCGCATCAAAGAAGTCGCGAAGGGAAGCAAGCAGAGAAGCGCGGCAACCATGTAAGTCACATTCATAGAGGCGACAAAGACTCCTGGATTATCTGCGCCGGGAACTGAACCCGCCACACCGGAATAGTGTTCGAAGGCCAGGGCCATAAGAAGGCCGCTGGTCGAGACCCCCAGCATGTGACCGAGATCAAATCCTGTGTGCACCATTCCCGTGGCAAAGCCCCGGTGCTGTCGAGGAACCGATCCGATGATCGCCGCGCCATTTGCGGCATTAAAAAACCCGGTGCCGACGCCGGTGAGCCCCAGCGCGACTAGAGGCAGGAGCCAGCTCGAATCGACTTTCAGAGTTATTCCGATGATGAGGGCAATCAACAACGCCAACACCCCCAGCGTCGCGGGAAGTCTTGGACCCACTTTGTCCGCCAGATGGCCTCCCAGGGGGGCCAATGTGACGCTGAAGATCGGAGTAGCCAGAAACATGAGCCCGATGAAAGTCGGCGAGAGGTTCAGGATTTGCTGCAGATAAAACGGCATCAAAAAACCAGCCAAACCGCGCGCGATCGAGACCACTACCAGGCTTATGATGCTAAACGTGAACATCCGGATCCTGAATAGGGAGAGATTCATGATCGGGCTGGGATTTTTCACCTCCTGGGCGAGAAATCCGCCGAGAACCCCGGCGAAGGCGAGCGTCAACCAAGCTTTTTCTGCCAGACCCACCGCTTCCGCAGCCTTCCGGTCCATAAGAAATGTCAACATGACCACCAGGATGACGAGAAGAGCCGCCCCGAGATAATCAATCGAGGTGCGAGCCGCCATTGGCTTTTCACCTCTGGAGCCGAGCCGTACAAAGGTAAGAGCGGCGCCTGCCAGAGCGATGGGAATCAGCACGAAGAAAACTCCACGCCAGTGAAGATAATCGATAATGAGCCCGCCCACCGGAGGACCGATGAAAAAGCCGAAGTGAAAAGTTGAGCTCATGATTCCCTGCGCCTTTCCCTCATAGCCCTCGGGCATGGCGTCCATCGCCAAAACCCGCGTCGCGGACTCGATCATGGCGGAGCCCAGCCCTTGCACGAAGCGCAACAGGATCAGCTGGAGGATAGTCTGCGATATCCCGCAGAGAAATGTGCTTATGGTAAAAACGATGAAGCCCAGTCCGTAAATTTTTTGCCGGCCGTAAACGTCCCCCACCCTTCCAAAAATTATGGAGAAGCTGATGCTGGCAAGCTGAAATGAAATAAGAGCCCACGAGATTCCCAAGAGATCCGTTCCCAGTCCGGCCGCCATTGTGGGAAGAGAGATCATGAAGATCCGCGAAGAGAGTCCGGAGAGGAACCTCCCCAGCATGGCGCCCGTGAGAAGCAGCCAGTCAATGCGCCGGGTCCTCTCGCCGGCAGGGTTCTGCGGTTGTTTCATCTCACCGTCAATATTCATGGTCTGTGGTGGCGGCCTCTCGGCCGAATAGACGCTCTGAGCCTCAATGATCGGCTCATTGCCGCTCGAGCGTGAGTCAACCTAAGGAGACATTATTTGCGCGAATAGCTTCCCTGAGGAACACTCGTTTCGGTCGCCTCATCCAGCCACATCAGCTTCGCCGGATTGTCCTGCAGCATCAGCTTGATTTCCTCCGGCTTGATGCCGAATCCGAGCAGCGCGCGAATGAAGACGCGCATTCCGTCGATGGCGTCCATATGGAGCACCTGGCCGAAGTCGCTGCCGATAATGCAGCGCTCGGGACCAATTTCTTTGATCGTGCGTATGGTCTCCATCGGATCCGCCACGGGCTGATAGAGACTTGGAATCATGGGCTGGCAGTACGTTCCAACGTAAACGCCCAAATCGCGCAGCTGTTTCATCTCGTCGAGCAGAAGCTTGTTCAGCTCCAACAGCGGATGGTCCAGGGTCGCTCTACAACCGATATCTTTGGCGAGCTTTGCCAACGGCAGCAGCTCCTGGAAATCGGTGTGTCCGAAACCGATGCCAACCTTCCTTTCCGCCGCCATTTCCATAATCTCTTTCACTTCCGGCAACACCCTGCCATCCTCGCTGCACAGGCGCACGCCTTCTTTTTCCGGATGGCCGGCGCCGCGCCAGAAACCATACGAGGTGAAAGTCGGGAACCAAATCATCTTGAAGTTAGGATATTGAAGTCCCACGCGGATGTACTCGGGTCTCATGCCAAGGCAGGTACCGGCGCCGCCATAAACCTCAACGCGGTGGCTCAGTTCGCCTTTCTCAATCAGGCAGTCGATATGCTTCTGCGTCAGGTAGGCCGATGTCGCGCTCAGATTCCAGTGGTCTTTGAAAGCGATGGCCCGCATGCCACACCTGGACGCCTCGATCGCAATTTCAATCATGTCTTGGGAGCGATGGACGAAATCGGGGTATGCGTGAATGTGGCAATCGATGGCCCCATTCAGCAGTTCGTTCTCAATCCCCGGATAGATCTTGAGCATCTCCGGGTTGTCTTTGAGCATCTGGTAAAAATAGTCTTTGGCATTGAGCTGGCGCACCCGCTCCACGCTTAAAGTTCGGCCGACCATCAACTTCGCCGCAGCCTCTGCCTCCGCCGCAAAATCACACATGCTTCCTCCTGTATTGGTCAATAGTTATTGGTCATGGGCAATGCTTTTTGGTCAATGGGTTTTTGGTTACCTCTGTAACGATACCATTGACTATTGACCATTAACGATTGACTATTGAGTCTATCGCTTTTCGCCCCACGCCTTCAAAAACCGCTTTGCGTCTTCCACCACCGGCTCAGTGACCGGCACGTAGGGAATTACCATTCGCGTCACGCCTGCTTCCTCGAATGCCTTCATTCTTTCTTTGATCTCTTGAACATCGGTTGCGGGCACAACCGGGAGCTTGTCCATGTATTCATCGGTCAGCGCGGACATCGCCGCTTTGAAGCCGCCCTTTTGAAACGCTTCCTGAATCGCGTTGACTTCTTTCTCAAACCCCATGCCTCGCAGCATGTCGCTGTAGTGATCGGCGATATTATAAAAGGTAAGCACCTGGCGCAGTTTTTCGCGAGCCGCCTTCTTGTCGGGATTCAGTGTAACCCGCGATTTGGCAATAATCTCAATTTTGCTCGGGTCGCGTCCCGCTTCAGTCGCGGCCTGGCGGACCCGTGCGGCGATTTCTTTTACTTTCGATGGCGTCGCCATATTGATGAAGACACCGTCTGAAATTTGTCCCACGAGCCGTGTCATCTGCGGCCCGAGTCCCGCGAGGTAAATTGGAAAAACGGGATGGCTCGGTTTCCAAGAAAGCTGAAAGCGCTTGCCGGTCCGGTAAATCTCGCCGTCGTATTCGACCCGCTCGCCTGCGGCGACTTTGCGAACAATCTCGATATATTCGCGGGCGCGCCGGAGCGGACGGTCAAAGACGCCGCCATGCCAGGCGGCAATGCTCTTATTCGCCACGCCGAGGCCGAGAAGAAGCCGGCCGTTGGAGAGGTCCTGCAAAGTGGCGCTTTGAATTCCCAGCGTCACGGGACTGCGCCCGTAAACGTGGTAAATAGCAGTCCCGAGTTTGATCGATTTTGTCCGGCTCGCGGCGGCCGAAATAAGCACCATTGGGTCGGTGCTGTTCGACTCCCCCTTCCAAAACGCGCCGAAGCCGACGCCCTCGGCCAACTCGATCAGATCGATCACCCCGGCGGCGGGATAATGGGCTGCCGAGTTTATTTCCAGGTCATAAATCATGTGCTCTCCCTTTCGTTTTGTGATTCGTCCGAAAACGGTTCCCTCAGGGGCACGCCTTTCGGTCGCAGCCGATGGGCCAGTACCTCGAGGCTCCAAGGGTGGTTATTTCCTGGTCTCTGCCTTCCAGAACCTGCACGGTCCTACATCTGCGACCTACAGGCCTGCCCCTTCGGTCACCGCTTTCATGTTACTGAACTTTCGGACAGCAAACTACTTAGGACCCAATTGAACGATTCCTTGCTGCGAAAGCTCTTCGATAGCGGCCGGGCTGTAGCCGAACTCGACCAGAATGGCCGCCGTGTGCTCACCCACAAGAGGCGGCGGTCCGGATTTTTCTTCGGGCAAACCGTGGTAGCAAACGGGAGCGCCGACGAACCTCAATCTCCCCGCTTCCGGATGCTCCACTTCTTCGGTAAGCCCGAGGTGCCTTACCTGGGGATCTTCCAGGACTTCCCCCAGGTTATACAAAGGACCTGCAGGCACATCGTTGGCTTCCAGCACTTGCAACCATTCTTTCCTGGTCCTGGCAGCGAAAACCGGGGACAGCTCTTTTTCCAGCTCTTCGTAATTCTTCCGCCGGTCATCTCTGGTCTTGAATCTCGGATCTTCCGCGAGATCCACTCGATCCGCGGCTTTCAAAAGCGCCAGCCAGAATTTTTCCGGCACTGAGCAATGTATCGCCAGCGGCAGTTTGTCCCTGGTCAGAAAAGCGAACGCGTGTGCGTTTTTGACGCGGTCAATGCGATTGGGAATCGCGCCGGTCCGAAGATAACCGGCGGCGGTCTCTCCAATGAACGATAAAGTCGCCTGTAGCAACGAGGTTTCCACCTTCGAACCCTGCCCGGATTTCTGCCGCGCCAGCAATCCGCCAAGAATCCCGTATCCCGCTGAAAATCCCGTCACGTAGTCGGACAACGCCACCCCCATCACCTTCGGTTCCTCGGGATCGGTGAGTACGCTCAAAAGGCCGCTCATGGCCTGCCCGAGGGTATCGAAGCCGGGTTTCTCCGCATAGGGACCGGACCGGCCAAAGGCGGAAATAGAGCAATACACCAGACGCGGGTTCAATGACCGCAGGGTCTCGTAACCCAAACCAAGACGCTCGGCCGTGCCAGGGCGAAAATTCTCCACAAAGACGTCGGCGTTTCGTACCAAATCGACGCAGATCTTCTTGCCTTGAGCCGATTTGAGATCCAGCGCCAGACTCTCTTTGTTGCGGTTCAGATGCGCGAAATTAGAACTGAAATATGGACCGGGCGCGAAGTATCGATAGGGATCACCTTCGGGAGGGGATTCGATCTTAATTACTCGCGCTCCCAAATCGGCCAGCAACGCCGTCGCGTAGGGGCCGGTGACATAGGTGGAGCATTCAACGACGGTTATGTCCGTGAGTGCGGCGACGCGCATCCAGCGTTCCTCGCCTCTATCCCAGGTGTTGACAGTTCATGGAATCAAGTCGTGGGCTAAACACGGGGGGCGATCAGGATCTCATCCCGGGGGAACCGGTCCATGATCTCAGCGCCGTCCTTTGTCACAACCAACATGTTCTCCAGCCTCACCCCGCCCACGCGAGTTTCGCCCTCACGGGACTCCACCGCAATCGTCATTCCTTCTTCAAAGACCTGCGGATACTTGAAGGACCACTGCCGATTAATGATTGGTATATCGTAACCGCTGCTGCCTCCTCCTCCCAGTCCAATCCCGTGACCGATCTCGCTCGCGAGGACTTCGACTTCTTCTTTGTAGCCCCAACTCGAGGCCGGAGGAAAATGCTTGGCAGCGTCCGCCGTTGTCTTTCCGGGTTTGATCTCTTCGATCATCGCGGTTATCCGATCCACCACCTTTTTATACCAGTCTTTCTCCTTGTCAGTGGGTTTTGTTCCCACGATGAAACTTCGGTAGGTACAGGTGCCGTAGCCCATATAGGTAAGGCCGCAAAGTGACCCGTAGACTAAATCGCCAACCTGAATGATCCGGCTGGACTGATGAAAAGCGCGGTCAAAGGTGTTTGGCCCCGTGCGCCAGCCTCCGGGCACTGCCGATTCTGCGCCGTATTCATATCCTGCGGCGGAAGCAACGGTCGCCAGGTCGGTGTCTTTGATTCCCGGCTTTAGGTTTTCCCATACTCGGAACCATACGCCATCGACAATCGCGGCGGCCGTCTTAAGGCAATTGATTTCGTCTTCGTTCTTTATGGATCTGGCCTCGAGCAGGATCGCTCGGGTATCCACAACGTTCTTGATTCCCACCGCGGCGAGCGCCTCGCGGGCGATGCCATCGAACCCTCCCAGTCCGAGTTTTTCGCCGAGCAAGCCGCGAGACTGAAGCTCTTGCTTGATATCCGCTGCAAACTGTTTCGCCTCATCCTGAGACGCCTCCAAACCGCACGCGCCGGTAAGCCAGGATCGGGCGGGACGCCACTCTTTGATCCAGGTCGCCTGATCGGGCATCATATGATAATAGCCGTTGTGCTCGTACATCACCGGATCATGCTCGGCAAAAAAGAGAACGAAACGACACATGGGATAAGCGAATCCTCGCAGTCCCGTGAGGTAGCGAATGTTGGTCTGACTAGCCTCCAGGATTACCGGAATGCCATTTTTTTGCATGATCTTCCTTGCGCGTTCCATCCGATATTGCCGCATACGTTCCACGTTTAATCGATCCTGCCAGTCCGCGGCGGCAGAACCAAAAGTAAGCTTGGGTGCGAATCTCACCATGGGAAGTCTCCTTTGCAGTCATTGGCCTGCGGCCTCTTGGGGGTGCCGCGAGGCAAGAAATTTTGACGGATGTCGCGCCGGTTTTGCGGCGAAATAACCCGACTCTTTTGGCGGTCAATTTAGCTTGAATCACCTTGCTTCTGCAACAGCTTTGAGGGCCGGCTCCAGGCGGTTGGCCGGAGCGTTGCTGGAAAAACAATCTTGACAATACTCTTCCTTTGGAGTAGCGAAACGGGCAACCAATTGGGACGCAGACGGCGGTTAGGAGTGACGACCGCAGGTGCAAAATGCGATGGCTGTAATATTTCCTCTCCAAGGCTATTTTGGAAAGAGATAGGAGGATTGCAATGAGCAAACAACCCAGAATTGTGACCGGCCTGGGCAAGGCAGAGCTTCACAGGATCCTGGTCTGCGGCTACGATCTGAATGAAGAGCTGGTCGGAAAAATTACTTTCAGCCAAATGGCTTTCTTGCTGTTGCTGGGCCGGCTTCCAGGTCCCGGTGAAGTCCGTATGACTGACGCTCTGCTGACCATTTTGGTAGAGCACGGGATGGTTTCCAGCGCCGTCACAGCGCGGCTTACCTATCACACGGCTCCGGAGGCGATCCAGGGCGCCGTCGCCGCTGCCATATTAGGGGCGGGAAGCGTGCATCTGGGGTCATCGGAGTGGTCGGCAAAAATGCTCCAGGAGGCGCTGCCCCGGGAAACAAAAGAGGTCGATTTCGACGCCCTCGCCGCTTCAGTGGTCAATCGCTATGACGAAAGAAAGCAGCGGCTTCCCGGCATCGGCCATCGGACGCACGCTGAAGGCGACCCGCGGGCGAATCGTCTGTTCCAGATCGCGCGTGATAGTGAAGTTTACGGGCGTTATTGCCAGCTGCTGGAGCATATTTCCAAAGCCGCCGAGCAAAAACACGGTCGCCGGTTGCCTATCAACGTCACGGGAGCCATTGCGGCCACCGCCCTGGACATGGGGCTTCCCTGGCAAATAACGAAAGCTTTCGCTCTAATCGGCAGAACACTAGGGGCTCTGGCTCACATTGCCGAGGAGATGCGCAATCCGATGGCGCGCAATATCGACGCCGCGATCAAGCCCAATCTGGTTTACGAACCGTATAGGACCGAAAGGAAGCCTTGACTATGTTGCGGAGGCTGAAATGAGCAGGAAGAGAAACTTGGTCGCAGCTGGAACTTGCTTATGGCTTTTTCTTCTATTGGCCGCGCAGGCGGAAGCCCAGCTCAGTAAGCTAAACCTCGCCTATACTGCCACCAGCCCCTACCAGGCGGTGTTGATCGTTGCCAAGGAAGCCGGCTTTTTCAGGAAGAACCAGCTCGATGTTTCTCTGATTTTCACCGCCGGTGGTTCTCTCGGGATTCAGGCTATGTTAGGAGGGGACGTGGCCATGGTTGTGGCCGACGGCTCGACGGCGGTGGCCAGCAATCTGGCGGGCTCGGATGTCATGATCGTTGCGAGCTTTTTGAATACCTTCCCTTATAGTCTGATCTCGCTGCCGGAGATCAAGAGAGTGGAGCAACTTAAAGGAGGAAAGATTGCCGTAAGCCGTTTTGGCAGCGCCACCGATCTCGGAGTGCGGATGGCTCTGGCCAAAGTAGGTCTTAACGCGGAGAAAGACGTAGCCCTGCTGCAGATTGGGGCTCAAACGGCCCGTTTCGTGGCCCTGCAGTCGAAAAACGTTCAGGCCACCATTATTACCCCGCCTTTCACTCTCACCGCGCGGAAAGCGGGTTTTAATACCCTCATTGACATGGCGCAGCTCAACATCCCATTTCAGCTCACGGCTCTGGTCGGCACGAGGACGTACATCAGATCTCATCGCGACACGGTCATGTCGGTGGTGAGATCTCTCGTGGAAGGGATCTCTTTCTATAAAAAGGAGAGAGAAGCGAGTATCAAGATCATGAGCAAATATCTTCAGACCACGGATCGTGAGGCGTTGGAGGAGACCTACCGGGAGATTGCTATTAAAACCGTCCCCGAAAAGCCTTATCCGACCTTGCCAGGAATCCAGACGATCCTGGAGGAACTCGCCACAAAAAATCCCAAGGCCAAAGCGTCCCGTCCTGAGGATTTCGTCGATGTGAGTTTCATCAAAAAATTGGAAGAAGAAAAGTTTTTCGACCGTTTGTATAAACGGTAATTCAAATCTACACTAATCGGAAAAATTAACGGGAGCGAACGCCTGAGAGAGCGGGCGTAGCGCCTCACGGGCGGCTGCTAAACGGAAGAACTTGCCTATCCAAGAGGCAAACAAAGCGCTGGAGCTACCACGAACCGAAAGAATCCCGGAAAAAATCGTCACTGCGGGCGCGAAGTGCGCCGTTTTGTCATAAAGAGATCATTGCCGTCCTATAATTGCTGTTTTTTTACCTCTTGAGCAATCCAGGTACAGCAATTGCGTCTTCCTAAAAATAGAGGCGGTTTCAATTGCGGGATACAAGATGATAAGCCACAATTATTTTTCGGTCACTGAAACATACCCCGGCAAATAAGCGCAGATGGAGAGCGAGTTCTATAAGATCATCGAATCGGCTCCTGACGGCGTTTTGGTCGTCGATTCCGCCGGAAAAATACTTATTTCGAACACACAGGCTCAGAAGCTCTTCGGTTACAGCCGGGAAGAACTTGCCGGTACGCGGATTGAGACTCTCATGCCGGCGCGCCTTCGCGACAGTCACCTTGCTTATCGTGAGAGCTATGCCCTGGCTCCCCGCAACCGGCCCATGGGTGGAGCTCAAGGGCTAATCGGCCTGCGAAAGGATGGCACTGAGTTTTCCGCGGATATCAGCCTGAGCCCTATAGAAACAGAAGAAGGGCATCTCGTTATCGCGACGGTCCGCGACATCACCGAACGAAAAAACCTGGAGGAACAACTTCGTCAATCGCAGAAAATGGAGGCCCTGGGTCTACTCGCAGGAGGCATCGCGCACGATTTTAACAACCTTCTGACGACGATTATCGGTTACTCCGATCTTCTGTTGAATGATCTTGGCCCGGACGACCCCCGGCGCAAAGATGCTGAGGAAATCAAGAAAGCCGGGAAACTGGCCGCTTCGCTCACGCGCCAGCTCTTGACGTTCAGTCAAAAGAAGGTCTTGCAGCCGAAAGTCTTGGATCTCAATGCCATTATCATCACTCTGGAAAAAATAGTTAAGCGTCTCCTTGGACAGCACATCGATGTAACGATAGCGCTCGATCCGCAATTGGGCCGCGTAAGGGCCGAACAGGGGCAAATTGAGCAGGTTATTCTGAACTTAGCCGTCAACGCTCGGGACGCGATGCCCAACGGCGGCAAGCTTATGATTGAAACGGCTAACGTGGAGCTGGATGAGAATTACGCGCGGGCGCATATTGAAGTCGAGCCTGGTCCCTACGTGATGCTTTCGTTCAGCGACACGGGATTGGGGATGGACGCTGAAACACGTTCCCGGATCTTTGACCCTTTTTTTACTACGAAGGAGCATGGGAAGGGAACGGGACTCGGACTCGCGGCAGTCTACGGAGCCGTCAAGCAAGGCCGGGGTAGTATCTTGGTGTACAGCGAACCGGGGAAGGGTACAGTATTCAAAATTTACCTGCCACGCGTTGAAGAAGAGGTTGAAATACGACGAAAAGACCGGGAACACCTGACCTCTCCAGGCGGCGGCGAGACCATCCTGGTGGTGGAACATGAGGAGCCGTTGCGGGATCTGGTTCGCGTGTCGCTCGAGCAAAAAGGCTACCGGGTGCTTGTCGCATCCAGCGCCGACGAAGCCATCCGGAGCTGTGAGCAATATCCAGGGCCGATACACTTAATGATCACGGATCTCGTCATGCCGCAAATGGATGGCCGGCGGCTCGCCGGAGAGCTGGGGGCATTCCGTCCCGAGATGAAAGTGCTTTATATGTCCGGTTATGCGATTAACACAGTTCTTCAACACGGCGTGCTCGATCCAAACGTGCCCTTCCTTGAGAAGCCGTTCACATCGACGCTCCTGGCACGCAAAGTTCGCGAGGTACTCAGTACGCCTCTTCCTGACCCGACGCCTTAAGCTGTTTCCGGGACAGCTTTAAGAGCTGCCGCGGGGAAAATAGCCGCGGTAATCGGTATCTCCCCGAAGTTTTCCCTTTACATTCGGCGCAGCCAGCAGTAGATTTCGCAGACTTAGATTCTATAGCGAAAGCACAAACGTGTTGACATAAATCACCCACCTCTTCATCCCTACCGTCAAGGGAGGGGAGATTTGTTAGATTCCCTCTCTCTTGCGGGAGATAATATAAGGGCCAGGGTGAGGGGTGTGTAAACTGCTTTTTAACCCTCACAATACCCGGAGGCCGCTTTATGCAAAACCTTATCTTCGTCTGCTTGATGCTTCTCCTCACCTGGAGTTCGGGCGTTGAAGCTCAGACATCATTTTTTCATGGCAAAACCATGACGGTCGTCGTGGGCACAAAAGCAGGGGACGCTTACGATCTTTATGCGCGGCTTCTCGCCCAGTTCCTGCCTAAATACATTCCTGGGAACCCGAACGTCATCGTCCAGAATATGAGCGGTGGGGGTTCCATGATCGCGGCAAACTTCGTCTACAGTGTGGCGAAGCCTGACGGCTTGACTCTGGGGGCGATTTTTCCCGCTCTCTATTTTGACCAACTGGTCGGTCGGACCGTGGTTCAATACGATTGGAAAAAATTCTCCTGGATCGGGAACACGGTTACCTCGAACTACTTGCTTTATATGAGGGCCGATACTGCCTACAGATCCATGGACGACATTCGCGCCGCCGCGGAGCCGCCCAAGTGCGGATCAACCGGGACCGGAGTCGCCGCGTACTATTTGCCCAAACTGCTAGAAGAGATTTTTGGAATGAAGTTCAACGTTGTTTTGGGTTACCAGGGCGGTGGGGAAATCGATTTGGCCGTTGAAAGAGGGGAGATCCAGTGCCGGTCTTTCTCCATTACAGCCTTCTTTGCCCGTGAGCCGTTCACGACCTGGCGGAAGAAAGGGTTTGTCCGCGTGCTGCTCCAAACGGGGAAGAAAAAAGACGGCCGGCTGCCTGACGTGCCGACGATTTACGAGCTCATGGACAGGTTCAAGACACCCGAGGCAGGCCGCCGTTTGGCGACCGTCGTGTTGGCGGGTGGAGATATTGGGAGACCGATCGTGGCGCCTCCCGGTTTGCCCACGGAAAGACAAAAGTTACTGCGTGAAGCTTTCAGCAAATCGGTCCAAGATGCCAAATTTTTGGAGGAGGCAAAGAAGAGAAAGCTGGAGATCGACCCGATCGACGGGGCAGAGCTCGAACAGCTTGCAAAAGAAGTCATCGATCAGCCGCCTGAGGTGATCGAAAGGATGAAAAAGCTTTTGAGCAATTGAAGGAGTCTCGCAGAGACGGGGACAACGGCGCATTGACAGGCGAGAGCGTATTGGATAGCCTTGCGCGAAAAGAAAAAAACTCCAGCCTCAAAAGAAAGCGAGGTCTTCATGTCTGACGCACAAATTACCCGCCTGCGAGAAGAGATTGCCACTTGCACGCGCCTGCTTGTGATGCAGGGCATTATGGATTTTAGCGGCCACGTCAGCGCCCGTATACCCGGGACCGACCGCGTTCTGATCCAGCCGAGGGACACGAGCCGCGCGGCCATTACGGCAGACGATATCCTGGTGGTCGATATCGATGGGAAGGTTCTGGAAGGCAAAGGACCGGCGCCGGCTGAGACGGCGCTGCATACCTGCGTGTATCGCGCCCGTCCCGATGCGCTGACGGTTTGCCATGGTCATCCCACGATCTCGACTCTATTCTCGGTGGTGGACCGGCCTCTGCTCGCTGTGCGCAACTTCGCGTATCGTTTCGCGGATGAGGTTCCTATCCATCCGGACACGACGCATATTCGGACGGACGAACAGGGGCGCGCGATGATGCAAACGCTCGGGACTCACGGAGTCTGCCTGTTGCGCGCGCATGGTACGGTGGTCGTCTCTCGCAGTATGCAGGAGCTGTTCATGGACTGTCTCGACTTTGAGGAGAATGCCCGAAGCCTGCTCTACGCCACCGCGCTGGGTGCTTTGCTGCCGCTAAATCCAGAGGAGGTATCTGCGTTGCGCGCAAGTTATGGCCGCTCCGATTACCGCGCCGGCAAGCTCTGGCAGCACTACATTCACAAGGGGCGGACGGTCGGAGTGCTCTAGCTTGCGCTATTCAGAAATAGCGTTCCATTCGTTCAAACAGTTCCAACCGTTCAAAACGTTTTGAACGGCTTAAACGGCTTGAACGTCTTGAACTACGGTTCGTAGCTTCCAATTTTTCACATCAGTGCTCGTTTCTTCTGAACCCCTCGTCTCTCGCTTTCCTCTGCCTTGACAACCAGAGGCCCTTTCTCATATGTCTGCTGAAGACGATACCGAGAAAGGAAGCATTAATGGCAGCACAGCAGCAGTACATAGTCGGCGTGGACACCGGTGGGACTTTCACCGATGTGGTTGTGATGAGCGGAGCCGGCGAGGTGTGGACCGCGAAAGCCCCCACGACTCCTGATGATTTCTCCCGGGGCGTGATGGACGCTCTTTCAGAGGCGGCGCGGGTGGTCGGCATTGAGAGGTCGCAACTTCTCGGCCGCACGTCTCTTTTCAAGCATGGCAGCACGGTGGCCACCAACGCCCTTATTACGCACAGTGGCGTTAAGGTTGGCTTTATCACGACCAAGGGATTTGAAGACACCACCGAGATCATGCGCGCCATCGGCCGCGTGGACGGACTTTCAGAAGAAGAGATACGGCACGTCACTTATGTAACCAAGCCGGAGCCGATTGTTCCACGCGAACGCGTCATCGGCGTCCGCGAGCGGATGACTTATTGGGGCGAGGAGATCACTCCCCTGAACCGGGCGGACGTCATGGAAGCGATCCGCCGTCTGATCGAGGAGGAAAGCGTTCACGCCATTGCCGTGAGCCTCCTTCACGCCTGGGCCAACCCCGCCCACGAGGAACAGATCCGGAGTCTTGCTCTGGAAGCCGACCCGTCAAAGAGAGTCTACTGGACTTTTGGAAGCGCGTTATCGCAGGTTGCAGGAGAATACGCCCGCGCCAATACGGCCATCATCAATAGTTATCTTGGTCCCACGGTCGAGCGCTATCTCGGTGACCTGCAAAAGAGCCTGCAAACCGCGAACCTTCAAGGGCCGCTGCTGATCATGCAGGGAAACGGGGGCGTAGCGCACAAAGATCATGTCAGCGCTATTGCCAATCTCCAATCGGGTCCGGCGGGAGGGATGATCGCGTCAGCCTATGTTGCCGGTTTGCTCCGCCACAAGAACGTGATCACCACCGACATGGGAGGAACGAGTTTCGACGTGGGTCTGATCACGGAGAACTATTGGAGATACGCGCAGGAACCGATCGTCGAGCGTTTTCGAATACTGCAGCCGATTATCGATATCGAGTCCATCGGCGCCGGCGGCGGCACGATTGCTCGGGTTGACTCTGAGACCGGACGTCTCCTGGTCGGACCCAAAAGCGCCGGCGCAAGCCCGGGGCCGGTCTGCTATGACTCCGGCGGCGAAGAGGTGACCGTAACCGATGCCGACCTGGTGCTGGGCATCATCGACCCGAATTATTTTCTCGGTGGAAAAAAGGTCCTCAACCTGGAGAAGGCGCGTAAAGCGATCGAAGCCAACATCGCTCGCCCGCTAAAAATGAACGCCGTCGAGGCCGCCGCCGGTGTTTACGACATTGTCAACGCCAAAATGTCGGACCTGATTCGCCGGCAGGTGGTGCGGACTGGATACTTGCCTGAGGAGTTCGTGATCTACGCGTTCGGCGGCGCCGGTCCGGTTCACGCCGCCGGCTTCGCCGCGGAGTTGGGCGTGAAAAGGATCTACATCTTTTCGACCTCTCCGGTCTTCTCCGCTTTCGGAGTCGCCGCCGCGGACGTCATCCACACGCGGGTGATGAGTTGCCAGTACGTTCTTCCGACTGATCCTGAAGTCGTCAACCAGAGACTCGAATCGATCGAAAAAGAATTGATGGAAACGATGGTGGGAGAAGGATTCAAGCGCGGTCAGATCGAGTTCAGGTGCTTTTTTACCATGCGCTACCGGCGCCAGACCGCGGGCGTCGAGCTCCCCGTTATATGGGATCGCCTCTCGAACAAGCGCATGGCTGAGCTTCAGGCGAGCTTTGAGAAAAAATACGAGGAGCTTTACGGGGTGGGCGCGGGTTACACCAAAGCCGGAATAGAAATCAGCGCTCTCAGGGTAGATGCCGTAGGGTTGGTTGCCAAGCCTCAGCTGAAGGCGCGCAGGGCCAAAAATTCCAGGGCGGCCTCCGCCGTCAAGGGAAAGCGCAAGGTCTTTTTTACCCGTCCCATGCGGGAACTCATTGAGACGAAGGTTTACGACTATGCTCTCCTGGGGCCGGAAGCGCGGGTCACGGGACCGGCGGTGATCGAGCTGCCCTTCACGACGACTCTTGTGCCGCCGGGATTCAAGGTCACCGTGGATCATTATATGAATCTTGTAATGGAGGTGGGTTGAGAAAGCTCAACGAGACCGAAACATGAGGGTTAGGGAGAAAGTGATGAAAAAAGTCGCGGCTGTAGATCCAGTCCGTTATGAAATGTTTTTTCACCGCCTTTGGGCCATTGGCGAGGAAGGGCGAATGACCCTGCAGCGGGTTACGGCTTCCCCGATTGTTTCGCAGGGCGGGGAATGCATGAGCTCGTTTTATAATGAAAAGGGAACCATGGTGCTTGCCTGCTCCGGACATCTCAGGTTCGCGGCGGCTACATCCGACGCCATCCACAGCTTGATCCAGTGGTTCGGCAAATCGCCCGGTTTTTACGACGGGGATCAGATCTTCTTCAATGACCCGTACATCGCGGGCTCCCACACGTACGACATGATGGTGGTCAAACCCATCTTTTACCGGAACGAGCTTATCGCCTGGACCGCCACCAGCACGCATACCGCCGATACGGGCGGCCTCCTGCGCGGCGAAGCCTACGAAATCTACCATGAGGGAATCTGCATTCCAGGGCTCAAGGTGGTCGAGCGGGGAGAATTCCGCGAGGATGTCTTTAAAACGCTGACCGGCCAGTGCCGGGACCCGCAATATGTCGGGCTCGATCTCAAGGCGATGATCGCCGGAAACAATGTGTGCGCCAAGCGTTATCTCGGTCTGGTCGAGAAGTTCGGCCTGAGTTTTGTGCGTGCCGCGGGCGAAAAGATGATCGAGGACTCGGAGAACAAGGCGCGGGCAAAGCTGCGCTCTATGCCCGACGGGACGTGGGTTGCGCGCCAGTACGTGACCACTCTGGACCGCAAGACCCGTAAGGGAGTGGCCCAGCAGCTCTTTTGCACGATGGTGAAAGAGAAAGACAGGCTTCATTTCGATTTCTCCGGCACCAGTCCCCAGACCGACACCGATCACAATTCGACCCTGCCGAGCACGATTGCTCACATTGCTCTGGCCCTGACCAATACGCTTTTTTGGAACGTTCCCTGGAGCGATGGCAAAATGCGCCCGGTAGAGATCTCAGTTCCCGAGGGAACGATCTTAAATTGCCGGTTTCCGGCGGCCTGCGGCGCCGGTCCTCGGATCGGCAACGTGCTCGTCTCTACCGTGTGCGAGTGCGTGGCGAAGATGCTTTACGCCGCGGGCCGTGACGAGGATGTTAACGGTTCCACGACCGGCAATCTCGAATTCGTCGGCGGTCCGGGATACTTTTACGGGGGGCACACGCGCGAGGGAATAAGAGTCGCGCAGGGTCTTTACGACATCCACGGCGCGGGCATGGGCGCGGCGCCTTACCGCGATGGGGTCAATTCAGGGGGGCACATGAACATCCCCTCGGCCGGCATCACCGACATCGAATGGATTGAGATGCAATACCCGTTTCTTTACTTTACCCGGGGACACAATCGCGACGGCAGCGGCTTTGGGAAATTCCGGGGAGGTCTGGGAAGTTATCGGATCTACCTTGTTTACGGCTCTAAAGACTGCAGCGTCGACTACAAACCGTATGGCGGTCTGGCGCAGGGCGGGTTCGGCCTTTCCGGTGGCTATCCGACGGGAATCGGCTCGATGCGGCTGATGGCACAGACGGGTCTCGAAATGCTCGAACGCGTCAGGAGGGGAGAATACCCGGAAGTGTCCGCAATCCGCTCTGGAGAATGGGGTAAGATGTACCATCCCCAGGGCGTTCCCGAGAGGATCGCGTTGCCTGAAGGAAGTCTGCTTGTCGACTATGTCGCGGGTGGAGGCGGCTTCGGCGATCCTATAGACCGGGAGCCGGAGGCGGTGCTCGGTGATTACCGCAGAGGGTGGTTAAGCCGTGAGACCGCTGAGCGGATCTATGGCGTGATTTTCAATGAAACAGAGGACGGCGTTGAGGAACAGGCGACTGCGGAGCGAAGGCAAGAGATCCGCGAGACGCGCCGGAGCCAGGGAGCGCCTCCTTCAGGGAGGACGAGCTCGCTGGATGGAGAAGGAAACGGCGAGTGGCAAACGGCAGTGCGGTTCAATGCGACGCTCGAAATCGTTAAGGGAGGAAAGCGATCCGTGATCCGGTGCAACCGCTGCGGGCATCTGTTCTGCAGCGCGGACGAAAATTACAAGCTCTACGCGCTGCACCGCGTCGTGGATCTAAACGACTTTATGCCTAATCCCCTGCCGTCCGGCGAGCCTTATATCGGCGAGTACCACGTCTACTTCTGTCCTGGATGCGCCACGCAGGTGCAGGTAGATCTCTTCGCGCCGAGTCTCGGCGGCGAAGGGATTCTCTGGGACACAAGGATCAAAGTTCCGTCAACAAGCTAAAAGCGAAGGGCAAAGAGCATGACGCTGAACTTACGGGTTAGCGCTTCCCCACCGGTGTTGGCCGAAGGCGTTGTTGAGCTGTGAATGGTGCGCTGATCATCGCTTGGCGCGGAAAGGGAGTTCTTCATGAGCCTTAGAGGAAAAGCAGCGATTATCGGCATCGGAGAAACGCCGGTAGACCGGCTCGGCAGAAAACCGGGTGAGTCGCGAAAGATCACGTCCGAGTATCTTGTCTGGGCCGTCCGCCTTGCCCTCGAAGACGCGGGCCTCACGAAAAAGGACCTTAACGGGCAGGGGCTTGCGGCTATTTACACGACCAATCACTCACAGCCGTTCTGGCCGGAGGAGGTGGCCGCTATTTTGGGAATCTCGCCGGGCGTGGCGCTCGCCGGAGGAAACGGAGGAGCAAGCGCGGTCTCCCTGTTGGGGCACGCCGCGGCCGTGGTGAGTTCCGGAATTGCCGATCTTGTTCTCTGCGTGGCTGCCGCGGCGCCTTTCAGCGAGCATGGCCGGAGCAGGGCCGAGCCGGCGGATACCCGTGACTTTGAGATGCCTTTTGGCGTTATGGGGCCCAACTGCAAGATCTCGCTTGTCATGAGCCGCTACATGCACGAGTCCGGGATGACCACTGATCACTTTGGAAAAGTTGCGGTTACGGCGCGGTATCATGCGACGCTAAATCGCGATGCCTATTTGAGAAAGCCCTTGACGCTCGAAGAATACAAAAGCGCGCGCCTGATTTCGGATCCGATCCGGCTCTACGACTGCGTTATGCCGGCGAACGGTGGCAAGGCCTATATCGTCGCCTCGGCTGAGCGCGCAAAAAGCTTCCGCAAACCACCCGTCTATCTGCTCGGTTGGGGTGAGCGCCACAATGCGAGCGCCGGGCCTCAATCTCACGCGAATCCCCTGATCACGGGCATAAGAGAATCCGGTAACATTGCCTTTGCCATGGCCCGCGTTTCCCGAACCGACATCGATTTTCTTGGTCTCTATGACGATTATGTCCCGGTCATTATGCTGCAGATTGAAGACCTGGGCTTCTGCGGAAAGAACGACCGCGCCTTTTTCGAGAAAACCGATTTTACGATCAAAGGGGATCTTCCGATCCAGACCGGCGGGGGAATGATTAACTGCGGGCAGCCTTCGACCACAGGCGGCATGCTCCACGTTATTGAAGCGGTGCGCCAGCTCAGAGGAGAAGGCGGAGCGCGCCAGGTGCCAGACGCCAAGATCGGCCTCGTGACCGGTCTCGGGGCGGTGAATTATGGAAAAAATTTCGGCTGTACGGCTGCCGCAATTTTGGGAAAAGAGATATGACTATGGCAACACCCGAGAGAGAAATAAGAAAACCATTGCCCGAGATCACTCCCGTCACTCAACCTTTCTGGGAAGCTGCGGCTAAAGGCAAGCTCGTCATGCAGCGCTGCAGCGCCTGCCGCTCTTGGATCTGGTGCCCCCGCCCCGCATGCGTAGAATGCGGCAGCGAAAATCTTCGATGGACTCCGCTGAGCGGCCACGGAAAAGTTTTCGCCTTCACGGTGATCCGCGAGGTCGTGGGCCGGGCTCTGCGGGGATTCGCGCGAGACATCCCTTACGTCACAGCATGGATCGATCTTGATGAGGGGCCGCGATTTTGCAGCAACGTGGTGGAATGTTCCGCGGACCAGGTCGCGATCGGCATGGACGTGGAGGTTGTTTTCGAAGAGGCGAGGCAGGGGGTTTTCCTTCCCAAGTTCAGACCGCTCTCCGGAAGCCATCCCGAGTAAAGATCAGAAAACGGCCGAGCGTTGCGCCGCGCCTTATTTTTTCTGACCTCGTCACCGGAGCGTGATCAGCACAATGCCGCCAACGAGGACGCAGACACCGATCACGACCGCTCGGGTGAGGCTTTCTACTTTTCTAAGAAAAACGAACGTAAAGAGGAGGATGAAAAGAGGAGTGGTGTTGAGAAGAGCGACAACAACGGAGACTTGTCCGCCGCTGAGCGCGGTGAAGGTGAGGAGTTGCGCGGCGGAGGCAGCGATCGCAGCCCCACCATAATAGGGGAAAGATTCCCGGTTGATCCGTATCGTGCGGATTTTTCCGGTTGCCAGCAGGGTCGCCACGAAAAGGATGAGCGAGGTCGTCGTATTGACCGTTACGGCCACCAGCGGGTTGGGAAGGATCAGCAGACCTGTTTTCCGGATGTTTTGTGAAATCGCCGCCAGCAAAGCGGCGCCCAAGGGAAAGATAAGATCAAATGTCCGCCAATGCGCCTCTCCTTCTCTCCGGTAAGAGATGAGCCACACACCGGCCACGGTCAGAATGACGCCCGCGTAAACGGAAAAACCAGGCCGCTCTTTGAGAAAAAAATAGGCGAGAACGATCGCAAAAAGTGGGGTGGTGGCGCGCACCGGACCGGCGCGTGATACACCGAGGCGAACGATGCCTGTGTAGTACAGTAATCTTACCATCGCCGGCTGAAGAAAGCCGCTCAGGGAAAAATAGAAATTCGCCGGCGAGGAAAGAAGGTCGAGAGAAAAGCTCGACAGAAGAATCGTCCAGAAAATGCAGCTCGCGATTATAAAACTCACCAGCGCCGCGGATGCGGGGGTGGAATAGCGCGATCCTATTCTGACCAGGATAGCGTCCACCGCCCAGCCCATCGCCGCCACGATGCCAAAGAGTTCCGCGCCCATCAATGGATCTGTTGTCCTTTGGTAGAGGTTCGTTTGTGATAGCATATTTCGGTTTGTTTGCCACGCGGGAATCCCCATGAACCGCTTCGAATCACCCTTGAGCCTGAAACCCGCCGCCCGCTCTCCGAGCCCGCGCAATAGGTCAGTGGTCATTCTCACCGACGCTTACCTGCCTGCCGGCAGGCAGGTCGGATGCGCGGGCTCTCCAAACGGGCAGGCAGCTTTCACCTTGGCCGAACGGCGTAAGGGAGAGGGCCGCGGACGTCCGAATCGATTCTGAAGTTGTACGCTATGCGCGCGCGATTCTTTTACGGCTACGTGATTCTGGCGTTGTGCTTTGTCAATCTTCTCTGCGTGCGCGGAGCCGTCGCATCCTTCAGCGTCTTTTACATCGCGCTTCTGGAGGAGTTTGGTTGGTCGCATGCAACCGGCGCCAGCATCGTATCGATCAATTCGCTCGTGTACGCATTGGCTTCGCCGCTGGTGGGATGGACGTTCGATGCCTTCGGCCCGCGCTATCTCATTCCTCTGGGCGGTCTTGCTTTTGGAACTGGTCTTTTTCTATCGGGCCTGAGCCATTCTCTGTGGGAGCTCTATATTTGCTACGGCATCCTGGCTGCGTTGGGTCATGGAGCGCTCGGTTTTGTTAGCCACAGCGCGCTCATCTCGCATTGGTTTCTAAAGCGGCGGGCCACCGCCATTGGTCTGGCCAATATGGGCCAGGGAGTCGGCACGTTGATCATTGTCCCTCTGACCCAGGTCCTG
The DNA here is from genome assembly GCA_016210115.1 of Deltaproteobacteria bacterium. Taxonomy (GTDB): domain Bacteria; phylum Desulfobacterota; class Binatia; order UBA9968; family UBA9968; genus JACQUW01. Next base: position 21,160 of record JACQUW010000419.1, on the reverse strand, counting down.
ATTACAGGCGTGGGCTGGCGCTCTGCTTTTATGCTTTTAGGCGGCCTGGTGCTCATCGTTATCGTGATTCCCAATGCGGTTTTGCTCCGGCGCGATCCAAAAGACATCGGAGAATTCGCCGACGGAGACCCATTGGATCCAGGCGAGCGGCCGCAATCTCATGGGGTGAGAGCCTCCGCGCGCGCCTGGACGGTCCGTTCTGTCCTGAGGTCTTATCCTTTCTGGATTCTCACCGCCGGCCATTTCTGCCTCGGCGCGGGAATCTACGTGATTTACACTCACCTGGTAGCCTATCTCGCGCATAAGGGGTTCGAGACGCTTGCCGGCGCGTTTGTCCTTGGCCTGATCGGTTTCATGAGAATCGGCGGAACTCTTTTTTGGGGAATGGTTTCCGACCGGCTGGGGCGTATCAAGACCTACTGGATTTCGATCCTTATAACTCTCGCAGGTGTCGCCTGTTTTCTGGCCGTAAGCCCGCGGTCACCGTTATGGATCATATATGCCATTGGCATCCTTTACGGCATCGGCCACAGCGCGGGCACTCCGACTTACGGAGCGGTGATTGCAGACCTGTTCAGCGGCCCGCAGGTGGGAACGATTTATGGTTTGGTCGAAGTCAGCTTTGGCCTGGGAATGGCCCTCGGCGCGTGGCTGGGAGGCGCCATTTACGACCTGAGCGGCTCCTACTATTGGGCTTTTGTCTTCGTGCTCTTCTCGTTTGCGATCTCCTACGTCACAGTCCGAGAGAGCTTCGCCTGGCACGAGTTGCATGCCCGGGTCAGTTGAGGAATAAGTACCATAAGGAGATGGGGGCGTTTATGATGTACCGGCTGCTGGAACACCGCTGGAGCGAGAACAGGGCACTGAGGAAGCCGAGCGGATCGGTCTCAGTGGCGCTGAGCGCCAAAAATTTGCTCGCGAATACATAGCTCTGCGAAAGGGGAAAGGAAATTTGAGGGATCGCCCAAAAATTGAGAAAGGCGACGGTTTTGCGCAGTTCTAGCTTCACAGTCCCGGTCGATAACCGTTATTTCTAAGACTACGTGGCAGGATCGGTGCACGAGTTCGGCTCGATTCAGGTCGAGAAGGAAGAGGTTGTCAGCTTCGGGAAGCGTTTTGTCCCGTTAACGTACCACACGGATGCGGAGCTTGCGAAAGAAAGCATTTACCGCGGTTTGATCGCGAGCGGTTGGCACACAGCCGCTCTGATGATGCGGCTCTACACGGACCATTACCTCTCAAAGATCGCTAACCTGGGCTCCCCGGGAGTCGATGAGGTGCGCTGGGACAAACCGGTGCGTCCCGGCGATGTTCTGTCCATCCGGGTAACCGTCTTAGAAACGAGAGTTTCGAGATCCAAATCGGATCGCGGGATCGTTCGGTCTTCGTTGAGGTATTAAATCAAGACCGTGAAATCGTGATGAGCTTGAAATCGGTGTTGTTCGTGCGGACCCGGCACACTCTGGAAAACAAATGAGCCGCATCTAACCTCTGAGTGGATTCAGCGAAGCCAGCCGCCCTTCTCTGGCCCGTTCTGCTCGTGACTTTGACGTTTTAGGACAAATGGAAAAAAGATGTTTTACGGCTGGCGAATGATGGCGGCCGCTGCGGTTCTGCGGCTTCTCGGAGGGGGTCTTCATAGTTACGGTTTTACCGTCTTTTTTCTCCCTCTCAGCCATGATCTCGGGCTTAGCCGCGCGGCCACTTCTCTCGCATTTTCGCTGGCGCGCGCGGAGGGAGCCATCGAAGGACCCGCTGTGGGCTATCTGCTTGACCGTTTCGGGGCGCCTCCGGTTATGCTGATCGCGGTCATTCTGACGGGGATCGGATATGTCTTGCTTTCTTCGGTGGACAGTTACGCGACGTTTCTTCTTGTGTACCTCGGGATCGTTTCGCTCGCCTTCTCCGGCGGCTTCATGCACGCGCCTATGGTCCTGGCCAACAGTTGGTTCATACGACGGCGCGCGCAGGCGATGACTTTGATCAGCGCAGCCTTCAGCCTTGGAGGCGCGCTTATTGCTCCGCTGCTGGGGCTCGTCGTGCATGCCTGGGGCTGGCGCAGCGGCGCTCTGAGCGCAGGGATTCTGTTTTTGCTTATCGGCGCGCCGCTTTGCTGGCTGATCCGGCCGTCTCCTGAAAGCATGGGGCTTTTGCCTGACGGAGATCCGATTGCCGGCTCCCCTAAGCCACACAGCGTTGGCGATCGCGCCGTTGCTCGCGAGAACGATTGGACCGCGGGTCAGGCGATGCGGTCATTTATCTTCTGGTCGATTGTCATTGGGACAAGCGTCCGGGGAGCTTCTTACAGCGCGCTTATGGCGCATTTTATTCCCATGATGGTTTGGAAGGGGCTTCCGGAGCAGCAGGCCGCCTTTCTTCTCGGAATCTTCGCTTTTCTCAGCATGGTGTCGATTTTCTTGTTCGGCTGGGTAGCCGACAGGATCAACAAGCCTCAACTCGTATCTGCGATCATGCTTCTTTCCTCCGCGAGTATGCTTGTTTTGATTTTCGGGCAGAGCGTGTGGTCTCTTTGGCTCTTTACGATTCTTTTTACCTTCGTCGAGCCCACTTATCCCGTCAGTTGGGCTATCGTGGGTGACTTTTTCGGTCGGAAGCATTTCGGAAAGATCCGCGGCAACATGAGCTTCTTCTATATGTGGGGAAGTGTGGTGGGGCCGGTGTTTGCCGGCGCGGTTTACGACCGGTCGAAAAGCTACGAAGCTTTGCTCTGGACTTTGATTCTCCTCTTTGTGGTGGCGGCTGTTTTTTACGGAAGTCTGATGAAGCCGTGGAAGAAAGTCACTAGAGCGAGAGCTCTTGCAGGATAACGTTCACTGGCGTACGGTTTACCCCGAACCGAGAAAAGGACCGATATATGGAGGCGCTTTTCCGTAGACCTTTGCGCCTTGGTTCAGCGGGCCTCGCTAGATCCTCCGCCCCAGAAAGAATTTCGGTTGGGTTTATCTCCACTCTCTTTGATAAGGAGCTGTAGAAAAATGGCATCTACCGAGCGGATTGTCGACGTTCACCACCATTATATGCCTGGCGCGTTGTTCGAACGCCTTGCCGCTCAGGCGGGAGGGCGAAGAATCGTCACTAACGAAATCAGTCTGACGCTAAACCCGGCCCGGCGCGACCTGGAGCAGCATCTAAAAGTAATGGACGAGGCGGGAATCACTCTTTCGGTGCTGACTGACCAGGTGCAGGTGATGGGGCCGGAAGTTGCACGAATGCTCAACGACGGGATTGCTGAGGTGGAGCGGAAGCATCCGAAACGATTTCTCGGCGCTATCCACCTGCCCGTGCATGAGCCTGAGGCCGCGAAGCGGGAGCTGGCGCGCGGAACCGATGAACTGGGGCTTCGAGCGGTCGCCCTGCTCGCAAGCCATCTTCACGTCCAGATCGATGATCCTGTCATGGACCCGCTCTACGAGAGCATCCAGCGGCAGGGTTTGCCCATTATCATTCACCCTCAATCCAAGCCCTTAGGCTCGGATACAATTTACAACCTGGATCGCTGCGTCTTCCGGCCGTTCGAGACAACTCAGGCAATTGTGCGGGTGATGTGCAGGGTGCTGCCGCGCTTTCCGGAACTGCGCTTCGTAATGCCTCACCTGGGTGGCGGGGCCTCGTCACTCAAGGGAAGGATGATGGCCTTTTTCGAGCCCGAAGACGCGGACGTTCCCGGCGAGCTGAAGGGATATCTGAAGACTCAATCAGAGCAGAAACGACTGGGCCTTACGGAACGCTACGAAAAACTCTTCCGGGCGCTTTACTTTGACACCGCGGGCACCGGCGCCTGGCGGCCGGCGCTTGAGGCCGCCTTTAACATCACCTCTGCGGACCGCATCATGTTCGGAAGCGACTACCCGCTCGAGTGCAAGAGCGCCGCTAACCTGATCGAGTCTCTGGACATGGTCCGCGACGCGGCGCGCTCGCCCGAAGAGCGGGATGCAATGCTGGGGAGTACATCGGCGGAGCTGTTTAAGCTGTGAAGGTCGTGAGAAAAAATAGCCGATCGCCCTTCGACGCGCTGGACGAACCGCTAAGTACTTGAATTTACATTGCGCCGTCCCGTTCGTGGTGAGCCTGTCGAACCATGAACGGATTTTTTCTCACGACCTGAGCGGGAACACCATCAGAACATGATGCGCGGATCGTGTTTGAAAGGGATTTTAGGGACAGATATATCTATGAACTCGGTAAAGGAAGGGTCGAAATCACCGGGTTCAGGAAGACAGACGGCCGATCTTGGGAGACCTTTGGCATGAAACTTTACACGCTGGAATTTGAAGGGGTCGTCCGAATTCTCGATTCCGGAGAAACCAAGACACTTCATGGCAAGGTCCTTTTCAGTAGGAAGGAAAGCGGTTGGCACGGCAGCCTCTGCCAGGTGTGGAGTATGTGCTAGCCACGGATGACGACGCTCATTCGGTGCCGTGGCTTTGGGCATAGATCGCTTCCAAAGAGCCACTTGCAATGCGGGCTCACGTTAATGATCACGTATGACGCATAACTCGGCGCTGAACCCGGACGCGCGCGAGAGCGGCGCGCGCCGGTTGGCTCCACGTTAGGTGTCAAAGGCGCGCTTGGCGTTGAAGGTTGTTTTCGGATATCTGAGTTGGACCGGCCAATCAGGAAATGGCAAAGCAAGCGAAAAAGGCAGCTCCAAAGCAAACCAGCGCTCGTAGGGCGAACACCCTTGAATCTATTACCGGTGCCGACGCACTCGCGATTCTCAAAGTTCTGGCTGCCCGCAACGAGAATCTGGCGCAAGAAATTGATGCTGTCGCCAAAGAACTCTTCAGTCACGTCGAGATAGACGAAATGGCGGCAAACGTGCAGATGGAACTGGAATCCCTACACGTCGAGGATATATGGGATAGAGCGGGCAGAAAGCGCGATGGATATGTAGACCCAGGCGACGCGGCATGGGAAATGTTCGAAGAGGCGTTGAAGCCTTTTCAAGACGAGGTCGACAAGTACAAGCAGCTCTCGATGCTGCAAGAAGCAGACTTAGCCTGCCGGGGCATATTGAAAGGCATTTACGATTTCCATAAGGAGTCGTCTACGGAGTACAAGCAGTGGGCGGTTGACGCGCCAAGTGAGTATTTCGGCGTAGTTCTAGATGATTGGAAGAAGCTTTTTACAGGACGACTACCCTTTCCGCGCATGATGGCGTTCCTGCAAAGTCATTGTCCTGATTGGGCTGGATGGGCAATGAAATCTTTGCGTTCCCGAAGGCCCTGAGTGAAACCAATGACACCTAACTCCTATGAGGCCCCCGGTTGTCAAGGGCACAAAACTCCGTTGACGAAAAAAGCTTCGCCTTAGCACTGATATCGCACTCGGAAGTAGTTCCGCTCTGACTTCGTTTCCCAATTTCAGGTGCTAAGCCAAAGGCCCTGCACCAATAGCCACCTTTCTGCGTGCAACGCACAGGCAGATCGGCCACCCTTACGAGGCGGCTTGGATGGCGACAGCGAAGGAAATCAGAGTTCCCTCGCGACCTAGAAATACATTGGTGCCCTTATACCGTCCCAATCAAAAGGGGGGCTCAGCACCGTGAGGTGCTGTCCAGTTAGACTCCGGGTTCGGGTAAGGGGCAGAGCCCATACTCCGATCTGCGACCTCGGGATATCTGTAAAGGGAGCAGGACGGCCATCCAATCAATCGCTGGGGCTGCCTGGGATCATCCTATGACCGCGGCCGTGGTCAATGCCACACAAAGATAAGCGGTCTTGTTCAGGCTTTCCCATTTAGAGGCTCCAGTTAGGCGTCGGGCTTGGCCGCCCTCTCCCAACTCAGGAACTGAAAAACTTCTTCATGTCAAAGGCCTTCTGTCTTTGCAGCATGGACAGGAAAAAGCGACAGGAAAAAGGGGTCAAGTCCGCTGATAGCTATTGACAGGAGAATTGGGATGAAATAAACGATCGGCATGGCCAGACCGCTACGAATCGAATACCCCGGGGCGTTCTACCACGTCATGAACCGAGGCCAATCCCGCCGTAGTATTTTCATGGAAGACAAAGGGCGGCAGAGCTTTCTCGACCTGCTCGCCGACATTGGCCGGCTCTGGAAGGTGGAGATCTATGCCTATTGCTTGATGGACAACCACTACCATCTCCTGCTGTCTACCCCGACGGGAGGGCTGTCGCGGGCGATGCGCCATCTCGATGGGATCTACACCCAGAAGTTTAACCGGGTCCACCATTGTGACGGACCGCTGTTTCGCGGTCGGTATAAAGCGATCCTCATCGATGCGGAAGAGTATTTTCTATCAGTGGTCCGCTATATTCATCAAAACCCCTTGGGCGCCGGAGTGATATCGGACATAGACCAGTACCGTTGGAGCAGCCATTGGGGGTATTTGAACAAGAAGCAATGCCCGGAGTGGCTTGATACGCACTCGGTCATGTCTCGGTTCGGTGGACTCAAAGAATACCAGAGATTCATGCATGAGGAGATCGAAGAACAGATTGAGGAATTTTACCACGGCCCGTACCATAAGCCCGTGTTGGGGAGCAAGGAATTCATAGGAAGGGTCAGAGAGAGGCTCGGGAACAAAGCCCGAGTGGAACAAGAGAAGCCGCAATCGCGGCGGATTTTTGGCGTAGATCTCGAAGAGATCGTGGAGGCAACGGCACGGGAGTACGGCAAGGAGGTGGAGGAGTTAAAGCGGCGAAAGCGCGGCGGGGAGAACGAGGCGCGGATGGTAGCGATCTATCTCGGCCGGCGATTGGGTGGGCACAGGCAGGAGGAGATCGGGAAAACGGTGGGACTAGAGAAAACGTCATCGGTGAGCTCGGCCTATTTACTGATGAAGGAGCGAGTGGCCAAAGAGAAGCGGCTTGAGCGGAAGGTTCGTAGGGTTGAGGACGCGCTAACAAAAAGCAAAAAGCGGACTTGACCCCTTTGACCCCTACGTCCAACCAAGGCATTTTCCGCAAGGCTAACGCACGCGCGGACCGGCGAGTTTACGCGAGGCTGCGGTCCGGTCGAACACAACGTTAGGCATTGCTCGCGTCCTTGGCGAAGCGAACCGCCGTCGAAAGATCATACTTGTATCCACTGTTGAAAGCCATCTTGAGGGAGAGAACGTAGCCGTCCAGCTGCGTCTGCGGATTATCCACAACGAGAGCAAATGAAAGCGACCTTGTCTCTCCGGCAGGGATATTGATGTTTAGTGTACCGAGCTCCTCATGCGTGCGCGGCTGCAGCCCCTGCAACAGACCGGGGCTCTCCGCCATCGCGTAAAACTGGGGCTTGTCGAAGACGTAGATGGATGTCTTCATCGGCTGCTCGAGTAGTTTCCCGTCGCGGATGGCCACCGCGAAGCGTGGCAGGGAGCCGTGGCGAAAGCCGAGCAAAGTGGCTGGGCGCCCGCCATGGTTCGTCATGTCAACGGTCCAGTAGTAAACGAATCGCCCAACCCCTCCGGCGGTACCTCTGGAATCGTAGGCGACGTAATTTCGTTGGACCTCAATCTTTGAACTGGCGGACCTCTTTGAAAGTATGTAGTTTAGCAGCGCGATAACGGCGGCCCCGAGGGAGAACGCCGCTGCGGCCGTTGCAATGATTTCTTTCCAGCCGAACGTCGGATCGAATCTCAGAATATTTGGAGCTGACATCGGACCATCACTGGCCTTGGCTAACGCGATGCCGCTGAGCCGCTAAGAAACGGCGGCGTCATTATCACCAAAATCTCGCCGTCGGCTCAAGCGGCGGGTTAGGTTGTTTTCTCAATCACTGCTCTGACGGCGTCGAGACACTCCCCGCACACGGGACCTCGCCCCGGAATACGCCTCATTTCGTGCAGTTCTTTTGTCGATCCGCAAAGTAGGCAGCCCTGAGATTTCTTCGCAAGTTCCTCTGCCAGGACATCAATACAACGGTCCACACATTCCTCACAAATATGAGCTTTCGGTCCCGCTATAAGCTTTCGAACCTCGTCCTGCGTCTTGCCGCAAAACGAGCATTTCAAAATCGTGGAGCCAGCTCGCAAAACTGACCACATGGCTTAACCAACCTAACGTTTTGGGTGAGAGGCGCGTTTCTCCGCGGCCTTCTCAACCCGATGGTTAGCCCAAGTACTGTTTTGTTTAAGGCGCAAACATCTCCGATAAGATGGACAAGACGGCCGCCAGGGAGTTGGGAGATAATCGTCCAAGTCGCCTCGCTAGCCGCTCAACATCCACAGTGCGAAGTTGGTCCGTCGCGACAAATCCGGTTCGGCCCTGGAAACGGCACGAAACCCGCCATGGGTAAGCGTGCCCGCCGGTGGTCATTGGTGCGACGATAACCGTGCGCAGGTGATCGTTTAACTCGTCCGGTGACACCACAAGACACGGCCGTGTTTTTCGAATCTCACTACCCCGCGTCGGATCAAGCTGGACCAGGTAAACGTCACCTCGTGATGGCACCGCCGGTCCTATCGCCACCTCCAGTCTTTCTCATCAAACTGCGTCGGAGTCGTGGGATCAATGAGGCGGTCTTCACCTCGCTCACGCATTTTTCGAGCTGCAGCTGCCCACCCGGCGCGCGGTCGGCTCTCTCTGCGAATCACAATCCGACCTGGCTCGGCGTCAAGTTCAACTTCGTCGGTGAGCTGGGCTTGCTCTAGAAGCACCTTCGGCAGGCGGATACCCCGCGAATTGCCAATCTGAACAATGCGACTCTTCATTTGGATCCTCCGGCATTACATTGTAATCACACACAAACGAGATTGGCAACCAGTAAAAGTCTCAGCGCCTGCACGGCTAACGTTCAGCATTAGCGGCGGCGCGCAACGCCGTCCGCTGCATGCTGTTGTTAGCCAACATGCCTCTACGCAAAGACAATCGACGTGATGTCTTCAACGAAAACCGATACCTTCTTGATGCCCGGGCGGTACTTTCCCGGATGGCCACATCGATTTCGGAGGTTGAGGGCCTCGGTGAGCGTATCCTTCTGGTTCTTGTCCAGGATGCCGAGGTCCTTCGCTGCCAATAGAGCCGTTGCGTCCTTGACGTGCGCAAAGTCGTCGAGGCTTTTTATGGGACGTGCCTTTGGGTCGTGTCTCTGAAGGGCAGCGGTGACCGCTGCCGGCGCCTTAGCCATCATGTTCGACTGGATCGTGCGAATAGCCGCAACCCACACGAAAACTGTGCAGGCCCTCAGCGACCCAACTTGGAGGCACTTTACAGCCTCCTCAAGATAGTCGCGTACATCGGCGTCCGTGACTTTGGCAACGACATCTTCGAGGGTGCCGACATCATGTTCCACTTCCACGTCGGCCTTGGGCAGCCCAAGCAGGATGCGCACGTGCTCGCGGCCGGAGTCCGTAAGATTCCAGAGGCGTTTCTTGCCCTGCAGCCCGCTCGTGTCCACAAGGGGTCCGCTCTTGCTCAAAACGTCTGCGACGTTGACCTTGGCCCATCCCTTTGCCCGTGCACTCTTCAGAGCCTGACGAACCTCGTCGACCGTAAGAGCCGTCTTCTGCTCGTAGCGCTCTCGGTAGTACAGAACAGCAAGGACCCGCTCCTGATGCGTCTGCTTGGCAAGCGGCGCAAGAAACTCGACGAGGGTCACTCAGCATCCCCCTCGCGCTTTTTCGTCCCCTTCTTGACGGAGTAGATCGACTTCAGGTTGGCCTCTCCGTGCACTGTCGGCTTGAACTTGCCTGTGCCGGCTCGGGCAAAGAGCTTCTTCCCCTTTTCCTTCGCTTGCACGAAGGTCATGTCTACGCGGGCAGGAACCGTGATGCCCACGGCATCCGCCTTCGCCCGAACCTCATCCAGTGAGAAAGGCTCCGCGCCATATTCGCGGTAGAACCATGCGGCGACGAGCTTCGCGTTGTCCGCAGGCTTGTCGTGATCGAAAGCGCCGAAGAACTCCTCTTCAGATTGCGCTGCGGCATCGCGTTGGCCCTTGGTCTCTTTCGTTCTAGCTCGAGGCGGGGAAGAGTGCTCAGTCACGTAGCCCTTGAGAAGGTCGAACGCGTCACTACGAACCTCTGCCGGCAGCTTCTCAAGAACCTTGGCAATCTGCTCCAGGCGACTGGCGCGCGTCTTGAACTCTTTGTCATCCACGACCGTACTCCTCCTGACCCCCCATGTTGGCTAACGGTAAGGGGTGAGAGGCGCGTCTCTCAGCGTCCTTCTCAACCCAATGGTTAGCCCTGTTGCTTGATGAGTCGTTCATACTCATCATGAGGACCGATCCAAACCCAGATGAAATCCTCCCGGTCCTCGACCGCAAGTGCCCGGTGATGAAGCCCGGCTCTCGCAGACCAAAGCTTGCCGACCTTTTTGAAGTGCAGCGAAGGGTGTGAAGGGTTTTCTTTCAGAAGATTGAAGTTTCGTCGAGCGGCTCTCTGAACGGGTTGTGGCAGAAGCGCGAAGCAAGCCCAGAAACGGGCGGTTGTGCGATGTTTCACAGATCCTTGAGAGTTCCCTTGGCTTTCGCGTCGAGCGCCTCACGTACCAGGAAATCCAGTTTCCCAGCCTCGGAGTCGGCTTCGATCTCCTTGTCCCATCTCTCCCAATCCTTCTCCGATAGCCACCGGACAAGCTCGGAAAATTCATCCTCGGGAAGTCGCTCGATTTCAGTTTTAAGTTCGTCAACCTTTGACATGATTCCCTCCGACAGAATTCCTCCGATTCATCGGCGCGCTCCCTAGACCACTCCCCATTCAGAAGCCCAATATGCCACGCTTACACGTCCGGCGCTACTGGCAGACTTGGCCAGAGGGCTAACGAATCAGGCTGACCAGCCGAAGCCAGCGAGCCCAGCGAGCGGGCTGAAGATCTCTGTCAAGCCGATTGTTAAGCGGCGATCCTCTGCTACGTTCTTCCGATACCACGATCGATCACGACACGAACCTTACCAGCTTCATTTACGAATAGCAGTTGCACTTCGAGCTTCTTGAGACAGTCTTCAAGACGCCGCAAAAGTTTGTGATAAACGCTGAACTCTGGAAATGCGAGGGCAACTTGATGCGCCTTACCATCGGCTTGGCGCAAAACCGCAGTCATAAGAGCTTCACCGACCCAATGTCTCGCCTGGGTTGCGGGGTTTGTTCGTTTTGGCTGCCCGGCTTTCGGGCCACGCTCGTAAACCTCGGACGGATATCCTTTCACTTCCACAATCAATATTTGATCATGGCGTCTGGCTTGGATGTCGGCACCGGCTTCGCTCCGCGCAGTGTCTGCTGTGCTTTCGATGATCCAACCGTTTTCGGTTAAGAACGTTGCAACCGCGCAAACGACGTTTCCTTCCCAGCACCAAAGCTTATCCGCGCTACGACTGAGAATGGGTCGCGGTCCGGCTGGGATTTCGACGCTCGCGTCGTTACCACTGGCGGCGGACCGTGGCATTACGAGCCGAACTTCGTCTGAGGTTTCTCGCACTTGCCAGCCTCGCTTTTTGAGCGCGGCGCGGATCTGGTGTGAGGTGCTTGACGCAGGACTCATTCCCGCGGGCAAGTGGCCCGGATTGCGCCGGAGCCACTCCTTCATCGGCTGCACCGTTACGCCACCTTCTTGAAGTGGCACCTCGACTGAAAAACGCTGCATATTTATTATGGGGTCCGCCCTGTCTTGGTCCGCTTAACGCCAAGGCTGGGTTGCGCGATTCCGCGAGCGTCAATCTCAAGTCAATTGTTAGCGCCCATTCGAATACCGCTAGAGATCAGCGGCCAATGCCCGTGTGAGTTCGGCGGCTGGGATCTCCTTGCACCCGCTGGCATTTTGGCCACACCAGAGAAACAGCCAAAAGGGGTCGAGTCCGCTTTTTGCTTCTTGTCAACGCTTCTTCAATCCGCCGAACTCTCCGCACAAGCTGCTTCTCTTTGGCTGTCCCTGCAACTACAGCTACAATTGCATCGTTGCGACGCAGTCTCGCGCCAAAAAAGGATGGCGTATTCAGATCACTTTTTCTCGCCGGAAAGTTTCGATTGCGTCGTTATCATAACCCAGTTCGCGAAGAATCGCTTCCGTGTCCTCTCCCAAGGCGGGAATGCGATCATAGCGCGCGGGGCTTTCGGACATCCGGAGCGCCGTGGCGATAACGGGCACCCGGCCGACCGGCGAGTCGGCTTCGCGGATCATGCGGCGGGCAAGGGCTTGAGGATGGGCTAAGACTTTACCGATGCCTCTTACTTCTCCGTAAGGGAGCTCCGCCGTTTTTAGACGCTCCAACCACTCGGTGTGATCCCGCTCAAGAAAAATCTTCTCGAAGGTCTCTTCCAGGACAGCGCGGTTTTTGCGTCTTGCCTCTACCGTGGAGAAGCGAGGATCTTCGAGCAGTTCCGGATGTTCGATGACTTCCCGGCAGAACACCTCCCAATCCCGGGCGCTCGCGACGGCGAGGTTCACATATTCACCGTTGCGCGCGAGGTAAGGGCCGTAAGGCGTGACGTAGTGGTGGCGCATCCCGACGCGCTCCGCCTCCTCCCCGGCATGCCAGTAGTGATGGGGAAAATAGCCCAGCCATGAAAGTATAGAGTCAAACATCGAGATGTCTATGAATTGCCCCTGTCCGGTTTGGGCGCGCTGGAAAAGAGCGAGTGAAATTCCTAAAGCCGCATACATTCCTGCCGCTATATCCGCAATAGGAATTCCCGCTTTCGCAGGCCTGTCCGGATAGCCCGTCGTAGCAATGATTCCCGCTTCACCTTGAATCAGGAGATCATAAGCCTTGACGCTGCGATAGGGTCCGTCCTGACCGTATCCCGAAAGTGAACAGTAAATGAGTCGAGGATTCACCTCTTTGAATCGACCGTAGCCGAGGCCCAGCCGTTCAACGACGCCGGGAGCGTAGTTCTCGAAAAACACGTCTGCTTTTTCAGCCAGGCGACAAAGGATCTCTTTGCCGGATTCTTTTTTTACATCGATTGTCAGGCTGCGCTTGTTTCGATTGAGCCAGACATAACCGGAAGAGAGCCCGCGAACCACGGAATCCCAGTGTCGAATCACGTCGCCGACACCGGGTCGTTCGACTTTGATAACCTCCGCGCCCATGTCAGCCAGAAGCTCCGTGGCGAACGGGCCCGAAAGCACCTGCTCGAAGGCGACGATCCGAATTCCGTCCAGGGCGCGGCGCTGGTTCTGATTTTGATCCATGAGTGCCCTTCGTTTTTTCTATTTCGCGTCCTCTTTTATCTCCGGAAAGAGATCTCGCTTTGGCGCGTGGGCTCGCTTCCAGACCATGACGCTCCGGGTATAGTCGATCACGACCTTGCCGTCTTGATTGATCCCGCGGGTGCGCACCTTGACAATACCCCATTGAGGCTTGGACTTGGACTCGCGTTTTTCCACGACCTCAGACTGAGAGTAGACCGTGTCGCCTGCGAATACGGGATTCGGCAACTTAATCTCGTCCCAACCCAGCGCGAAGCCGTTCTCGCTTACGTCCGCAACGCCCATTCCCGCGACAATGGCGAGGGTCAGAGCGCTGTTGACAAGGCACTTGCCGAACTCGGTGCGCTTCCCATATTCATTGTTGAAATGGATCTGGTTCGTGTTGTTTGTAAGCAGAGTGAACCAGATATTGTCCGCTTCGGTTATCGTTCGTCCCAAACGGCAGCGATAGGTATCCCCGACCTCGAAATCCTCGAAGAAACGACCTTCCCAACCGGGCTTGACGGCCATAAGAGTTCCTCCCCTTTTTGTAACGGACGCTTTGCGCTATACATAAAGCGCTAAATATAGGAGGTGTCCATGGATTTCAACCTGACGCAGGAGCAAGTTCAAATCCGGGAGGAAATCCGCAAAGTATGCCGCGAATTTCCTGACAGCTACTGGCGCGAGGTTGACCGTAAAAAGGACTATCCCGATGCGTTTGTCCGCAAGCTCACGGAGCTGGGTTGGCTTGCGGCCCCGATTCCCGAGGAATACGGGGGCAGCGGGTTGGGGATTACCGAGGCGAGCATTATTCTCGAGGAGATCAACCGCTCGGGAGGAAGCGCCACGGCTTGTCACGCGCAGATGTACACGATGGGAACGCTCCTGAGGCACGGCAGCGCCGACCAAAAAATGCGCTATCTTCCCAAGATCGCCCGTGGAGAGCTTCGCCTCCAGGCCTTCGCCGTCACAGAGCCAAACGCCGGCTCTGAATCCACACGGATTCAGACGGCAGCAGTCCGGCGGGGAGACAAGTACGTGATCAACGGCGAGAAGATCTTCATTTCGCGAGTATTGGAGTCGGATTTGATGCTGCTGCTGGCTCGCACGACACCCTATGACCAGGTGGAGGATAAGACCAGAGGGCTCTCGGTATTCATCGTGGATCTTCGTGAGGCCCGGGAAAAAATCGAGGTGAAGCCGCTCGAGATCATGATCAACCACCATACCAACTCAGTCTTTTTTGACGGCCTGGAAGTCCCCGCCGAAAACCTGATCGGAGAGGAAGGGATGGGCTTTCGCTACATCATCGACGGCTGGAATGCGGAGCGTATTCTGGTTGCGGCCGAGGCGATCGGGGACGGGCGGTGGTTTATCGAGCGGGCTGCCAAGTACGCGAGCGAGCGCGTGGTCTTTGGCCGCCCCATAGGCGCCAACCAGGGAATCCAGTTTCCGATTGCGCAGGCTCACGCTCGCATCGAAGCCGCGGACCTCGTCCGCTTTCAGGCGGCAACCAAATTCGATCGCAAGGAGCGTTGCGGCGCCGAGGCGAACATGGCGAAGTTCCTGGCTTCAGAGGCCTCCTGGGAAGCTGCCAATGCGTGTCTTACGACGCATGGAGGCTATGGTTTTGCTGCTGAGTATGACGTGGAGCGGAAGTTTCGCGAAACGCGGCTTCTTACCGTCGCGCCCGTGAGCAATAATCTCGTCCTCGCCTATCTCGGGCAGCATGTGTTGGGAATGCCGAAGTCTTACTGAGGCCGGTACGCGTCAATTACGCGGGTGGCGCCATGTTTAACGGGCTCTGGGCGGTTTTGCGAAAAGAGGTGATTCACATCCGGCGGGACCCGGCTACCCGTTTCATCTTCGCGATTCCGGTTATCGAGCTTTTACTTTTCGGCTACGCGATAGACATGGATGTCAAGAACATATCGACCGTCGTGTTCGACCTGGACCAGCAGAAAGAGAGCCGGGAGCTGATTAAAGACTTCGAAAGCACGCGCTATTTCCGGGTGAGGGGTCGTGTCTATTCAGATCGGGAGATGCAGGAAGCGATTGTCAGCGGCAGGGCCAAAGTGGGCATCAAGATTCCCCCCGATTATTCCAGCGATTTGGTCAATGGGCGGCAGGGGGCCGTGCAAGTTTTGATCGATGGTTCGGATTCGACCACGGCATTGCGTCTTCTCCAGGCGAGCCAGTCTCTGGGCATGCTAAAGTCGCTCAAAGCAGCGGGGTTTACAAACGAGCTCATGTCCGTAGATGTGCGACCCCGCCTCCTTTTTAACCCGAATCTCGAGAGCGCCAATTTTTTTGTCCCGGGGTTGGTCGGCGTCATTTTACAACTGGTGACGGTTTTTCTCACGGCGTTTTCTATCGTTCGGGAGCGGGAGAGAGGCACGATGGAGCAACTCCTGGTCACCCCGGTATCCAAAGGAGGTCTCATCCTGGGGAAGCTTCTTCCCTACTGCGCCATTGGCTTTATTCAGACGATACTGGTTTTGCTGCTCATGGTGCTGCTCTTCAGAGTTCCGATCCATGGCTCAGTCACGCTGCTTCTGGCTTTATCCGGAGTATTTCTCGTTTCGGCTCTGGGGATGGGAATTGTCATTTCTACCTTTGCCCGCAACCAAGGCGAAGCCTGCAGGTGTCGGTCCTGTTCATGCTTCCTTCCATTCTATTGTCCGGCTTTATTTTCCCCAGGGAGTCGATGCCGGCACTGATATTTATCCTGAGCTTCCTTATTCCGGCGACCTATTATCTCGAAATTCTAAGGGGCATCATCTTGCGAGGCGCGGGCTTGTTGGAGCTATGGGACGAGGCGCTGGTTTTATTGGTCTTTGGGGCGCTCTTTATGATCTTGAGCGCCGTCCGCTTTAAAAAGCACCTGGGCTAGAACGAACGAATCGTGAAAAGTGAAAGGTGAAACGTGAAGGGCTCCGATTACTTTTCGCTTAACTTCTTACGCGCTGCGCACCTGCAGGCCTGCCCTTCGGAGCTGGAGTTGTATTATCGGTTACCGTACCAGGCTCGCCGCCTTGAGCGCCTTGTACGTCGTGTAGCCTCCGGACAGGTTGCGCGATCGATAGCCGCGCTGCGTCAGGAAACGCGTGGCGTAGTAGGCCCGCTGTCCCACCTCGCAGCAGATCCAGATCTCCCGATCCTTTGGCAGCTCGTCATAACGTGCGCGCATCTGTGAGAGCGGCAGATTAATCGCGTTTGGAATGTGACCGTTGGCGAACTCGTCGGGTTCGCGCACGTCGAGCAAGAACGCGTCGGTCCGGTCAAGCTCCAGCCAATCGGCCACGGGCATGTCGCCGTTCAAGACATTCTCGGCGAGCATGCCGGCGAGGTTGACCGGGTCTTTCGCGGCGCCGAACTGGGGCGCGTAGCACAGCTCGACCTCAGCGAGATCGTGCACGGTGCCATTGAATTGAATCGCGGTCGCGATGACGTCAATGCGCTTCTCGACACCTTCGAGTCCGACCGCTTGCGCGCCCAGGACGCGACCGTCGGGCACCGAGAAGAGGAGTTTTAGATGAATCGGGCGCGCTCCGGGATAGTAGCCGGCGTGGTGACCCGGGTGCAGGTACACCTTTTGGAAGCTCGTGACGCCGGCGCGCCGCAGTCCTTTCTCGCTCGCGCCGGTCGAGGCGACGGTCAGGCCCAACACACCAACCACCGCAGTTGCCTGGACACCCCGGAAATTCGTCGCGCGTCCGGCGATAGACTCGGCGGCAATCCGTCCCTGGCGATTCGCCGGTCCGGCAAGTGGCAATACCGTTTCCTGACCCGTGAGCACGTCTTGCACTTCGACCACGTCGCCAACGGCCCAGACGTTCGGGTCGGAGGTGCGCATCTGTGAATCGACAACAATGCCGCCACGCGGGCCGATTTGTAGACCGCTGTCTTTGGCAAGCGTAGTTTCGGGCCTCACCCCGATGGCCAGGATAACGAGATCGGCGGGCAATCGGGCGCCGCTCTCTGCGACAACGACCAGGCCCCCGCCATCGCGTTGGTCAATGCGCGCAAGGCCATCGCCCAAGTGGAGTTGCACGCCCTTTGCGGCAAGGTGTTCCATCACCGCAACCGCGATCTCAGGATCCAGCGGCGGCATCACCTGCGGCAGCTTCTCTAAAACCGCCACGGACAACGCGCGGTGGATCAAATTCTCGACCATCTCCAATCCGATGAATCCGCCACCGACGACCACGGCGGTCCTGGCGCTGCGATCGGCAATCCATGAACGGATGCGGCGCGAGTCAGGAATATTTCGCACCGCGAAGACGCCGGGCAGGTCCACGCCGGGCAGTGGCGGTCGGATCGGCGCCGCGCCAGGCGACAGCACAAGGACATCGTAGGTCTCCGTGCGGGTGTTGCCGGTGCGCAGGTCGCGGGCAATGATCGTGCGCGCGCCGCGGTCGATACTCGTGACTTCCGTCTCCGTCTGCACCGCGATATTAAACCGCCCGCGGAACATCTCCCGTGACGCGACCAGAAGGCTGCGCTCGTCGGAAATGACGTTGCCGACGTAGTACGGCAGCCCGCAGTTCGCAAACGAGACGTAGGGACCCCGATCAAACATGATGATCTCGACAGACTCGTCAAGCCGCCGCAGTCGCGCCGCGCAAGACGCGCCGCCCGCCACCCCGCCGACAATGAGGACGCGGCGGGAGGCGCCGGTCTGAGGCGAGGAACTCGATTGCAGACGACCTTGGTGGCTCATACAAACTCCCATCAGAATTCTTGCGCTTGGACCGCGCAGCTAATTCCTGTTTTTTGCCGATTGTATGTCACAGAAAATGCACTGACAAGCTTTCTTGGGTGAGGAGATGGCCGCAAGTGGCCCATCCCTCCCCTGGAACCCTCCTGAAATTGACATAAGACCACTTTATCGGTTACTTTCTCCCCCAAAGCAGTGATCCAGGTCATTCCCGTCTCCGTTTTTGGCCAGGTAAAAGTGTGAAGTTTGCCGGTAGCGCCTGTGGTTTGGGAAGATTGCAAGTTCTTCGCGCTGACGAGCCAAAAGGAACTTCTCATCATTTATCGTTTCTTTTCCTAAGTTTTCTTAGCGGCACAAATTATGGCTTGCACCGAGGCAACGGGAGAGGTCCGGAGATCGCTTGAGCGGTGCTGCACAGGCTAGTTTCCCCATCAGGAGCACAAAATGATGAGAGTTGAACGTTTAGGACTGTCTCTCCTCCTGGCAGGGATAGCCATTGGGTCAGTTTTGTTGGTTCTTCTCTTGAAGGCCTTTGGGACCGAGTGGCTCCTGGTCAATGAGCCGTTGCACGCCACTGTGGAAGCCGTGGGGGGGCTGGCTGCCATAGTTATGGCGATTCTTCTGATGTTAAAGAGACATGAGCAGTACGGCGGAAAATTTTTCCTGCTCGCGATGGGATTTATCGCTATGGGCCTGCTCGATATCCTCCATTCCGTAGCCTTGCCAGGGCATGGATTCGTCTTACTGCACACTGCGGCGAGTTTCATCGGTGGGTTCTGGTTCGCATTGATCTGGGTGCCCCGGTGTGCGTCTGAGAGAGATGCAGCCTGGAAAAGTTGGACTCCATGGGCTTTGGTTTTTGTGGCGATATTATTTGGGATTTGGACGTTCGAGGCGAGAGAGACATTACCGATAATGGTGAAAGATCGGACATTCACCACCGGCGCCGTCGTATTCAATGTCTGGTCCGGTGTCTTCTTCATGGCTGCTGCGACACGATTGCTGATCGATTATGGCCGGATCGGCATGCTGGACATTTACCTCTTTGCCTGTATGGCCACATTGTTCGGACTGCCAGGCCTGATGTTTCCGTTCTCAGAGCTGTGGGACAACACGTGGTGGTTTTGGCACTTACTGCGGTTGACTTCTTTTGTGTTGGCGCTCGGTTTTGTGATTCACGAGCATCAGCAGACGATTTGTGGTCTTCGAATCGCTCTAGACAACCGTAAAAAGGCGGAAGAGGAACTCAGGAAACACCGCGATCACCTTGAAGAGGTCGTGCAAGAGCGGACAGCCGAACTTAGAGAAGCCAACGAGGGTTTACAGCAGGAGATCACCGAGCGTAATCGGGCCGAGGAGGCCCTGCGGAAAACTGAGGAGCGGCTTGAAGCTATCGTGGATACTTCCACGAATGTCATCTGCCTTAAGGACACGCAGGGCCGGTACATTCTGGTGAACCGGGAGTACGAGACGCGATTCCATGTTTCCAGAAAGCAAATCCAGGGCATGACTGATTACGATCTCTTTCCAGGGGAGATGGCGGACGCATTTCGATTGAATGACCTGAAGGTGCTTGAGGCTAAAACTCCACTAGAGTTAGAGGAAGTAGTTGCCCAAGACGACGGCATTCACATTTACTTATCAAACCGGTTTGCCCTGCTTGATTCCGGCGGCATTCCGTACGCGGTCTGCGGCATCTCTAAGGACATCACTGAACGCAAGCGGATGGAGGAACAGGAGGTAACGGAGCGCAAAAGGGCTGAAAGCTGGCTTGAGAGCCTGATTCATACAACCCAGGATGCGGTCATCTCCATAGACAGGCAAGGGCGCATCGTTCTTTTTAACCCGGCGGCCGAGAGAATGTTCGGGTATAGGAGCGCGGAAGTGCAAGGGCGGAAGGTCAACATTCTGATGCTTGCGCCCTATGCGAGCGAGCACGATGGCTATATTAGCCGGTATGAGCGGACAGGGGAACCCCGTGCCATCGGCCGCATCCGCACAGTGGAGGCGCGGCGCAAGAGCGGGGAGGTTTTTCCCGCCGAGCTATCGTTGACAGAAGTTGCGAGTAATGAAAGTGAAGAGGTCCGGTATGCCGCGTTCATCCGGGATATGTCTGAAAAAACCAGGCTCCAGGAGCAACTGATCGAAAACAGCCGGCTGGCGGCGATCGGAGTCACCGCCGCAAAGATCGCGCATGAGATCGGCAATCCCCTGAACGGCATGTCTTTGACCGCGCAATGCCTGGAACGCCAGCTTATCCGAGGGGAAAGCGGTTCAGAGGAGGCAGTTCAGTCGAGCTTGCGGAGTCTCAGGGAGGAAATCAGGCGTCTCAGTGACCTGCTTCAAGATTTGCGCTCCCTTTCCCGCCGCGAAGAATATCACTTTCAGCCGACCACCGTCGCCGGCGTGGCCGGAGAAGTGTTCAGTATTGAGAAGGAAAATTACACCGTCAGAGGAGTACGCGTGGAACAAGAGTTTCCGGGGGATCTGCCTTTGATCCGCGCCGACCGGAACAAAATAAAGCAAGCTCTCTGGAATCTATCCAAGAACGCCGTGGAGGCGATGCCCCAGGGGGGCACACTCACGATTAGAGCCCGCAGGTCGGGCACCGGTGTCGTATTGGAAATCGGAGACACGGGGATTGGCGTGCCGCCCGGCGTCGACATCTTTGAGCCTTTCACAACAACCAAGAATTCGGGTAGCGGACTCGGACTGGTGGTTGTGAGACAAATCGTTGCTGCCCATGGGGGAAATCTCACCTACACGAGCGAGCCCGGTAAGGGAACCACGTTTCGCCTGACGCTGCCGCACGCGGATGAAAGTAGTATTTGATCAATGATAGTGGGAAGCATCAATTTAAACCCGCGGAGAATAAGCGCTCCGCCATCAGCCGGAAAAGCGAGGTTGCGATGAAAAAGTTATGCGTGAGATCTTTGATCTTTCTTTGCGCCGTTATTGTGTCGACAACTTTGTGTCTCATCACCGAAGCGCGGGCACAAGTTGAAAGTTTTTATAAGGGCAAGAGCATCCGGATCGTTGTCGGATTTACTCCCGGAGGGTTTTACGATCGCTGGGCGCGTATTCTGGCCAGGCACATGCCAAAGTACTTGCCTGGAAATCCGGAAATGCTCGTCCAGAATATGCCGGGTGCCGGGTCTTTGGTGGCGGCCAACTACGTCTATAATGTTGCCAAGCCCGACGGGCTGACCCTTGGTATGTTCCAGTACAACCTCCACATGGACCAGCTCGCAGGCCGTAAGGAGGTCCAGTTCGACGTGCGCAAGTTCGTATGGATTGGATCCCCGGTCGTGGAAGCCGTGGTCCTCTATATGAGAGC
>JACQUW010000418.1 GCA_016210115.1 Deltaproteobacteria bacterium | reverse complement strand
GCTCGGCGAAGACGACTTCGTCGATTGTGAAGTTCTTTCCAACTCTCAGAATGGCGAAGCCGACACTACGGGTTACAACCTCTCCATTGGCCAGTACAAACCGTAGATCCTTTTTCTCCCTCTTGACTCCGATCTGTTTCAGTTTAGCCTCTGGGATCCAAGTGTACTCACTTCCCGTGTCGACAAGGACCTTCTGGAGCCGGACGAACTTTGACCGGTCTACGTGGTTTTCAACCTTGCAGCCCGTGTGAAATGTGCCCATGTCTTTATGTTCCCACGGTGTTCTAAAAGTTCAATTCCATTCGTGAGCGTATAGCGTTTTATCCCTGATGCCTGCAAATAGTCAAGCGAGAGAAAAGCGGGCGCGGACCTTTTATCTCGGCCACGCCCTCAACTTTACATGCCGCTTTGCACAATTCGCTTTAGTGGAAACGGCTCCAACTCCATTCACCTATGCTATGCAAGCTGACCCCGACCTCGTTCACTACATCAATTGAGCTCGGCACTACCGTCCGGGTGCAGCCAAAGCGCGTGGAAGTGTTACGGATAATTCACAGCGCTCGGCAGATCCCGCCTACAATATAATCAGGCCAGAGAAAGGGGACGCAAACCTCTTTATCCCGGTCTCGTTGCTCGCCCGCGTAAATGACCAGTAAGATTCCAGCCCAAAGATTTTGCCATCCGCATCGACAAGTCTCCCGGTCAGGTAGACCGGTTCTTCCCAATTGGACTACTTAAAGGGCATGGTGGGAAAGGAGCGTCTTAGGAAAAAGTGTCCTACTGCACGCAGACCGGTGGAACAACCCTGATTTGAGGGCTGCCCGAATTTTGTTGATTCCCGTTCGTCTATATAGTCCGATAGGTAGGGCAGAAGGGAACATGGAAGCTGCCCCTTTCGGGGTAAAGGATCTGCCCAAGTACAGATCGGACTGAGGACGGGAGCCCGATTCTCTATCAGATGGATGCGTTCGTCTGAAGGGAGAATCGGGCTTTTGTCTTTTGGAAAGCGCCCCATCTGGTAGAGCCTTTAGGGCTTTCGATCCTCCGGGAGACAACGCCGGATGGTCGCCCCTATCTACCAGCCAAGAAACCCTAAGGTTTCTCCACTTTACGAATCGATCCTGAACCACTTTGCCGAGTTTGAAGCGGTCTACGAGGAGCGATATCAAAAGAAATACGGAGATGCTCAGGCCCCATTTCAGGTTCGATAGAAAGCTGCTCGGCAAGCTCAGCCGATGCGCCTATCAATCTCTAAGAGAGTTCTTCGGGCAAACCCTAAACAAAAAAGAGGCAATAGCCGGGGCCGTGATCTCGATCCAGACGTTCGGCGATCTGGTCAACTTTCACCCGCACATCCACTGCCTTGTTACCGATGGCTGCTATATGCCTAAGGGCTGGTTTTATGTGCTGCCACAGATAGACTTAAGAAAACTGGAAAGCCTTTTCCGGCACCACGTCCTTAAGCTCCTGCTCAAAGAAAAGAGAATCAGCGAAGAGTGGGTCAAAAAGCTTCTCTGCTGGCGTAATTCCGGATTCAATCTCCACAATCAGGTCAAGATCCGAAGTGACGACCGCCGTGGACGAGAAAGCTTGGCCCAGTACATTCTCCGATCGCCTTTTTCCCAGGAAAAGATGACTTACCTCAAAGAAAGCGGGACCGTCCTCTATCGATCGAAACTGAATCCCGTCACCAAGAGAAATTTTGCCATTTTTCCTGTCCTGGATTGGATCGCTGCTCTCACAGCCCACATCCCCAATAAAGGCGAGCAACTGGTCCGCTATTACGGCTACTACAGCAACGTGTCCAGAGGAAAGAGAAAAAAGGCGAGACCAGCGGAAGAGAGACCGGAGGTCATTGAGGTTGCTCCTCCGCCGGTTTCAAAGGAACTAAAACGGCGCTGGTCTTACTTGATCAGAAAGGTCTATGAGACGGATCTGCCTGTGCGTACACGCAGACAGGCCCCCTGATCTGCCCCAGGTGTCTGGGAGAGATGCGGATCATCAGTTTTATAGATCAGCGTGATTTGTGAGCTTTCGCGTGGCGCGTCGCAAAAGGAAATTCCTATCAGCTCAGCTTCCTATCAGCTAATCAGAGAGAACTCTCTTTGACCTCCGGAATCCGGGAGCTCGCGACCCGTCCTCCCTGCATCACAAACTCCGCGTCGCGAAGAACGCCGATGTTCTCCACTGGATTTCCCGGGACGGCGATGAGATCCGCAGCTTTTCCCGCCTCTATCGTCCCGACTTTCTGCTGGATACCCAAAATTGCCGCGTTCGTCGCCGTCGCTGCGACGATGACATCGCGCTCCGACATGCCTCCCTGTACCATCAGCTCTAATTCGACGCCATTCTCCCCGTGCGGAAACAGCGGTGAGCCCTCAAAGTCCGTTCCCATACCGATCCGAATCCCCATGCGCAGTGCCAGAGCAAACGATTTCATGTGCGCTTCGACCACTTCATGAGCTTTGCGCACTGCATAGGCCGGCGATCCCTGACCCTCTCCCAAAGCAGCAATACGATGGAAATAGGCGAGGGTCGGGACAAGCGCGGTATCTCGCTCTCGCATCCATTGGCACGCCTCCTCGTCCAGATAGATTCCGTGCTCGATCGAATCGACTCCCGCCAATATTCCGTTCTTTATCCCTTGGGTTGCCTGGGCATGAGCTGCCACCCGCCGGCCCATCCGGTGGGCTTCATCGACGACGGCTCGGATTTCCTCCAAAGTGTAAGCGGTCTGACCCGGGTCGCTCTGCGGCGCGTAGACTCGCCCGGTGATGGAGACCTTGATCAGGTCGGCGCCAAGACCGATTTGCTCCCGCACCACCCGGCGACACTCGTCAATCCCGTCCGCGTGCTGGCGGAGAGGCGTTGTGTCCACGGCCCATGTGACCGTCTCCACGCGTCCCGTCTGGGAGAGTCCCCGGTATGAGGTCAAGATTCTCGGGCCCGGGATCTCCTTCGCCACGATGGCGTCCCTTAGGTGGGGTCCCAAAGAGCTGCCGCAATCCCGCACGGTGGTGAATCCTGCTTGAAGCAGCTTACGGCAGTCTGCCGCGGCCCGAAGCGCCGCCAGGGGATGGGGAGTGATGAGGATGTCGTTCGGGTTGGCGCTGCGCCAGCCTTTCAGGTGAACATGCGCATCAATCAGCCCTGGAAGAAGAGTCCGGGGTCCCAGTGAAATCCGGGAGGCTCCATCAGGCACCTTGACGTGCTCGGCGGGACCGGCTGCGATAATGCGGTCGCCTTCGATTAGAACTAGCGCTCTCTCAACCGGAGGACCACCCCGGCCGTCAATCATGCGCTCGACATCTATTGCGATAATTCTATCCATGTGTCGCTCCCTAAAGAATGAGACATCCAAAGTAATCCGGAATATGCGACTAAACGACGGCTGGAGCCGAGGGTTCCAGTTTCAAGGCGTTTTTTTCCCCCGCGCCGCATCGAGGGCCTGCACGAATCGGAGGTCCACGAAATCCTGCGGCCGGGCATCTCGCGCTCGAGGATTTCGAGGCGCCAGCTCGTCCAGAATAAGCTGCACGCCTTCGAGAGTGGGATGGGGAATGTCTTCGAAGTAATCGCGGTAAAAGGCGTAAGTGTCTTCCAGGATCTCTCGGTCTGTAGTGCGCATGGCGCGGCCGAGGACGCCGATCGTGAACTCCCGCTCCTGCTTGAAAATTCGGACTGCCTCGACGTACGCTTGCATGAAGGCGGTAATAACGGCGGCCTTGGTTTGGGCGAAGCGCCGGAGAGTGACCAGACCGTTGGCCTGGTACTTCATCGTCCGGCTCAGATCGACCAGCTCGCGGAAGCCCAGCCGCTTGATCGCGATCGAGTGGTACGGCGGGCTCAGCATGGCCGCCTGGATACCGCCGGCCTGCAACGCGGCGACCGTCTCGGGATAACCGCCGGTTTGTATGAGGGCAACCTCCCGGTCCGGCGTAAGGCCGGCGCGGCGCAGGTAAGTGCGGGCCATGAAATCCGAAAGAGAGCCAAAGCGGGTGACCGCCAGCCGCTTGCCGCGCAGGCCATCCACTGCGGTGATCTCAGGCGCCACAACCAGCGACATGAGCACGCTGTTGGATATCCCCCCGATGATTACCGTGTCAGCACCCGCGAGATTAGCCTGCACGGCGGTGGACCCGGAGACCGAGGCAAGCTCAACCTCTTGGGCAAGCAAAGCCTGCAGGCTTCGCACGCCCGCGACATAAATCAGGTTGACCTGAAGTCCATGGCGTTGATAGAGGCCGCGGTCACGCGCCACCCAGAGCACAGCGTTGGTTGCGGTCAGAGTGGAGTGCGCGATTTGCAGCCGCTCGGCCGGCGCAGCCAGGGCGGGCAAGAGCAGCAATGCGATTAAACTCACGAAACCCAATCTGACCGTCGAGCCGAGTAAGGATAATTTTCGCGAAGTCTTCATAGACCGATCCTCTCTCTGCGGACCGTATACAGGATCACGCAGGTTCGGGTCAACCCGTTGATTTTTACGGTGGCGATGGATGCGTGAAACGTAAAAGGTGAAACGTGAATGGGGCTCCGATTCACTTTTCACGTTTAACTTTTACCTTCTTAGCATCTAACGGCTGGTAAGGCCTCGGTTTCGAACGAATTTCGGATCGGGGTGAATTGTCAACGAATTGCGATTTTCTCCGCCGCCAGGGCGGCGCTGATGGTGATCGCCAGCTCGCTGCGGATCTGCATCCATTGCTCGATGCGATCGGTCCAGGCCCGCAGTTCGAACAAAACCGAGTCGGGCCCCAGCTTCACGACTAATGCTTGCGGACGAGGATCGGAGGTGACGAGTGGGTGGGCGGCTGCGGTACGTTCCAGGAGCTGGATCACGCGGCCGGGATCGATGCCCTGCGCGACCGCGACCGGGAGTTCAATGCTGTGCTGCCGGCTCGAAAGGGTCCAGTTGACCACGCGCTCGGAGATGAGCTTGCCGTTGGGCACGATGATCTCGGAGCCATTGGAAATGCGGATGATGCTGGCGCGAATTCCAATGCGTTCTACGACGCCCAGAGCATCGTCCATCTGAACGACGTCCCCGACGTTGACCGGCCTCTCGAAGAGCAGAATAAGCCCTGAGACAAAGTTGTTGAAGATGTTCTGCAGTCCGAATCCTACCCCGACGCTGAACGCGCCGGCCAGGATCGTAACCTTTGTCATGTCCAATCCGAGCGCCGCGACCGCGGCAAAGAATCCGACCAGTAAAATGATGTAATGCAGCATGGTGGAGATCGCGTACGGCAGGCCCCGCGTAAGATTAACACGCGGGTAGACATCCTCGTCCAGCAGGAAACGCACGAGCCGGGAGACGAGAAAAGCAGCCCAGACGGTGAGAGCGAAGGCGAGCACGTCGCCGAGAGAGATGTGGATTGAGCCAACGGTGAGCTTCGCGGCCAGGATGTCCCAGACTATTCTAAACAGCCGCTCGCGCAATAACAGCCGCTCGAGCGCAAAAAGGACCCACAACACAATAGCGATCCAGTGGAGCCCCAGCCGAAATCGGCGGCGCAGCAGCGGTTGGTGGCGACGCACCACGCTGAGCAGCGCAAGCGGGCGGGTGCCTAGCGCGATCATAAACAGGCCGTCCAGAACCTCAACTCCCGCGTAAAGGATGAGCGCGAAGTATGCGCTGCCGAGGAGGGAATTCCCGGCCAAATTCGCAAGGGTGACGTAGCCAACCGCATTGCCGATGAGGGCCACGGCAGATATTCCCAATGAGATCCGCCCAGCGGCCCTTATGACGTTCGAGAGCCGCTTTGCCTGCGAGCTCGATGCTGGCGACCCGTCCATTGAACGGAGGAGCCAGAACTGGAATCCCACGACGGCGAGCATTTCCGCGAAAAATATCAGCCGCGGCAGAACCTGAACCGCCGCAGTTACGGAGCGGATCTGGTCGAGGCAGTAAAACGCGACAAGCGCATATAATATCGAGTACAGGCGTTCCTGAATCACGCGCCGGAGAATGATGATGCTCGGAATCAGGGCCAGGGCGCCCAAAGCCGCCCAGAGCAGGCGCGGCGGTTGCGGATAAATCCAACGGCTGCAAAGAAACGAAAGCACGAGGGCCGCCGCAATTGGCGTTTCAAAGACCAGACCCGTCGGCGCGGGCTCCGGGTCCGCGCTGATCCTTCCACCGATCCGGCGGCGAGTCCGGTGAAGACCGGCGGCGAGCGCGATGAAGATGATGAGATGAATCGAAAATCGGATTTTGTTTCTCTCGGCGTAGATCCGCAGCGCGGTCCATTGCGTCAAAAACGAGCTCCGGCTTTCCTCCAGCAACTCGCGCGCCGCGCGGGAGCGCACTTCCGCGCTCCAGATCGCCGGGCTATCCTTGACGAACAGGCGCTTCAATACCTCCTCACGCGCGCGCGTGGTCGATGCCAGCGCGTCGGAAATCCGGGCATCCTGCGCGGCAACTCGGCCTTGCACCGTTACCGCCTGCGCGCGTTTTCGCTTGATCGCATCGCTCGTCCGGTTGATCGCGGCAATGAGCGCGTGGATGCGAGTCATTATTTCCGGCGGCATGTTTGAATCCTTGGCTGCTTGATTCGTCTGCTCCCACTTTGTCCGGAGCTCGTCGAGCTGCCCAATGTGCTCCTCGAGCTGAGTCGCGTAGCTGATCAACTCCCGCGCCCAGCCGGACAGGTTCCCTCGTAAACGCCACCACGTTGCTTCGAGACCGCGGAGCATCTCGATCGAAGGTCTCTGAGCAACGATCTTCCGGCTCTCGCCAAGCCGCGCGTCGATCTCGCGCGTGAGCGATAGAAGCTGGTTCGCGATTGCTTCTGTACTTCGGTCAGAGGACAGGTCGGCCTGGATTTCTCCGAGCCGCTCCGATACTGCTTCCGCTTCCGCCGGTATCTCGGAGAGAGGGATGGGCGCTGGATTGGCCGCCTTCGGCTGGGCAGGCGTGGTCTCTTGAGGTGAGGCAGGAGAAGCTGCAGCGGCTGCTACTCCAACCGCGAAACTGACGGCCATCAGGACCGCGGCGAGGTGATGACGCCGAAGCCAGTTGGTTGACCGCATACAAGTCGCTGTGAATTGTGGCATCACTGGGCTGATCTCTTACGAAGCAATTGACCGGTCAATCGAGAGCGCACCGGCCCCTTCGATCAGGACGGCCAATCCCATGGCGAGGAGCGCTAGCGTAAACTCGATTCCATGTCCCTTTCCGGGCTTGAGCTCGGCGTTTAAGAAGAAGCCGTGCTGCCAGTGGACCGTAGCCATCGCGCCGATCATCACGGCGGCGACTCCGAGCCCGCAAAGCCGCGCCAGAAATCCGACGATCAGCCCGATGCCGCTCAGGAATTCTATAAAGCAGACCATGTAGGCAAGAGGGACGGGCATCCCCATCGAACCAAAGTATCCTACCGTTCCTTTAAGCCCGTGACCGCCAAACCAGCCCAAAACCTTCTGCGCGCCGTGCGCGAAAAAAATTACCCCTAAAACTACCCGAACGATCAAAATGGCGAGAGACGGATCTGTGGCAAAAAGAAATTCCATGGCACACCTCCTGCGATTTGGCTGATTGGAACTCAGTTTGAGTCTACCGTCCTGCTGCAAAATAGAATAGGTCGTGGCGAACAGCCCGCGCGGGTCGGGCCAAGCTTTCGCACCTCGCGAAGGGTTGCCAGGAAAGCGCTACGTTGTCTCAGCGGCATGCCATACGCGCCAGGCGACGAACATAGCGCCTATGGTGAGAATAAGCGCAATGATGCTACCGCCCCGAGAGCGTCTTTCTGTCCCGACGCGCAGGCCCAGGGGACATGTAGCTCGCCTGGAGGTAGATGAGCCAGGCGCGCGTCCGAACGCAACGGGCGGAAGATTCGAGACATCAAGCGTCGCCTTTCGTGCGGCCTCTCCCATGAGAATGACCATGCCAGCCTTAGTCGCTTGACGTCTTCAGCGTTGATCTCGTGAGCGCCACGTTAGTTTCCTGGCGGTTTCACGGTGGGCGGAAGTGTGCATCCGCTGGTATTCGGTTGGGTATTCGATACAAGAAAATAAACCCCCAGCTGTCGGGCCGGCAATGGGGTAAATGCCAGAATTTTAACGGGGAAAGTTACTGAAAGAAGTTAAGGTAGCTTCCTGAAGCTATCCCTAGCATATCGAGAAGATTCGGCCTCAGCCGTGAAGCGCGGCCTGGCCTTCATGGTGGAAGTTTCTTAGCGGGATGGTAGGTGAGCCGCGGAGCGGTAGTGGCCCAAGACGTCTGCGATGTACTTTTTCGTTTCGGGGTAGCGGGACATGCTGTTCAGTTGTTCAACGGCGCGCACGCCGGAATTGTACGCTCCCAAAACCAGACGCAGATCTCCCTTGAAATAACCCATCAGAAAAGTCAAATGCTGCACTCCCGCTCTGATGTTCTGGATTGGGTCGTGAGGATCTTTGACCCCATAGAGGCGCGCTGTTTCAGGCATGATTTGCATGAGACCCATCGCGCCCTTGTGCGAAACGGCCCGCGGATTGAAATTCGACTCAACCCTGATCATCGCCCAAACAAGTTTCGGATCGACGCCGTGTTGCGCTGAAACCGATCTGATCGTTTCTTGCAAAGAGCCAGGTGCCGAAGGGGCAAGAGGTCTGACCGAGAACGAAGCAGCCGATGGTTGAGGAGATGACGGAGGGGGAACTCGCGAATAACGGACTCGTCCGTCCGGTTCTCTGTAAATGTAGATATATCCCGAGGATGAGATCGCGTTACGGGCGATACAGAGAAGACAAACGATTAGAGAGAATAAGACAGGGCCAACTTTGCCACTAATCATACATTCCGAAGGAGAAACTAACGAAAGCATCATTTGTGCCAAAGGGCTGAGAGACGGGGCTCTGTGGATTTCTGCTTAAAAATTTATGTTTTTATGGGCACTCGCATTATTGGCCGGTGAAAAAAATTGCCCAAAAAGCGCAACTGGGCGGAAAAAAAGACCTCTTGGTCCTCTTCACCGTCCGGAACAGGCTCGTTCGCTTATGAGGCCTTGATTATAACAGGGGTTTAGGTTAAACCCGCTGTTCAAGATTCTGAAGGAGGGGGATGTGAAATCGGTGAAAGCAGTGATCGGCACGACGGTTACTTGGCTACTCTTCTGCGCAATCCTGTGGCCGTCGGAAGCGGCGGAGAAAACCATCATTTCATACTCGAGCCGTAGCTACGTCTTTCTGCCGGCCGAGGTGGCCGCCGTCAAAGGATTTTTCCGTGACGAGTCACTGGAGACTGTCTTGATCCAGATGAGGAGCCCAGTCGCCGTGCCTGCACTGATGAACGGCGAGATTCAGTACACCCTAACCTTCGGGAACATCCTTACCGCCGCGCTCCAGGGCATGCCTTTCAAGCAAATTGCGGTTGTGACAGAAAAGCCCACGCATCATATTGTCTCTCGCCCTGAAATTAAAACCATCGCCGATCTGCGCGGAAAGAGAATCGGGACTCTAAGAATTGGCGGATCGGACCAGTTGGCGGCGGAAGCTATCCTCCAGGCAAAAGGTTTGCAACTTACCGACGTTAAGTTTATTGCTTTGGGCGCGGATGATCCCGTTCGAGTGGAGATCTTCAAGAAAGGACTCGTGGATGCCATCTGCGTCTCGCCTCCCAGCCCACTTCGCCTGCAAAGAGAGGGTTTTAATATTCTTGGCGGGCCGAAAGATTTGAAAGTCGGAAGCCCCCTTGCCGCCATTTCTACCACAGATTCGCGGGTGAAAAACCGTCGTGAAGAGGCAAAAAAGGTCGTTCGCGCAACCATCCGCGCGCTACGTTTTATCCGCGAACGAAAGGAGGAAGTCGTTCCTATCATGGCACATTGGCTCGGCCAAACCCACGAAGTTGCCAGCGAGTCCTATGACCTGATTGTCTCTTCGTTTAGTTCCGACGGTGGAACGAGCGATGCGACCTATCAGTTCGCGATCGACGCGCGCAAAAAGGCGCTCAAGCTGGAAAAGACAATTCCGCTCTCACAGGTGCGCGATTTTACACTGTTAAAAGAAGCGCAAAAAGAACTTGGCCTTTAGTGATAATCATGGGTCAATGAGAGATCACGCGTAAAGTCACGCAAGACATTTCTTTATCGCATTAAGCGCATGGTCCACATCGGACCGTTCGATGCCGTAGTGCATCGCAGCCCTGAGATGATAGGGCCCCCGCGGTTGAATCAAAACTCTTTCGCGCTTTACCCGAGAGGCGAGTTCCTGCGCGGTCAGCCCATTTCCCTTGAGGCCAAAGAAAACCATATTCGTCCTGATCCTTTGCGGATCGAGATCGATGCGCGGCAGATTGGCCAGATTTTCCGCCAGGTATCTCGCGTTAGCATGGTCTTCGGCGAGACGCTCCACCATCGTCTCCAAGGCGACAATGCCGGCGGCTGCAAGCACGCCGGCTTGGCGCATTCCGCCGCCGAGCATCTTGCGCTGCCGGCGGCCCTCGGCGATAAATTGTTCGGACCCTGCCAGAAGCGATCCTACGGGCGCGGAGAGCCCTTTGGAGAGGCAGAACTGGACCGTATCCGAGTCTCGCGCGAGATCCACTACCGGCACACCCAGAGCAATGGCGGCGTTGAAGATGCGCGCCCCATCCATGTGAAGTTTAAGCCCATGCTCGTTCGCCACCTTTCTTACCGCTTGCAGATAATCAGGCGCGAGAGGCGCACCGCTGGCGCGCAGGTGAGTGTTTTCGAGAACAATCAAGCGTGTGCGCGGATGATGCACGTCTTCGACGCGAATGGCGGCGCGAATGTCCTTAAGGCGCAAGGTGCCGTCGGGTTCATTGGGAATCACATGCGGATGGATTCCTCCCAACGCCGCTACGCCGCCGGCTTCAGATGTGAAAATATGCTGGTCCCTACCGATGATGATTTCATCTCCGCGGCCGCAGTGGGTTAGAAGCGCAACCAGGTTGCCCATGGTTCCGCTTGCGACAAACAACGCCGCCTCCTTTCCCAGGCGTTCGGCCGCCAGCGCTTCAAGCCGGTTGACCGTGGGATCTTCTCCAAAGACATCGTCGCCTAGTTCCGCTTGCGCCATTGCTTCGCGCATGGCAGGCGTCGGCTGGGTAACCGTATCGCTTCTTAAATCGATGAGCTTCATAGCCGCCTAGATTGTGAGCACGATCTTGCCGAAATGGTCGCGTCCTTCCAGGTAGCGCTGGGCGGCTCGCGCCTCGGCCAGCGGGAAAGTTCGGTCGATCACGACCTGAAATTGTTTCTGCCTCACTAACTCCAGAAACAAATCCATTTGCTTGAAGGCTTCGGGATGGGCCGATAGGTACGTTGTAATCGAGAAGCGGCTGGCTCTTCGCCCGTCGCTCAGCGGAGGGGCAGGGTCGGGGATCGGGCCGAACGCCCCGCCAATCGATACGAGACGGCCGCCGGGGGAGAGAATTTCCAGGCTCTTCGTATACACGTCGCCTCCAATCATCTCCAAGACAATGTCCACGCCCTTGCCGCCGGTTAGATGCGAGACCTCTTCTTTGAAATCTTTTGAGATATAGTTGACGGCTTCATCGGCGCCGACCTCGCGGAGGCGCCGGCATTTCTCGTCACTTCCGGTTGTTGTCACGACCCACGTTCCCACATGTTTGGCGATCTGGATGGCGGCGATTCCGACTCCGCTGCTTCCCGCTTGAATGAGCACGCGATCGCCTGGCTTCATCCCGCCTTCCTCCACCAAGCCGAACCAGGAGGTTAAAAAGATCGTCGGCATAGCGGACGCTGGGACGAAATCAACACCTTCCGGCAAGGGCCTGGCGTAGCTGGTGTTCGTGACCGCGTATTCGGCGTAGCCTCCCAATCCGGGCTGTGCGACGACGCGCTCGCCGGCGCGGAAATCCCGTACCGTATTTCCGAGCGCGGCTACGGTTCCTGCAAATTCTCTTCCTGGAATGAGAGGAAGATCTTCGGGACGAACGCGATACTTTCCCCCACGAAGACTCAGATCGGCCCGGTTCAGCGAGGCGGCCTCCACTTTCACCAGCAACTCCCCGGGGGCGGGCGTGGGAGCAGGGACGTCCTCGTACTCAAGGACTTCTTCGGTCGAGCCGAAACGGTGAATTCGAATCGCTTTCATGAGACCTCCGTTCTTCTTCCGGCGGGGCTTTAGATTCGATCGTGCTGACTCAGCAAAAGAATGGCGCTGAGACCGCTGCGATCCTAATTTCTCTCGGGGTCGTGATATCGCGTTCCGCTTGAGGCGAACACCTTTATGGGGTCCAGCCCTTGCTTTAGAGTTTCCGCTACTTTCTCTATCGAGAGGAATCTTTCAGCCGAGCTTGGATGCGAGGCCAGAAAGCCCCGCTCGATGCTTTCCGGCATCTCGATGGCCATCCTCCTCCAAAGCTCTTTTGCGGCGCTTACATCGAAGCCTGCTTTGTGAGCCCAGATAAGACCGTAAAGATGGAACTTCAGCGGTTCGACGTTCTCCGCCGCCCCAATCACCCGGGCGGCAATCTCCAGGATCTTTTGCTCTTGTTTTTTTTGCCAGGCCTGGCCCTCGGCCATTAAGATCGCCTGGGCTCTCCTTTCTTCTTCGCTGGAAATCTGCGGGCCAATAAACGAACACGAACAAAGGAAAAGAAAAACTGCGATAACGAGCGCCATCTTTAAAAACCTCCGTGGCGACGTTGGTTAAGAACACGGACCCCCTCATTTATACGTGAGACAGGCGCAAATCAAGGGGGGTACTTGGCGAGTTGAAAGCTTATCTGCCGGTTGCTCTAAGAGACCCTTGACAGACCGAGGTCTTGAATGCTAACCGCGGCAGTCTGGGGGAAGAATCGATGCGGCAGGCATGACGAGTGAATAAGCGACCTTGGACCTCGAGGCACCGGCCCACCTGTCTGCGTGCGGACACGCACAGGCAGGTCGGCTGCGACCGGAAGCGTGCCCCTGAGGGAAACATACTTCGACCAAAGCTCAGAACATGGTTTCGGACGGAAGGAGGAAGAAAATGTCAAATTTAATCGCGATCCTGGTGATATTGTTCACCAGTGTACGGTTGGCATCAGCGCAAATCTCCCAGCCCAATAATCTGGCGGAACTGGTCGCCTACATGGGAGCGGACCGTGAAAAAATTCTCTTTGCACGGGCTAAGGCCGAAGGCAAGGTCGTTTGGTACACCTCATTGTCCGGGGGGTCATACAAAGCGCTCGCTCAAGCTTTCGAAGCGAAGTATCCGGGAGTCAAAGTCGAAGTGTACCGCGCGAGCGGATCGGACTTGGCCGCAAGAATGACTGAAGAGGCTCGGGCCAGACGGTACATCGTAGATGCTTTAGAAACGACCAGCGACAGCCTCTTGTCCATGCGTGAGGCCGGGCTTCTCGGCGCTTTCAACTCGCCTTATATTCGCAATTACCCGCCAGAGGCGAGGGAAAAGGCAGACAAAGGGCTCTTTTTCTGGACCATTGCTCGGGAGTCCTACGTCGGCTTCGGCTATAACAAGAACAGGATTCCTCCTGATGCTGTTCCCAAAGGATTTGAAGGTTTGCTCAATCCCGCGTTGAAGGGTCACCTCGCTGTGGGGACTGGAGGGACCGGCGCCAGGGCCATAGGGGCGATGCTGAAGGTGAAAGGCGAGGCTTTCGTTAAGAAATTGAAGGCGCAGGACATTCGCGTTTTTGCCCTCGGCAGTGTTGGAGTTCGGGATCAGATCGCTGCGGGTGAGATTAGCGGCTCCCCGATAATTTTTCGGACGCATGCTCTTGAAGCCATGGAAAAGGGAGCTCCTGTAGACTGGGTGCCCATGGAA
The DNA here is from genome assembly GCA_016210115.1 of Deltaproteobacteria bacterium. Classification (GTDB taxonomy): domain Bacteria; phylum Desulfobacterota; class Binatia; order UBA9968; family UBA9968; genus JACQUW01. The sequence goes on along the minus strand of JACQUW010000418.1, from coordinate 35,876 downwards.
TTAGTCCCCGTTAATGCGGGCGCACCCGTCCTGGCAGCGAGGCCTCCCCATTCTCACGCGGCGCTTCTCATGGTGGATTTTCTTCTCGGCCCTGATGGGCAGGCGATCCTTGAAAAATACAAATACGGAAGCGCCACCAAAGATTACGGATTCAAGCGCTGGTATGATGGCAAGGGCCTCACGACCGAACAATATGAGCAAGAGGTAATGAAATGGGAAAAATTGCTGCGCAGCATCGTGCGGAAATGAGCCAAGGATATTACCAACCGCGAACTGCGACAAAAGAGCCGCAGCTAAGGGCAAGATTTTTATACGCTAAATCCGTCTGCGTCATCTCATTCCTCTGCCCGTGTCGCGTATCAGAAAATTCGTGAAATAATTCGGACGGGCATTCAGGCCTATCGGGCCGCGGCACGCGAGAGCCGGAATGGAAGATGACTGCCAGTACGGTGCTATAATAGCTGGTCAGGGGCGCCGGGGACGGTCACCTTGATACCGGCAATAACGGCTCTTGACAGCATCGGGCCATGATGGTAGCGGCGGATGTTGGTGGGATCGGATTTCACGAATGCTCCGGCTGGTGTTTCGTCCCAACTTTATTTTCAGAGGAGTATGAGACATGCCTTTGCCGCAAAATTTCAAAGCAATGGTCGTGCGAGAGACTGCTGACAAGAAGTTCGTAAGGGAAATTACGCAAAAGAGTTTGTCCGAACTCCCGAAAGGCGACTTGCTCATCGAGGTCAAGTACTCTTCTCTCAATTACAAGGACGCGCTTTCGGCGACCGGGAATAAAGGTGTCACCAGGAATTACCCGCACACCCCGGGGATTGATGCGGCCGGTGTGGTGGTTGAGAGCGCGAAAGAAAAATTCGCGGTGGGAGAGGAAGTGATCGTGTTCGGCTATGATCTCGGCATGAACACGGCGGGCGGGTTCGGCCAATACATTCGAGTTCCTTCTTCGTGGGCGATCAAGCGGCCGGGGAAGTTGACTCTGAAGGAAAGCATGGCTTATGGCACGGCCGGGTTTACCGCCGCTCTTTCCGTTTGGGAAATGGAGCGCTTCGGTTTGAACCCGAACCAGGGAGAGGTCCTGGTCACCGGAGCCACCGGCGGAGTAGGTTGCTTTGCGGTGGGAATCCTCGCAAAAGCCGGTTATTCCGTTGTTGCAGCTACCGGCAAAACGGCTGAAAAGGATTTTCTCACTCGTTTGGGAGCCAAAGAAGTCATTCCTAGAGAAGAGGTGAACGACACCTCGGCGAGACCTGTGCTTAAAGGAAGATGGGCCGGGGTCGTCGACGCCGTGGGTGGCAATATTTTGGCTACGGCCATCAAATCTAGCCGATACGGCGGCTTGGTGAGTTGCTGCGGTCTCGTCGCGTCACCGGATCTTCCCACCACCGTGTACCCATTTATATTAAGAGGAGTAAGCCTGTTGGGCATTGATTCGGTCGAATGCGCCATGGAGACGAGGCTCTTGATTTGGAACAAGATCTCCGAAGAATGGAAGTTGGATGGCCTCAATGAGTATTTCTCGGAGGGTTCTCTGGAAGAGCTGGATGGTAGAATAGATCTTATACTGGAAGGTAAGCTCAAGGGGCGGTTCGTTGTGAATTTAGGCTTATGAGGATTCCAGCTTTGGATAAAGCAATACCTGAGGAGTAGCCCATGTCAAAGGATAAGTCAGCCGGATTAGCGGGTGTAATCGCAGGCAAGACGGCGATTTCCACGGTAGGGAAGGAAGGGCTGGGATTGACCTACCGGGGATACTCGATTCACGACCTGGCGGAGCATTCAACTTTCGAGGAAGTGGCCTATTTGTTGATCTACGGCCGGCTGCCGGATGAGAAGGAGCTTAAGCAATACAGAGAGCGGCTCTGCCAGTTAAGAGACCTGCCGAAAGAGCTCAAAACCGTTCTCGAGCAACTCCCGGGCGATGCTCATCCGATGGATGTGATGCGCACGGGATGTTCGGCGCTGGGCTCGCTGGAACCCGAAAATGATAAGCGCGACCAGTTTGCCGTGGCCAACCGCCTCATCGCCTGCTTCAGCTCCATACTGCTCTACTGGCACCACTTTCGCAAAAACGGCAGGCGCATTGAGCCGGTCACCGACGACGAAACCTCAGCGGGGCATTTTCTGCACCTGCTGCACGGAAAAAAACCGGATGAGCTGCAGCGCCGGGCGATCGACGTTTCGATGATTCTTTATGCGGAACATGAATTCAATGCGTCAACGTTTACGGCGCGTGTCATTACATCGACATTGCCCGATTTTTATTCCGCTGTTACAGGCGCGATCGGCGCGCTTCGGGGGCCGCTTCATGGGGGAGCCAACGAAGCTGCGATGGAGCTGATCGAACGTTTCACGTCCGCCGATGAAGCGGAAAACGGTCTTTCGGAGATGCTTGCGGCCAAGAATCTCATCATGGGATTTGGCCACCGCGTTTACACGGTGTCTGATCCCCGCTCGGATGTGATCAAGAGCTGGTCCAAAAAACTTGCGCAGGCGCTCGGCGATAAGCGGCTTTACCCGGTTTCAGAACGGATTGAACAGGTGATGTGGCGGGAAAGAAAGCTTTTTCCCAATTTAGATTTCTACAGTGCCACTACTTACCATTTTTGTGGTATTCCAACGCCGATGTTTACTCCACTTTTTGTGGTGTCGCGGATCACCGGGTGGTCGGCTCACATCATCGAGCAAAGGAGCGACAACCGGCTCATCAGGCCCCTCGCCGATTATACCGGGCCGGCGCCACGGCCGCTTGTGCCGATCTCCAAACGGATCGGCTAACGGGATGTCCATGACCGCTCCGACCCACAATGTCAGACCTGCCCCCGAGAAGCTGTTCGTCGATATCGCTGACTACGTGACGGAATATGCCATAGAAAGCCATGAGGCCTATGACACCGCGCGCTATTGCCTGATGGATACACTGGGCTGCGCGATCCTGGCACTGCGCTATCCCGACTGCGCCAAGCTTCTGGGGCCGATCGTGCCTGGAACGGTAGCCCCGGATGGGGCTCGCGTGCCGGGCACTCGCTGGGAACTGGACCCTGTCCAGGCCGCTTTTAACATCGGCTCTCTCATACGATGGTTGGATTTCAACGATACCTGGCTTGCCGCCGAGTGGGGCCACCCGTCCGACAATCTGGGGGGCATCCTCGCCGCCGCGGATTTCGCAAGCCGCGCCCGCTCTCTCGCAAACGGGCGAGAGCTGGTTGTGAGAGACATTCTTACCGCTATGATCAAAGCGCATGAGATCCAGGGGATACTGGCCCTGGAAAACAGCTTCAACCGTGTGGGTCTGGATCACGTCATCCTGGTGAGGGTGGCTACGGCCGCGGTGGTAACCGCTATGCTGGGCGGCAGCAAGGAACAGATCATCAATGCGGTCTCGAATGCCTGGGTCGACGGCGGATCTTTGCGCGTCTATCGCCATGCCCCAAATACCGGTTCTCGCAAATCATGGGCGGCCGGAGATGCAACCAGCCGGGGAGTCTGGCAGGCCTTAATCGCGCTCAAGGATGAGATGGGTTATCCTTCGGCGCTTTCAGCCAAGACCTGGGGATTCTTTGATGCGCTGTTCAGGGGAAAATCCTTTTCTGTGCCGCGCTCCTTTGGGTCTTACGTGATGGAGAACGTTCTTTTCAAAATCTCCTTTCCCGCGGAGTTTCACGCTCAGACAGCGGTCGAATGCGCGTTCCAGTTGCACGAATCTGTAAAAGATCGGCTTGATGAGATCGAAAGCATTGTGATTACAACGCAAGAGTCGGCCATCCGGATTATCGACAAGACCGGACCGCTCTATAATCCCGCCGACCGCGACCACTGCCTCCAGTATATGGTGGCGGTGGGATTGCTTTTCGGGGCGTTGACCGCCGATCATTATCAGGATGATGTCGCCAGCGACCCTCGCATCGATGCTTTGCGCGGTAAGATGGTCGTGATGGAAGATCCGCAATATAGCAGGGATTACCTTGATCCTGAAAAGCGTTCGATCGCCAGTGCGCTCCAGGTCCGATTCAAAGACGGCTCATGCACGGAAAAAATCGCAGTTGAGTATCCCGTGGGCCACCGGCGCAGACGCGGAGAGGGAATTCCACTGCTCATAAAAAAGTTCGAGGGTAACCTGGCCTCTCGCTTTCCTGCGGAAAAATGCGCGGCGATGCTGGACCTCTGTCTGGATTTCGACCGTCTTGCATCAACACCGGTCAATGACTTTATGGGAATGCTGACGTTCTAAGATACGAGGAAAATTGCTTTCGCCAAAAAATCGCGAAGCGCTGAGAGAGAAGAAGGTTTGTGAGTTGGTGCCTTCGTGGCGAGGGACCGTAGATCCCAGCGATTAAGGCGCTACCGTCCCGGGTCTTTGAGCCTCCTTGCCTTCGAGCTCGCCTGATATATCTCCATAAAGCCCATAGGGATTAGGAACGCTCTTACGATATTCATCCGGCGGAACGTTGCAGTAGACCTAGAGCATGTTTCCGTCCGGATCGAAGAAGTAGATGCTCTTGGTGATGCCATGGAAAACCATGTGGTGAATCTTTACGCCGTTCGCCTTAAGTATCCGGTACGCTTCCTGAAGGTCGGCAAAAGAACCCAATTCATAGGCGACATGCTCCATGCCGACCTGCTCAGGATCGGGAAGGCGAGAGCCGTCTTTTGCCTGGCGGATTGCCAGCAGGTGATGGTTCTCGTTCACATCCGGACTGAAAAACAGCATACCCTTGCCATTGTCTCCGACCAGGGGCAAGCCTAAAATCTCCGTGAAAAAACGCTTTGAACGTTCAAGATCCTTTACGCGCAACACCAGATGTCCGGTTCTTTTGATTCTGATCGGCATCGTTCTCGTTCTCCTTTCGTCATCACCGTTTCCAGGATAACTGTAGGATATTGCCCTCTTCGGCGTACTGGTAATCCAGTTCTCCATGATAGGCGCGATGGAGCGCTTCCCCGATCCCGCGCGCGAGGTGGATATCCGTGGTTGTGATCAGAAGCCCATCATCCTTTTCTTCTTCGAACATTATTCGCTGAAGCGGATGCTGCGCCTTAGCGTTGAGTTCGACATTGTGCGCCAGATTCACTATCTCTGCCTTGTGCTCCTGGAAAAATTGCCCGCTCAGTGTGATAAAACCCGCAGGGTATTTGTCGTGGATCCGGTGGCATGCGGGACACCTCTCTTCGTTATGCGAGTCCGGAGGTCTGGCTCCCCATTGCCACCTTCCTTTGTGAAATACGGCCAGGCAATCGGGGCAGACCGTTGGTTCAGGCAATTTCTTTCTGGTCTTGTAGGCATCATGCACGCGCTCTCGGATCAGGCGATCGCGTCGGGTGGGAGATTTGGATTGTCCTTTCATTGCGCCCTCCGCATGGTTAATCCCATCAGCCAGCCCGATGAAGGCGTGACTGCGAGGCCGGTTCGCGCGAAGCGCGATGGCACTCGTAACACCGTCAAAATAACTCGTCTCAAGAGATTATCAAGGTTGAATTTTTGCCCGAATCCGGGCCAGATCCTTGGAGGCAGTGTCCACAATAAATCCGACATCTCCCGAGTAGGAAATGAAACGCATGCCTCGTTTCGCCCAATCCCCGGCGGATTCGACATCTGTGACGTGAATGCCCGGACTCACGCCGTAACGCTTTGAGATCTCCATAACACGCTCAATGGCTGCGATTACCTCCGGGTGAGAAGCCTGCCCAGGGTAGCCCATGCTGGTCGATAGATCGGCAGGCCCAATGAAGGCGACATCGATTCCCCCTACGCTGAGGATCTCGTTCAGGTTGTCAACTGAAGTTTGGGTTTCGATCTGGGCTATAATCAGAGTCTCGTCATTGGCGCGCCGCAGATAAGGGCCAGCCTGCAAAGCCCGGTAGTAGCTATGCGCCCGCCGCAGCGCCAGCCCGCGCTGTCCGGTCGGAGGGTACTTTGCGTAACGGACGACTTGCTCCGCGTAAGCGCGTGTTTCCACCATCGGCACCAGAAGTCCCGCCGCGCCGGCATCGAGCGGGCGCATCAGTGACGGCCGATCGTTGGAGGGAGCCCGGACGACTGGGGCGATCCCAACGGCGCGGGAGGCCAGGATCATTGAGGCGGCCGTCTCCATATTGAAACTTCCGTGTTCCATATCGATGAACATAAAGTCGAATCCGGCCGTGGCGTACATCCAGGCGATGGTCGGCGCCCAGATCTCCGATACAAATGAGCCAAGGACTACTTTATTTTCTTTGAGTGCCCGTTTGATTTCCGCTTCGTGCATGCCTGATCATTCCGTCTTTGTTTAGCTGGGCCGTCCAAAAGCGAGTTTTTCACCGTTTACGGGCCTCCACGATTTGAACGAGACTTAGGGAGCTCGGGACGCTTCGGGAACACAGCCGAGCCGACTGGCGATGCCGCTACTGAAGAGAGCGCTTCGCCTCTGCCAGGTAAGTATTATCCATGTATTTCTCATATGAGGGGTAGGAAGATTTCAAGGTCCCATCTTCGGCCAGAAGCTGCAAGACTTTGTCCATCCCTCTAAGATTCACTTCCCCGACCTTGGGAATGATATTGTTTTCGGTGAAATAGCGCCAGCTGGCCTCCGAATGTTTATCGCTGAACTTCAGCCTCTTGGCGATAATTCTCACTGTGTCTTCCTTCTGCGCGTAAATCCAGCGGTCAGCCCGGAGAATAGCTTTCATGAATCTCGTCAGCACGGCCCTGTTTTCATTCGCCCAGGCGGCCCGTACATTGAGTACTGTCTGCGTGAAGTCGGGCGTATATTTAACGGTCGAGCCAAGATTGTTGAATCCCGCCTCTTCTGCGGCAAATGTATAGGGGGGATTCAGGATGCCGGCCGCGATGTTACGGCTTTGAAGCGCGACCCACCTCTCGAAGCCGCCTCCGATAGCAAGCATGCTATAGTCTCTGGGATACTCGAGGCCGTTTGCCTTGAGCATCTCTTTCAGTAAAATCGTATCGCTGGTGACCAGACCCGTTACACCGATCGTGCTGCCCTTGAGGTCCTTCATCGTTTTGTATTTGGGCAAAGAAATCAGATCGTAAGTGGGTCCGTTGACGAGACCACCCACGATTTTAAGGGCCGCCCCCTTTTCCACGGCTCTCATCGTGGTCATCGCGGCTGAGGCCGACAGATGCACGGAGCCTCCGATCAGAGCGGGAATCGCCCTCGTGCTGGCTCCTAGAAGAACCACCTCCGCAAAGAGATTCTCCTGCGTGAAGAACCCCTTTTCCTGGGCCACGTAGATGGGAAGGTTATTGAGACTGAGCGTAATAACGGCGACGGTGACCTTGTCGGATTGAGGCAGGGCTGATTCAGCCCAAACGGTAAAGGAAAAGGAAGCGAATAATGCGGTCAGTAAAAGATGGAGCCGATTGCGCGATCGCTTTCCCGAGGACGGGTTCATGGATGTTCCTCCGAAAGTGGCAGCCTCGTGGCGCAAGGTTCCGGGCCGCGGCCGACCTGCCTGTGCGCCCGCCTGCCAGGGCGCGGGCAGGCGTCCGCACGCAGACAGGTGGGCAGGTACCATGAGTCGAACCGGGCTCATCGGACGTCCGCGGTCCTCCGCCTTACGCCCCGAGGGCTCGTGTCCGGCTTTCATTGTTTAGGGCGATCCAAGTTCATGGTCATTCCTCCAAAAGCCAGACGAGCCCGGGTATGACGGAGCGCCTATTTTCTCCGGTACCGGGCCACCGCCGGATTGATACCGAGTTTCTTGCCTTTGTCCCACAGGTAGAATCCCTTGCTGCTTTTTACCCCATAAAAGCCGGCGGCGACCAATTTGTAGAGCAAATCAGGAGCCTTGTAGCCTGGCCCAAGATCGTGTTCCAGAACCTCCGCGATCGCGAGGGTCGTGTCGAGTCCGACATAATCGAGTGTGCTGATCGGGCCCATCCGATGGCCAAGGCATAGCGTGGTCTTATCCGCATCCTCGCAGCTCATGATTCCTTCTTCGACTACTTTGACGGCCTCGATTAGGAAGGGGACGAACATGCGATTGATTCCAAAGCCCGCCTTATCTTCAGCAAAGATCGGCTCCTTACCCAATTCACGACAGAAGCTCGTCACTGTCTCGAAAGTTTCATCCGATGTGAGAAAGCCACGAATCAATTCGCAGCCGGGTTGGAGCGGAACGGGGTTCATAAAGTGCATGCCCATGAATTTTTCCGGATTTGGATAAACAGCGGCAAGGCGCGTGATCGAGATCGACGAGGTATTAGAGACAAACAGTCCACGATAGCCCAATTCGGCCATGGATGAGATAAGCTCGATCTTTGGACCCTCTCTTTCCATGATCGCTTCAATCAGAATATCGCAATCCAGAAGTTTCGCCCGTTCAGTGGTGGTCTCAAGCCGGGTGAGAATTTTTTCCTTCTCTTGAGGCGGAATCCCGCTCTTGCCGCCAGATTTTTCGTGGCTCTCAGCCAGACGCTGAAGACTCTCCCGGATTCGTTCCGTGCCCCGTTTAACAATTTCTTCCGTAACGTCGGCCACCACGGTTGGAAAACCCCGGGTCGCAGCCACTTGAGCGATACCGCTTCCCATTAATCCGATTCCCACAACCCCCACCTTGCGAATTTCCGTGCTCATAAGACCTCCAGAAAAGATGGCATTCCTTTTAACCCAACTGGCGAAATAATGCCACCCGGCAATACCGTCCGGTCCGGGTTGCAACGGCGGGATTAAGCTTTCGGAGCTAATCACACGGCCGAGGATTACCACGCCGTGTCTCATAAAGATTTAACTTGCGTATTGGCGCGCTAGAGCGTGCTAGGGGTGCTAGGGAGCCTCAGCTCGCAGCTCCCCGCGACGAGGAGGAGTCTATTTCTAATTTCTTGGCCGCCTATTATAATTCAGGATCTTGAGTACCGAAACAAAGCGAGATTTGGAATTTTCGGGCGTGCTCAAAAATCGTAGTCACTTCGCGTTAGCTCGTGATCTTATCGTTCACCTTCGGCTGCACTTTCAACTCTTGTTAGCACCTATCTTTCTCTGGGGTTACTTTCTAGCCGGTGGCCGGCCCGATCATGTCTTCTGGCTGGCATTTCTGGCCTTCCACATCTTTCTTTACGGCGGCATCACCGCTTTCAATTCCTACTACGATCGCGATCAGGGACCCGTGGGCGGTTTGCTCAAACCTCCTCCAGTCACCCAAGCCCTGTTTCCCTTCTCCTTGATCGTACAGGCTTTCGGCCTCATTCTGGCTGCTTTCGTGAATCTCCACTTTTGGATCATTTACCTGTTGATTTCCCTCATGGGACTCGCCTACTCGCATCCACGCCTCCGGTGGAAAAGCCGGCCATTGGTCGGTCTGTGCACTGTGGCGCTGGGCCAGGGCACACTGGCTTCGCTCGGCGGTTGGGTCTGCACCAGGCCCGACCTCGCGGCTGTCGACGGTGCAAGCTGGTTAGGCATGCTCGCCGTTACACTGGCTACCACAGGCTTCTACCCACTAACGCAAATCTATCAGATGGATGAAGATCGCACTCGAGGCGATTGGACTTTCGCGGTGTGGGCCGGTCCCCGGCGATTGTTTACGTTTGCCATCATTACGCAGAGCCTGGCGGTGGGCTTGATGGCAGTCATGATTGGCTGGTGGTTTGGGCTAATTGATACGCTTATCATAGCCAGTTTCTACGGTACTTTGCTTACCGGGACGGCGCAGTGGGCGCGCAGCTTTCAGAGTACAGAAGTGCTGAGCAACTACCGGCGCATCATGGGAATTCACACGCTCACATCCTTGGGCTTCATGGCCTTTATCGTGCTACACATGACCGGTCTCTGGTAAGATTATTTGAGGTTAGAGTGCCTTGCGTAGAAGTCGCCACTTCAGTTGGACACAGGGGACCTAGCTCTTTCTGTCGGTGACCTGCGAAATTCTTCGTTTTGTCTCCTCCCAGGCTCTCATTCGCTCCCGGATCGTTTTTTCGTAGCCAGATTCCGAAGGGACGTAGTACTTTTTGCCGTTGAGCGCTTCGGGAAAATGATCTTGGTCCACTATATGGTCCGGATAGTTATGAGCGTAACGGTAGCCCTTTCCATATCCCATTTTTTCCATGAGAGGCGTCGGCGCATTACGCAGGTGGAGCGGCACGGGTAAAGCTCCTTTGTTCCTGACATCTTCGGAAGCCGCAAGCATCGCTTTATAGGAAGCATTAGATTTCGGCGCCGTGGCCAAATAAGTAGCCGCCTGAGCCAGTGGAATTTTTCCTTCCGGGAGACCCACGAAGTGGAAGGCATCTTTGGCAGCGACCGCCACTTGAAGGGCCTGGGGATCCGCATTGCCGACGTCCTCAGCGGCGAAAATGATCATTCGCCGGGCGATAAAAAGCGGATCTTCGCCTGCTTCAAGCATTCTCATAAGCCAGTAGAGGGCCGCATCCGGATCGCTGCCCCGAAGGCTTTTAATGAAGGCGGAGACGATGTTGTAGTGTTCCTCTCCGGATTTGTCATACGGCAAAGCTTTCTTCTGCAAGCCCTCTTGGACGTCGGTGAGTTGAATTTCTTTTCCCTTGCCCTTGTGATGGAGGAGCGCGGCCGCCGCTTCCAGAGCATTCAGGGCGATTCGGGCATCTCCTTGAGATTGTTGAATAAGAAATTCTCGAGCTTCAGGCGCGATATGTAATCCCATTGACTCCAGGCCACGACCAGGCTCCTGGAGCGCCCGGTCAATGATCACGCCGATCGCCTCCGGCGAAAGAGGATCAAGGACCAGTATCTGGCATCGGGAAAGGAGCGGCGGGATCAGCTCGAAAGAGGGATTTTCCGTGGTGGCGCCGATCAGGATAATCGTGCCGTTTTCGACGTGGGGGAGAAACGTGTCCTGCTGCGCTTTGTTGAAATGATGGATCTCATCGACAAACAAGATCGTTGGTGTCCCGAGCCGGTGCAGGCGCTGCGCTTCTTCGATGATCCGCTTGAGCTCTTTGACGCCCGACGAGACGGCCGAGAAATGGATGCTGGTCGCTCTACCCGAGCGGGCGACGATCTGTGCTAAGGTCGTTTTTCCGCTTCCGGGCGGCCCCCAAAAGATCATAGATCGAGGTGCGCCTGTTTCGACCATCTGGCGCAGCAGTTTTCCTTGAGCAACCAGATGCTGCTGCCCTACGAATTCGTCCAAATTGAGCGGACGCATGCGCTCGGCAAGCGGGATCGCGGCGCGGCGCTCCCTCTTTGGCTGAGGGGAATCGAAAAGGTCCACAAGTTAGATCTTATCACAATCCTTGGAAGGAGCACACTCAGGTCGACGAAAGGCAGGGCCCACGGCGAGCGAGGCGCCCCTATTTCCCTGGATCTTCGGGAATGCTATCCTCACACTGACATGAATGAGGCTGGTTGCTGATGATGGTTCGGCCAGATCCCACTTATCCTCCGTTTGTCGAGAGCCCGCCAAGGACGGTAGTTGCGCACGGGAGCGCCGTTTCGGGTCGGCTCATCTATGATCTCCCCGTAAAAATTGACGGTTCCTTCCATGGTGAGCTCAAGGCCCGGGAACTTCTGGTCATAGGCTCGAATGCGGAGGTGGAGGGCGAGATCTCAGCCGACAACCTGAAAGTCGAAGGAAGACTTCTCGGAAAAGTTCATGTGACCGGCTGGCTTGAGATCTTGCCGGGAGGCCGCCTGAAGGGAGAAATCCGCGTAGGGAGGCTAAAGATCCACCCGGGGGGGATGTTCGAGGGGGAAGGCAAAATCGCTTCGTCGCAGCACTCGGCGCTGAGCGCAAAGAAAAGGATCTAGAGTGACGGCTCAGCGTGCACGTCCAAGGCTGCGTCCTCTGGAGAACTTCTTCGCAGAATTAAGATGCGGCAACTGCTCGCAAGCCTAGCTTCCGCGACGCTCTTCACTATAAAGTCTTGCCGCCTTACCGGTTCTCTCTCTCAAATAATAAAGTTTGGCGCGCCGGACTTTGCCCCTCGAGACGACTTCGATTCTTTCAATGCGCGGCGAGTGAAGCGGAAAGATCCGTTCCACCCCTATGCCATAGGAGATCTTACGGACCATGAACGTCTTCCGGTTTCCTTTTCCTGAAACTCCGATGACGATGCCTTCGAAAACCTGCGTTCTCTCTTTTTCCCCTTCGACCACCTTCACGTGGACGCGCACGGTCTCGCCGGGCCTGGGAACGGGCACGTCAGCTCTGATTTGTTCCGTCTCGATGCGGTCTAAGGTGTTCATACGATTGGTCTCCCTTTAGCTATTGTTTTCCTAAAAGCCGATCCAGGATGATGGCCGCTGCCGAACGTACGGATAAGTGGTTGTAGTCGGTTCCGCCCTCAATCGGCTCAAGGATGTAATTTGAATCAGCCAGAACCGCATCCGTTAGACCCCATCCTGTTCCGAACAGTAGCAGAAAAGGCACGGAAGGCTCTTTTTCTAACATGTTCCGCGCTTCACCGAAAGGGGTTCTTCCTTTGCCGGATCGCGCTGAAGTCATGACCAGGCGAGGTTTCTCCCCGCATTCCCGCTCCACGTCGATGATGACATCATCCAGAGTATCTTTCAAACGAACCCGGGCAAGAGCCTCCTTGCGGGTGTGGTTGTACTCGCTGCCGTAACCGGTCTCCCAATGCGTGATAATCTTTTGCGCCAGCTTCTGCAAAGCTTTGACTGAAGTCACAACGTAGAACCCTCGGAGGCCGTACGTGCGGGCCGATCGAGCGATGTCGTGAATATCCATGTTAGTGACCGCGGTCGTGACCACCCGGCCGTTCTTGTCATAGACCGGATAGTGAAGCAAGGCGGCGTAAAGGCGCGTCGGGTGAACCTGGCGCAGCTTTATTTCCTCCTCGCTTGATTGCTGCTTGTTAATAAGATCCGGGCGCCGTTCGGCTGTTAACTTCAGGCTCATCTCGCGGCGCCATTTATTTATTTTCATGTGATCGCCCGAAAGCAGTATTTCCGGCACCTTCATGCCTCTGAATTCCTCAGGTCGCGTGTATTGGGGATACTCCAGCAGACCGGTCGAAAAGGAATCCTCCTGAGGTGATTTAACATTTCCCAGAACACCGGGAATTAATCGGGTGACGCAGTCAATAATAACCAAAGCCGCCAGTTCGCCCCCGCTTAACGTATAATCTCCGATAGAGAGTTCATCATCGACGAACGAGGAGACCCTCTCATCCACGCCCTCGTATCGCCCGCATATCAAAACCAGCTCTTCCTCTTGGGCCAACCGGCTCGCCTCCGCCTGATCAAAAACCCTGCCCCTTGGCGTGAGGAGAATAACGCGGGGTTTTCTTGATATTTGCCGGGCATCTTCAATGGCGGCCACCAGAGGCTCCGGTTTCATGACCATTCCCTGTCCGCCGCCGTAAGGGTAATCGTCTGTAGTCCGATGACGGTCCGTCGTATAGCCCCTCAGGTCCGACAGACCGACGGAGATCATCCCCTTCTCCTGCGCTTTCTTGAGAATGCTATGGCTTAGGGGAGAGGAGAACATCTCCGGGAAGATGGTAATTATGTGGAACCGCAACATAGCTTCTGCTCGGGAGAAGGATCGTTGAAAGCACTTTCAACGCCCTGGAGAGCGCCCGGCGTTGAGATCGGGTTTAAAGATCGAGGAGGCCCGGAGGAGGGTTGATGATTATTTTGCCTTCAGGAAGATCGATTTTTTCAATGATTTCCCTGACAGCCGGGATCAGGTGCTCCCTTGCTGGTCCTTTCACCACCAGAAGATCTCCTCCTTCTTTGAACCAAACACGGGTCACCTTGCCAATGAAATTGCCCTGCAGATCGAATACTTCAAGTCCGACCGTCTGGTAGTAATAGTATTCGCCTGAATCCAGCGGCTCGAGTTCATCCTCCGGAAGGGAAACAATGCACCCCACCCACTGCTGGGCATCCGAAATTCGATTGCACTCCGGAAGCTTGATCAAAAGACAGCCCTTATGGGGCCTGGTTTTCTGGAGCTGTCGCTGAGACCGGACTTCGCCCTTCTCGAGGTAAACCTTCTTATCGGGGGAAAGAACGATACTGTTTGGGTTGTAGAGTCTTAGCTTCAACCACCCTTCGATTCCGTGGGTGGTCACGACCTCCCCAATCGGGACCAAGCGGACGGCCACTTTCTAGTCAATCGGGTTGTTCACCGCACCAAGCACCATAGAACTCCTCGAATGCGAATCATGGACGCTCCTTTATCATTTTTCTTCGACGATCTCCAGGACAACCTTTCGGTTGGTCCTTGAGGCGGCGGCATTGAGAATCGTGCGAATCGATTTTGCCGTTCTTCCTTGCTTCCCTATGATTCTGCCCAGATCTTCCTTGGCTACCTTCAGCTCCAAGACCGAGGCGGTTTCTCCTTGTGTTTCTTTGACCTCGACGGCATCGGGATTGTTGACCAAAGACTTTGCCAGATATTGTACGAGTTCTTTCATCAAGCAGGTCACCTCCCGTCAGTGGATTAGTTTTTCTGTTTCTCCCGTTTCAAAAGCTCCCGAACGGTTTGACTGGGTTGAGCTCCGCGGCTCAGCCATTTTTCTACTTTTTCCCGGTTGATCTTTACTCCACCGGAAGCAGACTTCGGATCGTAAGTTCCAACCAGTTCAAGGTACTTTCCGTCGCGTGGGGAACGGGAATCGCTGACGACGATCCGATAGAAAGGGTTCTTTTTCGCCCCGTGCCGGCTTAAACGTATTTTCACGCTCATAAACTGATCCTCTTCTTCTAATGGAAAGGGGTGCGTACCCGGCCGAACAAAGCTCGGGGCCCCAATTTGTTGACTCTCTGCATCATTTTTTTCATTTCCATAAATTGCTTCATCAATCGGTTGACTTCTGTGACCGTTGTCCCGCTCCCTCCGGCGATCCTGCGTCGCCGGCTCCCATTGAGAATTGTTGGATTGCGCCTTTCCTGGACGGTCATGGAGTTAATGATGGCCTCAACCCTTTTTAGTTCGCCTTCGGCCTGACTCAGATCCGCCTGCGGCGCCAGCTTTCTGACGCCGGGAATAAGCTCAAGAAGCTCCCCGACGGATCCCATTTTTTTAATCTGTCGAAGTTGGGCTTGAAAGTCCTCAAGGGAAAATTGGTTCTTTTTGGTTAGCTTTTCGAGCCTTTGAACTTCCTTCTGGTCATAGACCTGCTGCGCCTTTTCAATGAGCGAGAGGACGTCTCCCATGCCGAGGATTCTCGAGGCGAGCCGATCAGGATAGAATACCTCCAACGCTTCCACTTTTTCGCCGATCCCGGCAAAGAAAATAGGCTTCCCGACCATTTCCCTGATCGACAACGCGGCTCCTCCGCGAGCGTCGCCATCCAGTTTCGTGAGAACAATCCCCGTGAGGTCAAGCCATTCATTAAATCCCTGGGCCTGTTTGACGGCATCTTGACCCGTCATCGCGTCGGCGGTGAACAGGATATGTTTTGGATGGACCCCTTCTTTGATGGCGCCCAGTTCCTGCATAAGTTCTTGGTCTATGTGAAGCCTTCCGGCCGTATCGATGAGCACCGTGTCACAAAGCTGCTTTTTGGCTTCGTCCAAAGATTTTTTGCAGATGACGAGAGGAGCCGTTTCGGGGTTAGAATCGTAAACCGGAAGCTTAAGCTCCCGGGCAAGTACCTTGAGTTGCTCGATTGCCGCGGGACGATAGATATCGGCAGGGACGAGGTAAGGACTCCTTTTCTTCTCTTTCTTTAAAAAGAGAGCAAGCTTTGCGAGAGTCGTTGTCTTTCCCGACCCTTGGAGGCCCACGAGCATGATGACCACGGGCGGAGCCCCTTTTAAGTCGAGATCTTGATGTTCCCCTCCTAATAAGGAGGTGAGCTCATCCCTTACGATTTTGATGAACTGCTGGTCCGGTGTAAGACTATGGAGGACTTCCTGGCCCAGAGCCTTCGCTCGGACGGATTCCAGAAAACTTTTGACTACCTTGAAATGGACGTCGGCTTCGAGGAGGGAGATTCGAACCTCTCGCAGCGCCTCATCGATGTTGGTTTCGCTGATTTTCCCCTGACCTCTAAGCTTTTTGAAGGTCAGCTCCAGTTTGTCAGTTAAAGCTTCGAACATCTTCGGGGGCCAGCTAAGCCGGGATAATTTCAGCGGAAAATCAAACCGTTAGACTAATACGAACAGTGAAGTGTTGTCAAGGGAAGGGCAAAAAAAAACGCGGCCCGCAGCTTCAAGTGCTGAATCGAAGCGTGCGGGCCGCCGATAACAGGCGAGCAGTTACATCATACCACCCATACCGCCCATACCGCCCATTCCGCCACCCGGCGGCATTGGGGGCATGGCAGATTTTTCCTCAGGCTTTTCGGCCACCATCGCCTCTGTCGTGAGCAGAAGCCCTGCCACTGAGGCTGCATTGAGCAAGGCCGTGCGGACAACTTTGGTCGGGTCGACGATGCCCGCTTTCATCAGGTCCTCATACTCCTCGGTTACTGCGTTGAAGCCTAAGGCTCCTTTGCCTTCTTTGACTCTCTGCAAGGCAATCGAACCCTCTACGCCGGCATTGATAGCGATCCGGCGAATAGGCTCTTCCAGCACCCGACGGATGATGTTGATCCCGGACCGCTCTTCCTCCGGAACCCGGAGTTTTTCGAGCGCGGCGGCACTTCGGAGCAGAGCGACTCCACCTCCGGGGACGATTCCTTCTTCCACGGCGGCCCGGGTCGCATGGAGAGCGTCTTCCACACGGGCCTTCTTCTCCTTCATCTCAATCTCAGTAGCAGCCCCTACATTGATGACCGCAACCCCGCCGACCAATTTGGCCAGGCGCTCCTGAAGCTTCTCACGGTCATAATCCGAAGTCGTTTCTTCAGTCTGAGCGCGGATCTGTTTGATCCGCCCCTCCAGATCGGCTTTTTTACCAGCTCCATCAACGATCGTGCTATTATCTTTATCCACCACGATTCTTTTCGCGCGACCCAGGTCTTGGAGCGTTATATTGTCAAGCTTGATGCCCAGCTCCTCAGCAATCAGCTTGCCGCCGGTGAGAATCGCAATGTCCTCCATCATAGCCTTTCTCCGATCGCCGAAACCGGGAGCTTTGACGGCGGCACAATGGAGAGTTCCTCGGATCTTATTCACTACGAGTGTGGCAAGGGCCTCTCCTTCGATGTCCTCAGCGACAATTAAGAGCGGTCTACCGGATTTCGCCACCTGCTCCAGGATGGGCAGGAGATCCTTCATGGCGCTGATTTTCTTCTCATTCAGGAGAATATAAGCGTCCTGAAGAACGCATTCCATTCGCTCAGGGTCGGTGACGAAGTACGGAGAGAGATAACCCCGGTCGAACTGCATGCCTTCGACCACCTCGAGTGTGGTCTCCAGACCTTTCGCTTCTTCTACGGTGATGACTCCCTCTTTCCCGACCTTGTTCATGGCTTCGGCAATGACTTCTCCGATTGTGGAGTCATTGTTCGCGGCTATGGTACCGACCTGGGCAATTTCCTTCGGGTCCTTTGTCGCCTTGGACATTGCTTTGAGCTCATCGACCACAGTGGAAACGGCCTTGTCGATGCCCCGCTTAAGGGCCATCGGATCATGTCCGGCGGCGACCAATTTGATTCCTTCCGCGAAAATCTGACGCGCTAGAACGGTGGCTGTGGTCGTGCCATCTCCGGCGATATCAGAAGTCTTGCTTGCGACTTCCTTGACCATCTGAGCCCCCATGTTTTCGAACTTATCTTCCAGCTCGATCTCTTTAGCCACTGTCACTCCGTCCTTGGTCACATTGGGTGCCCCAAACGACTTGTCCAGAACCACGTTGCGTCCTTTAGGGCCCAGAGTCACAGTGACGGCGTCCGCCAGGAGATTGACCCCTCTGAGAATCGCCTCCCGGGCGTCACGGTTGAATTTCAGTATCTTTACTCCCATCGTTCTCTCCTCCTAACCTTATATTCCGCTAGTTATATATTCGGCTATTTTTCGATGACACCGAGGATATCGTCCTCGCGCATAATCAAATGCTCTTCTCCATCGATCTGAATTTCAGATCCCGCATACTTGCCGAAGAGCACTCGATCGTTGACCTTGACGTCTAAAGGCATGACCTTGCCGTTCTCATCCAATTTTCCCTTGCCTACAGCCACCACTCGCCCTTCCTGTGGTTTTTCCTTTGCTGTATCCGGTATGATAATGCCTCCCGCGGTCTTTTCCTCCTCTTCGATTCTCTTAACAATGACCCTATCCTGCAAAGGCCTGATTTTCACTGCAACCTCCTTTCGAGTTTAAGTGTAACTATTTGAATTTAAAGAAAGTTTTTTGGGTAAGCGGTGCTTACACAAAAGTCGTCGAAGCGAGCAGGCTATATTTAAGCATCATCTCTTGACTGTCAAGAGGCGGGCTACCTTTTCTGCTTCCTTTCCTCCTCTTCGAGGTACTTCCGATAAAGAATATCCCACTCTCGGCTTCCCAGAGGTACAGGACGCGACAGCGATTGGATCTTGCGGCGAACGATTTCGTCTAGACGATCACGAGAGGCAAAAAATTCCTGCAACACTAATTTCGTCTCTGCCAGAGCACGGCTCTCGTTCGCAACATCCGCCACGTTCCCTTTCCCTAACCCATCGATAATAAGGTGCGCAAGATGAGAAATTCGACTTTCAGAAAGGCGGCTCAAAGTATGAATCCTTTCTTTTCGGCGAGTTTTTGTTTGATGAGAATGAACATTTTGTAGTGGTCCATCTCTTTGACCTGGCCGGCGTGCGATGCAAGCATCTTGCGCGCTTCTTCTTCGATGATCTCCTCCTCGTGAAAGTTTTGCGCTATAATGTTTTTGATTTTTTCCCTCACATCTGATTCTTTTGACTTGAGAACGATGAGCTTTCTCTCCTTATACCTTCTTAATAGATGATCCACCAATCTGTCGATTTGCTCACCTCTGATTTTCATAGCTTGTGGAAAACCTGTGGAAAACCTGGGGAGACCCTGTGGAAAAAGCCTAGCAGGAAACCGCCGGGATCCCACCTGAGTTCTTACCGGTCCTTGCTTTTCAAGTCAACCGAGGTTGCGCCGAACACAGGCCATGAGACGAGTCGAAAGGATAGAACTGGCTTGTGGTTGGGGCTCGTTTTTGACAATATCGCTACGAGTGTTGCGGCTGAAGTTCGCCGGCACGTCGAAGGTCTTTCCAGAAATGAAATTTTCGGCTTTGTCGCAAACCTGAAGGCGCTTGTGGAAAAATGGCTCAACTGATCAAGCCGCAGCCGCTCAAGACAGGAGCAACGGTCGGAGTTCTCGCTCCTGCGGGATTTGTTGCCCAGGCGCAGCTCAGCGCTGGGGTTGATGTTTTGTTGCGCGCTGGTTTTCGCGTGGAGCTGGCTCACGGTATCGGGGACCAAAAAGGTTATCTGGCTGGCGAAGCCAAGGCAAGGGCCGCGGCTTTACAGGCATTCTTTTGCCGTCCGGACATCGAAGCTATTTTTTGCGCGCGCGGCGGATTTGGCTCGATTCAGCTTCTGCCTTTCCTTGATCCCAGCGTGATCCGGATGCATCCGAAAATTTTTGTGGGGTATAGTGATGTCAGTGTTCTCTTAAACTGGCTTATTGTCCAATGTGGGATCGTGACGTTTCATGGGCCTATGGTGGCCATGGATCTGGCGCGGGGCCTGGAAGGCCGCGCCCAGGAGTTTTTTTGGGGAACTTTAACAGGGAAGAAGGACAATTGGGAAATTGAAACATCCGAGATCATTCGTCCTGGAAACGCAGAGGGGGAGATGTTGGGGGGGTGTCTCTCCGTCATCGTCACGACGCTGGGAACTCCTTATGAAATCGAGACGCAAGGCAAGATTCTTTTCCTCGAAGACGTCGGCGAAAAGCCGTACCGGATCGAGAGAATGCTCACGCACCTCTTGATGGCGGGTAAATTTGCGGATCTTGCCGCGCTGGTTTTCGGAGCTTTTGCGGATTGTGAGGGGGAAGAGGAGAGAGGCTTCAAAAAAATCATCCAAGAGCTGTTTCGCGAAGCTCCTTACCCGGTCATAGCAGGCTTGGCTGCCGGACACGGAGCTGAAAATCTGCTTCTTCCGTTTGGCGTCAGGATGGCCCTGAATGCCGACTCGCGGACTCTCGTCCTGTTGGAGTCGCCGGTGGCTTAGTGTAGTTTGCATTGCAAAGGCCGTGAGGCAGGTCTAAAAGTGCTGCTCAGGTACAGTCCAGCGAGATGAAGAGGATCTGAAACAATAGGTATGATGTTTGGTCCGGTCGAAAACGCCCTCCGGGAGGCCGTAGCGCAGGGCTATTTTCCAGGGGGGGTGATAGTCGTAGCCAGGGGAGGCGAAATAGTTTTTGAACAGGCCTTCGGGTTTCGTTCTCTCGTGCCCGAGAAGACCGCGATGCAATTGGACACTATTTTTGATCTGGCGTCGCTCACCAAACCTCTCGCGACGACAGCCGCGGTGATGCTGCTGGTGCGCGAAAGGAAACTCCGTCTTGACGACCGGGCGACCCGCTTTTTTAACAACTTCGGCGTCTTTGGAAAGACTCACGTCACTTTTCGTCATCTCCTGGCGCACTGCTCCGGGCTGCCAGCCTGGAAGCCTTACTACGAGCAAATCGTGAAGGGCGAAAAGGAGGGCAGAATCAACTTCGTCTGCAGCCGTGCTGCCAAGAGTTATGTGTTTGACCAGATCCACCGGGAAAAACCGGTCAATCCCCCGGGGATCCAAAGCCTTTACAGCGATCTGAATTTCATGTTCCTGGGCGAGGTGGTTGAGGAGATCAGCGGTTGGACTCTCGATCGCTATTGTCAGGAAAAGATTTTCAAGCCGATGGGGCTCCGCTCCACTTCTTTTATAGACCTGACCCAGCTCAGGACCCGTCGATTGCGCCCGGTCCAAGAGGTGATCGCGCCAACAGAAAATTGTCCGTGGCGCAAGAAAGTTTTGTGCGGGGAAGTTCACGATGACAATGCATACGCGATGGGTGGGGTGGCGGGACATTCCGGACTATTCTCCTGCGCTCAAGACATCCATCAGATCCTGTCATTTCTGCGGCGATGCTACCGGGGCGAAGAGTCGTCTTTTCCGGCGCCGTTGATCCAGGAGTTTCTCACCCGCGACAGCTCGGTCAGAGGTTCTAGTTACGCGCTGGGTTGGGACACGCCTTCGCCGGAAGAATCCTCCAGCGGGAGTTATTTTTCTCCTCGTTCCGTGGGTCATCTGGGCTTTACGGGCACATCCATTTGGTGGGATATTGAGAAGGACTGCCACGTCGTTTTTCTGACGAATCGGATCCATCCTTCACGGGCTAACGATAAGATCAAGACGTTTCGTCCGTATATCCACGACCTGATTATGAAGGCGCTTTTTCATGACTGACCTCAAACGGGGGGCCCACGTTCACCTGATCGCGATTTGCGGCGTGGGCATGGGAGCGCTTGCAGGGCTTCTGCAATCCGAGGGATACCGGGTTACGGGCTCCGATCAGAACATCTATCCTCCGATGAGCGGCTATCTTGCGGGGTTGGGAATTCAAGTGGTTTCGGGCTACAGCCAAGGGAACCTCGACGAACGTCCTGATCTCGTGGTTGTCGGGAATGCGATCTCGCGCAATAATTCCGAGGTCCAGGAGATGCTCCGTTTGGGTGTTCCCTATATCTCATTTCCTCAGGCTTTAGGGAACTTCCTGATCGGCTCAAAAAGATCGATCGTGATCGCGGGGACGCATGGGAAAACGACCACAACGGCCCTCATGGCCTGGGTGCTGTCCAAGGCAGGCTGGGACCCGGGGTTCTTCGTGGGCGGCATTCCGGTCGACTCGCAAAGCGGGTTTAGAAAGGGGACAGGGGATTGGGTGGTTGTTGAGGGAGATGAATACGATACTGCTTTTTTCGA
Organism: Deltaproteobacteria bacterium; assembly: GCA_016210115.1. Taxonomy (GTDB): domain Bacteria; phylum Desulfobacterota; class Binatia; order UBA9968; family UBA9968; genus JACQUW01. The sequence goes on along the minus strand of JACQUW010000418.1, from coordinate 14,107 downwards.
TAAGGGCCCAAAATTCCTGCACTACAAGCCTGAGAAGGTCATCCTCACGAGCGTGGAGTATGATCATGCCGACATTTACACCGACCTGGAGCACGTCAAGAGCGCTTTTGGGAGACTGCTCGAGATCGTCCCTCCCTCCGGCACGCTGCTGGTCTGCAACGAATATGAAGCCGCCCGAACCATTTCGGCTGCTGCACGGTGCCGCGTGACATATTATGGAGATGCCGAACCACGGGATTGGGAGGCCCGGAATTCGCGTTGTTACCAGGGGCGAACTCTATTTGAGCCATACCTTCGGGGAGACCGCCAGGGAATGGTGGAAATTCCACTTATCGGCGCTTACAACGTGAAAAACTCTCTGGCCGTTTACGCAACGGCGAGCGAATTAGGGATAGCGCATGACGTGATCCGGGAAGGATTGGCCAGCTTTTCGGGCGTAAGGCGACGGCAGGAACTTCGAGGAGAGGTCGGGCGGATAGCTGTGATCGATGACTTCGCGCATCACCCGACGGCAGTCAGGGAGACCATCCTGGCGGTCCGGTCCACGTATCCTGGCCGGAGGCTCTGGGCCATATTCGAGCCCAGGAGCAATACGAGCCGGCGGAGAATATTTGAGCGCGAGCTCCCTCAGGCGTTGAGCTACGCTGATCGTGTGGTGCTTGCGGGCATCTATCAGCCTGAAAAGATTCCAGAAGATGAGCGGTTGGATCCTGAGAACGTCGTGTGGGAGGTCAACCGTCAGGCCGGTGAGCCACGCGCCGTTCATTTCGAGAGGGCAGGCGATATCCCGGAGTATGTGGTCAGTGAAGCGCGCTCCGGGGACGTCGTCCTGATTATGTCCAACGGCGGTTTTGATGGAATACCGGATAAAATTCTAAATCTGCTGAGACAGATGACGCTTTGAACCTCCACTTTCGGCTGGGCTTTACCGTGACAGGTAAACTCTCGCGCATTCCTCGCTGCAGAAGTAGTGCCCCCTGCGGAGAATCGCTTCCCCTTTCGGCAGATAGCTCTTGCACTGAGGGTCCCAAACCATTTCTTCGGGCTCTCGCCCGCCGGTTTGGAATCTCTGCGTTTTTTGTCCCCCCCTGGAGCCAAAGATGTTTCGTAAAAGAAGAAAAATAACGTACAGGAGGACAAAAAAAAGCAGGAGTCTTAGCAGCAATTTCCAGCCTCGCTTCGAAATTCTTTGTCACGTCTTCGCAACGCGTTGGAAAATACGCTACAGATCTCAAGCTCCGCCATGATTACGAGTTCAGGATGATTTCACGGGCCAAGAAGACCTAGACCCTCATAACGCTGACTCTTTTTTCGTCTTTAAGGTTGATCATGAGCTCCGAGATGCTCATGCCCAGGAGCGGATGGATGATCTGAGGGCCGATCTCACTCAAAGGAACAAGAACGAAACGCCGCTTATGCATCTCCGGATGCGGAATTTTTAGATTTTTCTTCTCGACGATTAGATTATGATACAGTAGAATGTCGAGATCAATGATCCTGGCGTCCCAGCGCTTTCGCGCTTTCTTTCTTCCCATGGCGCGTTCAATATTCTTTAGCTTTTCCAGGAGCGCCTCGGGTTTCAGTTCCGTTTCTATCTCGATCGCGCCATTCACATACCAGTGCTTGGCTTCCCCTAAAGGTTCGCTTTCATAAAGTGACGATTCTCGAATAATTTTTGTATTAGGAATTTTCGCGATTCGGCTCAGGGCTTCCAGATAATTCTCTTTTTTCTTCCCCAGGTTGGAGCCGATCCCTATGTAGACTTTATCGGGCACGATCCTACAGAATGAATCGTGCAGGACGCTTTCTAAAACCTGACCTGCCGGATTCTTTCCGTAACCTCCTTTAGTCGTTCCTTGTCCACGCACAGGGTGAAGCGAATGTATCCTTCGCCTGCCGCGCCAAAACCGTTTCCGGGTGTAGCTACCACTCCGGCATCATCGAGAAGCTTTGCGGTGAACTCCGCGGATGTCAATTCTTTCGGCACGGCGACCCACACATAGAACGTGGCCCGAGGCATATCGCAATCAAAGCCGGCGGCTCGAAGCCCCGAGACAAGGATATCGCGTCTTTCCTGGAAAACTCGTCGTGACGGTTCCACGATGTCATCGCCGAGTCTGAGGGCTTCGATGGCCGCCTCTTGGACAGCCTGGAAAATGCCGGAATCGACATTGGATTTAACCTGGGCCAGGCCTGCCACAAGCTCTCTGTTTCCAACCGCCATCCCAATTCGCCACCCGGTCATATTGAATGTCTTGGAAAGTGAATGAAATTCGATGCCGATTTCTGAAGCGCCCTCGATTTCAAGGAAACTCATGGGGCGATAACCGTCGAACCCCATTTCTGTATAGGCCGCGTCATGACAGACGATAATCTGGTGGCGATGCGCAAACTCCACCACTCGAGTGAAAAAGTCCCGTTCGGCCACGGCGGCGGTAGGATTGTTGGGATAATTGATCCACAAGATCTTCGCCTGTTGCGAGACGTCGCTCGGAATAGATTCTAAATAGGGGAGGAAACGGTTTTCGCGAGTGAGGGGGAGAAAGTAATTTTTGCCTCCGTTGAACAGTGTACCGATGTGGTAGACGGGATAGCATGGGCTCGCCACCAGCGCCAGGTCTCCGGGATCAACGAAGGCCACTGCCATGTTGGCAATTCCTTCTTTCGAGCCGATCAAGGAAACTACCTCGTTTTCCGCGTCGAGCTTTACACCAAATCGCTTGAGGTACCAATCTGCTACCGCCTGGCGAAATTGAAGCAGGCCGGCACTACTGGGGTACCGGTGGTTCACCGGCTTGGTCGCTGCGTCCCTTAACTTTTCGACGACAGCAGAGGGAGTCGGGATATCCGGGTCCCCTACTCCCAGGTCGATCAAATCCACGCCGCGCGCCAGAGCCTCTCTCTTGCGCCGGTCAATCTCCGCAAAAAGGTAAGGAGGTAAATCACTGATTCTTTTAGCTTTTTTTAACTTTTGGCCCAAAATCTCTACTTCCTCCGAGCAAAAATTGAACCCTTTTACCCGTTTTTTTATAGTTTGACAACTGCTTTTGTTACCTAGCTATGGTAGCACTCTATGTGGTACTATACACCCAAAACCAGCATCCGCAGGTGATCTGTTAGAGTCCGCGGTAAGGCGGGCGTGATGCGGGTGGGCAAGCAGCATCTTTTTACGAACCTTCGAAGAAACAAACTATGTCAGTTCACATCATTGTCGATGGTTACAACCTTATTGGCTGTGATAAGGGGTTGACCGGCAATCTCGAAAGCAAGAGAAATCGTTTAGTCCAGCAACTCCGGCAGTACCATGAAGCGAAGGACTATCCGATTACGGTTGTTTTCGACGGATGGCGTTCCGGATGGGTGTATCAGGTGGAGGAAAAGGCCGGTGCCATCAAAGTGATCTACTCTCAGCAAGGGGAGAAGGCAGATAGTGTGATTCAGAGATTGGCGCGCAACATGGGCAGCGGCTGCGTTGTCGTGACGTCCGATCGCGAACTGCGGCAGGCGGTGGAAGCCAGTGGAGCGGTGGCGGTGTATGCGGGTGAGTTCGGCGCTAAACTGAGAAATGTAGACCGGGAGATTTATCTTAAGGCAGAAGATTTCGAAGTTGATCGAGAGCTGCCGGCCGCGCGGGAGCAGCCGAAGAAGGGGAATCCGAGAAGGCTGTCCAAAATCGAAAGAAGGCGCCGGGAGCGGTTAAAAAAACTCTAGCCAGCGAGTCAGGCGGTTGATCATGGCGGATCTGAAGGAACGTATCGTGCGGGCGTGCAAGCTTGACGCGGTGCTCTATGAGGAGGTCGAGGCGGACAGACAGGCCAACGGCCAGGCGATGACCGTTGTGGTTCTGTCGAGTGTGGCGGGTGGGGTTGCCACCCTGTCGCATGGAGGAATCCTCGGAATTGTCATTGGCAGCTTGCTGGCACTCATGGGGTGGTATGTATGGGCATACCTCACCTATTTGATCGGCACCAGGCTTCTCCCTCAACAAGGCACTCGAGCAGATCTCGGGCAACTGCTCCGAACGACAGGATTTGCCAGTTCACCGGGCCTTCTGCGTGTGTTAGGCCTTATTCCAGGCGTGACGGGTATTGTTTTTTTCGTGATATCGATCTGGATGCTGCTGGCCATGATCATAGCCGTGCGGCAGGCGCTCGACTATACGGGAACCCTCAGGGCTCTCGGCGTTTGCGTGATAGGCTGGTTGGTTCAAGGAGCTATTCTCGCTATTATGCTGTACTTCTTGGGCGTTCCCGCAGTCGGAATCAGAGTTTGATCCCGCTCCCACCCGGATTTTCTTAGGATGGTTTATCCGCATTCTCTAATATTCCCGCTCGGGGTCTTTCTCCTTTAACGGATCAGGCTTCAACTGCTCACTCAAGCCCTGTAACAAATAGGTCCAATGGCCCGGAGGAGTTGCCTATGTGGCTCATATCGGAAGATTTGTAGCGCGCCTGGCACTGACTGCTCCCTCCGTTCCGGAAATACCGCCGCGGAAGCCATTTCCGATACCATTGAGATTACGATTGATCTTTATCATTGTGGTGATAGAAGGGTTTGTAAAAGGAGGGTGGAGCTATGAGAACAAAAATCGCGGTTTGTTTTTCGTTCCTCTTACTGGTTCTCCTCACCCGCTGGAGCGGCGTTCAGGCATGGGAGCCGACGAAACCCGTCGAGTTCATCATTCCTGCAGGCACAGGGGGAGGGGCGGATGTTATGGCAAGGCTTATCTCACCTATTATTGAGAAGAACAAACTCTCGCCTCAGCCTTTCATCCCGATCAATAAATCCGGTGGTGCCGGAGCCGAGGGTTTTACTTATGTGAAGGGGAAGAAGGGGGATGCCCATACCATCGTCATCACACTTTCAAATCTCTTTACCACCCCCCTAGCGACAGGTGTCCCGTTTAATTGGAAAGACCTTACTCCTTTGGCCCGGTTGGCCTTGGACGAGTTCATCCTTTGGGTCAATACCGAGACCCCCTATAAGACAGCGAAGGAATACATCGATGCAGTCAAAAAATCTCCGGGCACTTTTAAGATGGGAGGGACAGGATCGAAACAGGAAGATCAGATTATTACGGTCCAGATGGAACAAGCTTTAGGGCTCAAGTTCACTTATGTGCCATTTAAGGGTGGTGGGGAGGTCTGTGCCAATCTCGTGGGCAAACAGGTGGATTCGACCGTTAATAATCCTGCTGAATGTGCGGGGCATTGGAAGGCGGGTAGGGTAAGGCCGCTGGGGGTTTTTGATACAGAGCGGCTGAGCTGGGCTCCGGGCTGGGGTGAAATTCCAACTACAAAAGAAGCCCTGGGTTTGGACATCCATTATCTCATGCTCCGCGGCATCTTCGGGCCTCCGGATATGCCAAAAGAAGCAGCTGACTGGTATATTAGCCTGCTAAAAAAGGTCTCGGACTCGAAGGAATTTAAGGATTATCTCCTGAACAACGCTCTCAAATCGGCCTGGCAGACCGGAGCGGATTACGTCAAATGGCTGGACGGGGCAGAAAAGCTCCATAAGGACCTCATGGCGAAGGCGGGGCTGCTGAAAAAATAGACAGTTACTCATGCGCAAAGCTGAGATTGTTGCCTCGGTCATCTTTCTTTTAATTTCAGCCCTGGTCATTTACGAGGCTTTACGTCTGGGCGTAGGCTGGGGGCTCGAAGGTCCCCAGCCTGGCTTTTTCATTTTCTGGCTCGGCCTGGGGTTGGGAATATGCTGTGTCATAGGTGTGATTCAAGTGTTGGTTGATAGGGCTATCTTTATGGGGAAGGATTTTGTATCTCGCAGGTCTCTACCCGAAGTCTTGAAGGTTTTCCTTCCCATGGCCGGGGCTATTTTATTGATGGAGTTTTTGGGCTTTTATATCGCTTCCGCCCTTTATCTGGGGTTATTTATGCGCTGGGTGGGCCGCTTCTCTTGGGGAATGGTGCTGCTGGTGGCTTTCTTCTTCGCGTTTAGCCACTACCTGATTTTTGAGAAATGGTTCCTTGTACCTTTGCCCAAGGGGCTCTTGGAACCCTATATCGGGCTCTAACTCACATATAGAAAAGAAATGGAAAGCCTATCTAACCTCTTCATGGGGTTTGGAATTGCCTTGACCCCTTACAACGTGATGATTGCCTCTGCTGGCGTTTTCCTTGGGATTATTATCGGGGTCTTGCCGGGGTTAGGTGGGACGAGCGGCGTGGCTATTCTGCTCCCGCTGACCTTTGTTATGGCCCCGACCTCGGCCATTATCTTTCTCGCGAGCGTCTATTGGGGTGCACTTTTTGGCGGCGCCATAACATCGATTCTGTTCAACATCCCTGGGGAGCCTTGGTCCGTAGCCACCACCTTTGACGGGTATCCATTGGCCAAGCGGGGAAGGGCCGGTTATGCGTTGGCGGTTGCCTTTATTGGCGGCTTTTTCGCCTCCCTCTTCTCTGTTATTCTTTTCAGCTTTTTCGCTCCTCCTCTGGCGGAACTAGCCTTAAAATTTGGTCCCCCGGAATACTTTGCCGTCATGCTTCTAGCCTTCAGCACTTTTGTAGGCTTGGCCGGCGGTTCACCATTAAAAAACTTGGTCTCAGCCATCCTTGGATTCCTCCTTGCTTCGGTAGGTCTTGACATAGTGACTGGCACTCCAAGGCTCACTTTCGATTCGATTTCGCTCCTGAGCGGCTTCAGTTTTGTGACGGTCTGCATCGGTCTATTCGGAATAGGGGAGATCCTTTTATGCGCGGAGGAGTCTCTGGAATTCAAGGGGGAGCAAGGGAAAATAGGCCTCAAGGACATCGTGATTACCATCAGGGATATGAGTCACAGATGGTACACTTGGTTGACTGGATCGATCCTTGGTTTTTGGATTGGTGTCTTGCCAGGTACCGGAGCAACGCCGGCTTCCTTTATGAGTTACGGCATGGCAAAGCAATATTCCAGGTACCCGGAAAAGTTTGGCACCGGGGTCATGGAAGGGGTATTGGCTACGGAATCAGCGGCTCATGCAGCCGGAATCGGCGCTTTACTGCCATTGGTTACGCTTGGCGTTCCAGGCAGCCCTACGGCCGCAGTCATGCTTGGGGGTCTCTACATCTGGGGTCTGCAGCCTGGACCACTCCTATTTGTTGAGAAGCCAGATTTTGTTTGGGGACTGATCGCCAGCATGTACATTGGCAACATCGTTGGGTTGCTTATGTGTCTCCTTCTTGTCCCTTTCTTTGCCATCATCTTGAGAATACCTTATGCCATTCTTGCACCGGTCATTGTGCTTGTAAGCTCGGTTGGCGCCTATGCGGTGAGCAACCGGATGTTCGATGTCTGGCTTATGCTCTTCTTCGGAGTGGTCGGGTATGCGTTTAAGAAGCTCCAAATCCCTTTGGCCCCGCTGGCGATTGGCCTCGTGCTCGGAGATATGACCGAGACCGCCCTGCGTCAGAGTTTTATCATGTCCCACGGTTCCCTGGCTATCTTCTTTACCCGGCCCATTGCGGCCACCTGCACTCTCGTCGCCCTCTTCCTTTTTTCCTTTCCTACGCTCCGGCTCATGTTGCCATGGGTGAGAGATCGGCTCTGGGCCGCGCAGGGGGTGGGTAAGGGATAAATCGGAGGAAAGAATGGCCATCATAGCTATCTCTCGTGAGCTGGGCAGCCTGGGGACAGTCATTGGAACGGAAGTAGCAAAGCGGCTGAACTACGACTACGTCTATCAGGAAATTACGAGCAGTGCTGCTCGGGACTATGAGGTGCTTGAGGAAAAACTAATACGGGTGGTGGAAAAGGCCCCTCGTTTTCTGGAGAAACTGAGCGGAGATTTCCGCCGCTATCAGGTTTTCGTGCAAGCCCAGGTGTTCAAAATCGCAGAGAAGGACAATGTGGTCCTTGTCGGTCGTTGGTCCACTCTTTTACTCAGGGGAGTAGATCACGCCATGCGGGTCCGGGTGACAGCTCCAGTTGAGGTACGCGCGCGTCGGGTTTCGGAGATGATGCAGGTGGGAATGGAGAGGGCTTTGGAGCTGGTTCGAGAGAATGATCTAGAGAGGGGCGAAAGGATGCGTCAGCTCTATGACGTGGAGTGGACAGCGCCCTACCTCTATGACCTGGTGCTCAACACCGAGAAGATTTCGGTGAAATCAGCGGCGGCCTCGATCGTTCGGCTCGTCCAAGGACGGGAATTCGAAGCCACGGATGCCTCCAAGAAAAAGCTCCACAATCTGGCCGTTGCCGCTGCCATCCGCGCCGAATTGAAAGCGCACCGCTCCACGCGCGAAACGGACGTGGATATCCAGGTGGCCGATGGGATAGTGGCTCTCATGGGTGTTGTTGCCAGCGAGGCTGAGAAGCGCGCCGTGGAGAGATCGGTGGGAAGCATAAAGGGTCTTCAAAAGGTGGAAAGCCATCTTCGGGTCATGGAATACGTTCGTTAACCCAACCGAAAGTTGAGCGAGCAAGCCAAGCCTGCCTACTTTCGGGCCGGCTGAAAAGATCCTGGATGAATGTATTGGCGGGAGCCGCCGTCGAAGACGCTCGGGTGAATATATTTTCGATCATCGAAATTCGGGTGGAAAGCCGGCCTACAACCTGCGGGAATCGGGCAGGGCTTATGCCTGTGTGGTCGGACGGTTATGGAGTTTACAACCACAATGGTCGTGTTCTCTGTATTGTAGTTGACCCCCTCAGGACCTGTGGTGCCGGACTCAGATGATGGGACAATCTCGGCGGGCCGGATAGAGGGGACGTCGGAAGAGAAGGTCACCGCATCGATTGGTATTGCGGAAACATTCTCCGTCCGCAGCTCCCGGCGAACGACCAGGTAGGGAGAGTCTTTGACATGCGCCGGCAGAGAATGCGGATTGTCGGTGAAGTGAATGACCCCCCGGTGATCTGTCCATTGGAAAATCTGCCCGTTCAAGTTCAGCGGCAGACCCAGGAGAAATAGAGACAACCAAAATAGATACAGCGGTCGTCTCGCGATCCCCAGCAGTCTCCGAGTGAGATGGTGATTCATTGTTTTCCGCTTTCAGAAGATTGAATCCGGGTAATCAATCCGTTTGTAAAAGTGAGTATTACCCCCTGCTCGTAAACCCATTGTTCTTGCTGTCCACGCAATCGGTTCCGGTCGCTTACCTTTACGACACGGCTTGGTTTTCCGAGGGCGATTTTTGTCTCGCTCATATTCATGCCCAGGACAGCTTGCCTCTTGAGGACCGCTTCTTTAATATGCTCCTGCCAGGACTGGGATCTTACCCACTTCTCACGTTCCTTTTCTTGTTTGGACTCCCTGGATAATCTTTTTTTCTCTTTGGCCTCGGGATCGGACGTGGCCACGGTTGAATTGAGGTTCTCCAGGAAAGACGAGACGCTGATGAAGCCTTCCTTGCCGGAATCGAGCCGGACTTTGTAATACGGCCTTTGATCCGATCCTTTAACCAACTCCATAATGTCAAACGATTCTTTTGAGTGGCTGTTGAATTCAGGTGCGGAAGGGGACGGAGCTGAGAAAAAAGTTGGCCCGTCGGTCGACGTGATCCAATAGGTTTGTCCGACGCGCCTGGATAGGGCCTCCAACTCTTTGTCGGCGGGCCGTCCCGTCGCAGCAAAAGAGAAAAAAGAAGAAATGACAACGAGAAGAAAAAACCTTTTTAGCTGCTGTGGTAGCCAATCGAGAAAAGAGGGGACAAACGGTGGTTGTTCTCCGGGGGATGTCGAGCTAATTTGCGTCGTGGCTTCCGTGGGGTTATACGTCTTAAAGATGGGCATAACATAAAGGGGCCAGTGGCCCCTCGAGGAATTTTGGTTGCGGGGCCGGGATTTGAACCCGGGACCTCAAGGTTATGAGCCTTGCGAGCTACCAGACTGCTCCACCCCGCGACAAAGGATTTAGGGATTCTTTTTACCCCGGCTTTGGACCGGAGTCAAGTTATCGCAATCCGTGGTGAAAAAAATGCGCAAGGAAAACAAAACACTGCTGGTCACGGTCGATATCATCATTGATCTGGCTGACCGGGGAATCGTGCTGATCGAGAGAAAGAATCAACCCTATGGATGGGCATTGCCAGGCGGGTTTGTAGATTATGGGGAAAGCTTGGAGCAGGCTGCAGTGCGCGAGGCCAAAGAAGAAACCTCCCTGGACGTCGAGTTGGTCGAGCAGTTTTACACTTATTCAGATCCTCGTCGAGACCCTCGCCATCATACGGTTTCCACTGTGTTTGTCGCCCGGGCCACGGGAGTTCCAAAAGCGGCGGACGACGCCACGAGAGCTGAGATCTTCTCTGAAGAAAATCTTCCGTCGCCGATTGTTTTCGATCACCCCCGGATCCTGCGAGACTATTTTCATCACAAGAAAACCGGCGAGAGACCCAAAATCCAGTAGGCCTTGCTGCCTCAAGCGAGTTTCTTGAGAGCGGAGGCGAGCCGTTTGCAGCCCTTCTCGACTTCTTCCAGAGATGTGGCGTAACTGAAGCGAATATTGTGTGGAGCGCCGAAATCTTCTCCGGGCACCGCCGCCACTGCGGCCTCTTCCAAGAAAAAGTCCGCGAGATCGCATGCAGAGTTCAACTTTTTGCCATTCACAGTTCTCCCGAGATAATAGGCAAAATTCGGAAAGGCATAAAAAGCTCCGTGCGGCTTAAAACAGTGGACGCCCTGGATTTCGCTCAACAGACTGACAATTCGATCTCTTCTACGCCGGAACTCCCGCACCATCTCCGTCACGTTCTGCTGCGGCCCGCTAATCGCTTCAAGGGCCGCTGCCTGGGCGATTGACGTGGGATTGGAAGTGCTCTGGCTCTGAATCTTCCCGGCGGCCCATATCAAAGCGGCGGGACCGAGGGCATAGCCGATTCTCCACCCGGTCATCGCGTAGGTCTTTGAAACCGCATTAAAAATGACCGTGCGCTCACGTAACTTCGGCTCGATGGCGAGAATCGAGTGAAAACGAAAATCGTCGTAAACAATCTTGTCATAAATATCATCAGATAGGATGACACAATCGTGAGTTTTCAGGACGCGCGCGAGCGCTTCCAGATCTTGACTGCTGTATGCGCCGCCGGTTGGATTGCTCGGACTATTCAGAACGAATGCCCGGGTTCTGGGCGTCAGGGCCGCCCGAAGCTCCTCCGGAGTGATGCGAAACCCGTTGTCCTCCCTGGTTGCGACAATTTTTGGAACAGCGCCGCATAACAAGGCCATGTCTGGATAACTCACCCAGTAGGGAGCAGGGATTATCACCTCGTCTCCTTCGTTGAGGAGCGCCTGGAAAACGTTGTACAGGGCGTGCTTCCCACCGCAACTTACCAGAATCTCGTCTTTGTCATAGCTCAAACCATAGTCCGCCCGGTATTTTTCCGCGATCGCAGCGCGGAGGGGCTCGATGCCGCGGACGTCCGTGTATTTGGTCATACCCTTTCTGAGGGCCTGAATCGCCGCTTCCTTGATGTGTTCGGGGGTGTCGAAATCGGGTTCCCCGGCGGAAAAGTTGACCAGATCCACGCCTTGCGATCGAAGCTTCTGTGCCTTCGCGGCAATCGCCAGGGTGACTGAAGGTTTGATGACCTTTGTGCGTTCGCTGAGTTTCATTGACGGCTGAGTCCTCCGGACGTGAATTTTTCTTTGAGCTTTTTGAGAACAATCGTGGGGACTAGCCCGGATACGTCGCCTCCCAGGCTAACCACCTCCTTAACCAGGCGAGAGCTGATATAAAAATAGGATTCTCCGGTCATCATAAAGAGCGTTTCGATCTTCGGCTTCAGCCCACGGTTCATCATGGCCATCTGGAATTCATATTCGAAATCCGATATCGCCCTCAGGCCACGGATGATGACGTGGGATCCCACTCGATCAGCATAGTCCACCAGCAAGCCTTCGAAGCTGTCGCTCCTGACGCGCTTCCCGAGCCCTCTAAAGACCTCCTGGATCATCTCGAGACGTTCGCTGACGCTGAAGAGCGAACTGTCCTTGCTCGGATTGGTCGCGATGGCGACAATGATCTCGTCAAAGACCTGCAGCGTGCGCTTCACCAGATCGATGTGGCCGTTCGTGACGGGATCAAAAGACCCGGGATAAATCGCCACATGAGTTCGCGCCATTTTGTTTTGCCCCCTCACCTTCAGGACTGCCGGCTGCCTCATAACGGAAAAAGGAGAGCAGTGTGGTGCCGTAACGACGTTGATCTTTGAGTCTGAGAGGAGCGCAAGTGACGGCTACTTTTTCTCTCATGCTATGCTCGGCGACCACGATCCCTGACTTTCTCAGAAGTCCACCGTGAGCAACGGCCATTAGGATTCGGTCAACCCATCCCTTTTCGTAGGGAGGATCAAGGAAGATCAGGTCAAACGTCTCACCTTGCCGTGAAAGCGAACGGATGGCTCGGAGAACCGGCACAATCAATACTCTAACATTCCTGGAGAGGTCAAGGGCTTCAAGATTTTTGTGGATCGTCCTGCCTGCCTTGTCCGAAGCCTCGACCAGCACCGCCTCATAGGCTCCGCGGCTGAGAGCCTCGATGGAAAGATTGCCTGTTCCAGCAAACAGATCCAAAACCCTGAAGCCGGAGAGGTCATGAGGCAAGATATTAAACAAAGCTTCCTTGACGCGACTGGCGGTGGGGCGAAGGCTATGTCCTTTTGGAACCTTAAGATATCTCCCTTTTGCCTTGCCCCCGATCACGCGCATATTTTTCAGTCCATGATTTGAAGAACAATCTTGCCGAATTGTTTTCCTTCTTCGAGGCGGCGCTGGGCCGCGGCCGCCTCTTTCAAGGGAAAGATCTCGTCAATGATCGGCCTGATGCCCGATGTTCTCAGGAATGCCAGAACCTGACGAAATTCTTCCCGACTTCCCAAAGTTGAACCGAAAATCTTCAACTGATTCCAGAAGACCCGGCGGAGGTCCAATTCGGCGCATGCGCCCGCTGTAGCCCCGCAGGTAACCAGACGACCTCCTTTGGCGAGGGCTGCAAGGCTTTTACCGAAGCTCTCGCCTCCCACGCAATCCACGACCACATCCACTCCTCGTTTTCCTGTAAGAGCCCGAACGTCCGGCGTATAATCCTTCTTCTTGTAGTTGAATCCGTGGTCTGCGCCCCAGTTTCGTGCCAGCTCCAACTTCTCATCACTGCTGGAGGTGACGATCACATGGGCACCCAGTTGCTTTGCCACCTGGAGCGCCGCCGTTGCGACCCCTCCTCCTATGCCTAAAATCAATACGTGCTCGCCCGGTTTAAGCTGCGCATTCGTGATCAGCATTCTCCACACGGTAACAAAGACCAGCGGAAACGCAGCGGCTTCCTCAAACGAGAGGCCCGGCGGAATATGAAAACAGTTTGCGGCGGGTACCTTCACGAATTCCGCATAGGTTCCTTCGAGCCGTTCTCCCAGCGCGCGAATGCGGAGGCACATATAGTCTCTGTCCGTCGCGCAGAACTCGCACCGGCCACAGCCGCTGGGTGTGTGGAGACAAACGGGGTCGCCTTTCTGCACGTTTCGCACTTCAGCGCCTGTTTCCAGAACAATCCCGGCTCCGTCAGCGCCCAGAATGTGGGGTAGAGGGACTTCGATTCCGGTGACACCTTCCCGGTTCAAGATATCGATGCGGTTTAAAGCGGCTGCCTTAAGCTGGACTATCGCCTCGGTGGGAGAGGTGAGCCAGGGAGGCTTCACCTCTTCATAGCGGAGCTTATCGATACCCCCATGCTCATGAATCCGGACAGCCTTCAAAATTGTCCTCGAAGAAATTCAGTTCTCGTTAGCAAAATAATCTTCTGCTGTCAAAGAAAGCAAGCGCAGGTTGGCTGGCGGTTTTGCCGAAGAGAGGGCTGGTGCTGACCGGGTGAAATGAGACCAGATCTTTTGTGATCAGGATTTACGCGGAGAACGATGTTCCGCACCCGCAGGTGCTCTTGACATTGGGATTGGTGAATTTGAAGCCGGCGCCTTGAAGCCCCGCGACATAATCGATAACCGTCCCGCTCAAATGTGCGGCGCTGGACCTGTCGACGTAAATCTTGACACCTTCTATTTCGAGAACCGTATCCTCCGGCTTTTCTTGGTTCTCGAAATCAAGCCCATACGAGAAACCGGAGCATCCGCCGCTCGTCACCGCGACCCTGAGCCCATACCCATCGAGATTT
>JACQUW010000018.1 GCA_016210115.1 Deltaproteobacteria bacterium | reverse complement strand
GTGCATGACTCTCTCGGCGCCTTGTTCGCGAGCGTAGCAGAAACCGAAGACGGACAGAAAGCAAAGAATACGATCGTCAAAATAAGGTCAGACGGGACCGTTGGCCGTTTTGCCTCGGAGCTAAGGGAGCCGCAGGGAATCTCGCTCGATAGCGCGGGCAATCTTTACGCGCTGGAGAAAAAAGCCGGCGAGCATGGGCGCCTCCTCCGCTTTCGAGCGCCACCATCTCCTGAAATGATCTTCCCAAGGTTTACGAATCAGAATCCCCTTACTTTGACCGGCACAGCTCAATCGCAGTCCCGCATCGATCTCTTTCTCCAGGACTCAAAAACCCCCATCACATTGACGACCCTAAATGGGAGCTTTTCCCTGAATGTCGCTCTACTCGCCAACAGCGAAAATTCCCTTTATGTTTTTAGCACCGCCGAGAATGGCCTGGGCCTCACAACCGCGCCGGCGGAGCTCACGATTGTCCACGATAACGTCGCCCCGGTAATCTTCAATCTTCAGCCTCTAAACAATTCTTATCTAAACACCAATCGGCCGCTCATCCAGGCGAATTTCTCCGACAACCTCTCGGGGGTGGATGTAAGCAGAGCTAAGATTATTCTCGACGGCGCCGATGTGACAGCTCAGGCTACCGTTACAGAATCGGGCTTTAGCTTTAGTCCCACAACTTCGCAATTTTTCCCCTTGTCTGACGGCTTTCGAACCGTTTCCGTCACGGTGTTTGATCGCGCAGGAAACTCGGCGGCTGCGTTGACAAGCTTCACGGTCGATGTAACCCCACCGGAAACTCAGATTGTGTCCGGTCCTGAAGGGACCATTTCGGCGACTTCTGCCGATTTTACCGTCTCCGGAACTGACAACCTGACGGCGTCGGGGGATTTGGAGTTCGCATGGCAACTGGATGATGCTCCCTTCTCCGCTTTCGGCCCACAGCGGCAGATATCATTTGCCGGTTTAACGCCTGGGTCTCACACTTTTGAGGTTAAGGCGCGGGATCTGGCAGGAAACGAAGATCCAACTCCAGCGCTGCGCAGTTTCACCGTCTCTCTGCTGAGTGTCCGTATTACAGAGCCAGCAGAGGGTGTTGCGCTTCCGTCCGGCTCGGTCCTCGTCCGAGGGATTGTGGAAGCTGGTGGAGCTGAAGTTGGTGTTCTCGTTAACGGTTTCCCTGCCGCGGTGCAAGGAAATACTTTTACCGCTCTCGTACATGTGTCTCCGGACCTAACTGGCCTCACCGTCATTGCCACAGTGCAAAATGGCACGGCTGTGATCGCGACGAGAAACATCACTGTGACAGAGACGATGACTTCCTCGGCTTTGCTCTACGCGAGCCCGACAGGTGGCCTGGCGCCTCTCACCGTCAACTTCTCTCTCTTAAGCAACTCGGTGCCGGCCCAGATAGAGCTTGATGCCAACGGTGACGGCATTATAGATTTCAGCGGCGCAACTCTAGAGAATCTGCCCTTGACGTTCGCAGAGCCTGGAGTTTACGTGGCGACGGCAATTGTTACAGACACCGGGGGAAATGAGTCCGCGGCGACGACTCTCATAGAAGTCTACGATCCATCAGCACTCGACTCCATGTTGCAGCGAAAGTGGATTAGCATGAAGGTTTCCTTGCGCGTGGGAGATATAGGTAGCGCGCTAGCGTCGATTGCGTTTTCTGCGCGGGACGACTACCAGGAACTTTTCACGGCATTCACTCCCCAACTGGGGACCATCGATCAGATTCTCCTAGATATAGCCTTGGTCTCTGTGAGTGGCCGTCGAGCCGAATATGAAATGATTCGAGTAGAAGACGGCGTTCGTCTCTCCTACTTAGTGCTTTTTGTGATGGATGACGATGGAATTTGGCGGCTCAAATTTTTCTAGCGTTATGGAGAACAAAGTATGCGACGACACAAAATACTCCTTCTGATGTCCGTTGTCGTAGGCCTGCTGGTAGGAATTTCGTTTGAAAGGCCGGACGCTGCAGGTCCGTGGAAAGGGCAGATTGTTGATGCGGAGACAGGGAAACCTTTGGAGGGAGTAGTTGTTTTGGCTGTGTGGTACCGGCGGTATGCGAGCCTGGCCGGCTGGGCAGGAGGAGGATACCACGATTCTGAGGAGGTTGTGACCGGAGCAGATGGTCGCTTCGTAATTCAGTCGCGCTCGATTTGGAGTCTCATCCCATTCAGCAAAATTGAGGGACCAGAATTTTACATTTTTAAGCCCGGTTATAGCCATTGGCAATTTAGAGGCGGGGAGGAATGGTTGAAGCTCGACGTAATCGAGAGGGACAAGCGTTTCAAGGAGGCGTGGGAACAGTTTACCGGTGACGGCGTGATGGTCGAGCTGCCACCGATTAAAACGCAGGAGAAGAGAAAAAAATACGTCTTGGATGCTGAGCCAAGTGGGGAGATTCCAGCAGTACAGATGCCACGATATCTCGAAGTAATTGATCAGGAGCGGATATTACTCGGTTTCCAGCCCTTAAGAAGGGTAAAGTAAGAGAGTAGAAAATGAAAAAACTCGTTTGGCTTGCAGTTCTTATTGTGTACCTGGCCATAGGTTCTCGATATCTTTTTGCCTACGATGTGGAAACACACGGCGCGATAGCGCAGCAAGCGGTTGCGGTTTCCTCCCTCGACCGAATTCTAAAGGATGACTTTGGTTTAGGTGATGGCATCGGTTCTATGTTCGGTGGAAAATCTGTTCAGCGTTGGATCACGGATGGCGCCGCCTCAGAGGACGTCCCAGTATGGCGGGCACTGAATCACTTCCATAATCCTCTTTATCAGGCTAACGCAACAGGACAAGGACCGTGGTCCCAAGCTGGTTTGTCAGATTACCAGTCTTCCGTTCGGTGGGCACAAAACCCGAACCAGAACAGTGGAGGAGGCATTTGGTCATGGGTCACAGCGCGTCAGCGCCTCCTCGCAGCACAGACCGCTGCTACTAAACAGCGCCGGGACCAGGCGTTAGCAGACACCTTCCGGGCCATAGGCCAGCTCGCGCATTTGGTGCAGGACATGAGCGTCCCCGCTCATGTACGAAACGATCCTCACCCCATATCCGACGGTTATGAAGACTGGGTTCCGCGAAACCGGAACTTGATTAACAGTATAATTGCGGGAGCGCCGATATACCCGACTCAATCCATCTTTTCTTTAGGGATTCCCATCCCTGACCCGATCGCCCGAGAACCCGTTGCCCGGTTGTGGGATACAGATCAGTACACGGGCGCAAACCCAGCAATGACGCTCAGCCCAAGTATCGGTCTGGCGGAATATACCAATGCCAACTTCTTTACCGACGACACCCTTCTCAGAGACTTTCCTTTCCCAGCACGGAGTAGCCTTGCGCTCCGTCCTGTTCCCGAGCCTGAGCCGAAGAAACAAGAGCTTAGGCGCTATTTTAGGAAGGACCGTGATGGTGACACCATTGAGCACATCGCTGTTCCAAGCGCGCTTTACAAGTTCCTTCCAGACGCTTTGAAAGACAAAAAGATCGGTCTAGATAGCAGGGTGTATGAGGATTACGCTAGGAAGCTCATCCCACGAGCTGTAGGTTATTCGGCGGCTCTCATCGACCATTTTTTCCGTGGCCAACTTGATGTGGACCTTTTTAATGATCCAGAGAATCCTGGACAAGTGCGAGTGGAGGGAACCAATGGTTCCGCTGAAAAGCTGGATGGCGGCACGTTAACCATTTATGCGGATAATCCGGACGGAGTCAGAAGTGCCGCTGAGGCTTTGGAGCCGAACCTCACAGTCGTAGCGGATGCGGGACAGCCCGTGTTGTCGGCTTTTTTTGTTGCTCCCGAGGACGCAGAGCGGTTTGTGGCGGTTTACCAAGGAAAGCTTGGCGAGGAAAAACCAGAAGGAGGCTCACCGGGCGGAGTCATCGAAAAAGTGCTCGGCGGAGTAAGGGTTGAGCAACTGGTTAAAGGCTTTACGAAATGGAGCCTTAGAACCCCTAAGGGGATTTTTACTTTGCCGATTTCGACTCAGGACGTCTCAGAACTCCGGTGGGGAGACAACGACAACACAATGATCGGTCGAAGCTCCATGACGTCCAGCAGTCCTCAATTCTACGCCTATAAGATCAACCGGCCTTTGGGGTCTTTGGATGTTCCTCTAATCAATCAGCCTGACGGTACCCCGGTGGTTGATGTGAGTTTGCTTAAGCAGGTCGGCTTTCCCATAGGGATGTATCTTGGTACAGTCATCGATTTCTCTCATACAATTCATTACCAGCAATACATTCTTTCTTATGTCCATACAGAGAGCTGGACCTGGAACGAAACTTTTCGATCGTACAATTCTGGGCCATTCCAATTTTCGGACGGCCGCGTTCAACTCATGGTTGACGAGACTGCATCGCTCAACCGGAGCTACCCAGTAGTCCTTGATTCCCGCTCGTACGGCACTGGATCACCGTCGCCCTATTTTTGGGGGCTCGTCCCAGGCTTCAGTTCAAAGACCGGAGAGATGGCGCTTACGAAAGACGGGCGAATTCTTGTGTTGGTGTTTGTGTCCCCTAGCCCCGTTAGCGAGAAAGCCACCTTTAAGGCTATGACGCTCGCGCTGCCGGCGAGTTTAGACGGGAACGATGCTCTATTGGTCAAGGAGGCCACTCCCGTCGATGTGCCCTTCTCGGTCCCAGATATGGGCCCTGTGCTGTGGGCGTTAGTGGATGTTGAGTCAGCGCAAGTGATAGCGTCCACGGCTCCTTCGACTCTGTCCATACATCATCAAACAGCGAGCACTAATTTCAGGCCATACGCTCCAATACAATTTGCGACGCTCGGAATCAAAAAGGACAAATTCATAGGCGGCCCCCTAGACGGGTTGCGCTACAGGGAAATAGGATTTCATGAACCTGATGTCTGTACGCCGGAGCAGATGGCTGAAATGGTGGAATTCGGAGAGGTGAGCATTCAGGAAGGCAATGTCTCAACTGCCCTAAATCGATTTCACCCGGAAATTGGCGCCCTTGAATTCGCATCGCCCGGCGCGAGCCAGACCGTTACACGGCATCCGTTTTATTGCGGCTATTCACCATATGGAGTTCCCGCGTCGGGTTTCAAAGTTACCAGCAGCACAAATGTCAGTATTCCAACCCGAGTTGACGAAGCGTTTCGAATAACGCCGCTCGCGGGGCCTGAGCAATTCTTATTAATGATGAGCCAACAGCAGGATAAAATGGATCCTTTTAGCAATTTTGGAAGACTCGTCAAATGGGTTCCTCAAGAAAACGCTGCTGGAGTGCAACACGAGTTTTCGAGTCGGGCCTTCCACACCATTAAAAGCGTAAGTCGCGGCTCGGCTCTAGTTCAATCGCGAGGCTTAAATCCAGCTACATCCTTGATCCCTCTCCAAGACAACAACTCTGTAAACGTCTTTCCTGGTACTATGTTATTTAGCTACATCGTCTTTGAACCTCAGTTCCTCTACAACGTATTTGATCTGAAATTCTATACTAAAGACGCCTCTCTCCGGCGCACTGCTTTGCCGGCAGCGTTGGCACCCGCAGCATCTGCTTCATCCCAAGACTACCGCTATCATGTGATCCCGGTAAAGTGACTGAGCTCTTTTGGAATGTGCCCTCGCCTTCGCGCAGTCTGCGGTGTATGTGCCGACTGCAACGGCAGGCTACAAAGTGGACATAAGCGCAAATAGCTTAACAATAGATTCCACAAGCAAAGTCGACGTCGCGAGTCGTGGTTTTCTCGGCGGTAAACAGCCGGGGAACCCGTTCGGCAGGTATGGGATGACGCTGGGATTTCAAAGCGGCAGCACAGGGACGAGTGGAGGAAGTTACGGAGGGCTCGGGGGCGCTTCGGAAGGTTCTCCGAATCCGACCTATGGCGATCTGAGAAATCCGAATGAGGTAGGAAGCGGAGGCGCTACGAGTACTCATCCTTCCGGTCTAGGAGGGAACGGCGGAGGATTGGTCCGGATTAGCGCGGGAACTTTTCAGCTCGATGGCTCTATCCTGGCAAACGGAGCAGGCGGGATTTACGAGGGCGCAGGAGGGAGCGGCGGCGGAATACGACTGGAGGTTGGCACTCTCAGGGGTGCGGGGCTGATTGCCGCTAACGGCGGCAACGGCATTTACGGGAGTGGCGGAGGAGGAGGAAGAATCGCTATCTACTATCAGGATCTGAGCGGCTTCAATCTTTCCAGGGTCACTGCCGTCGGAGGATATGGCGGCGGTGGCCGTCCGGGAGGCCAGAATGGCAGCATTCTCGTGGAACGGACGTTTGCCATGCTGCCGCCGGATTCCATCGAGACCAGAATCACGAAAAATGAGAACGACCCGCCGGGCCAACTCGGAGAAAAGATGACCGCGCGCAAAGCCGCAAAGGACGCCAAAGTAACGGAAGGATTCTTTGCGCTTAGCGTCCGTTCGACTTCGCTCACGACATGCTTGGCGCGATAAACTTGTAGAAGTCCGCTTCTGCAGTGGATCACAGCGAGTCAGCCTTGAGGTTTTATTTTCTCTGCCAGTTGCTACCTCAGTTTAAATATCTTTCTCCATTCCTCCACGTGTTCCTGGAGGATCTCGTCCGGCATGGCGCGGATGAGCACCATTTTTAGATACTTCGGATCGAGCTTTCGAGTTTTGGGCGGAACCTCCGGGTGAGGCGTAATCCGCCACGAATCCGCCAGAATCATCTGGGCTTCCTTTGATAACGTAAAATCCACGAAAAGCTTTGCGGCATTGGGATGCGGCGCCCTCGCGGCAATGAAATTCACGTTGGCGGAGAGAAAAATAGGATCGAGCCGGTTGTCCCAATCGACCGGCGCTCCTTTGGAGCGGAGAATTTCCGCATGGTGCGCGAATATCAACGCAATCGGAGCCTCGCCCGCAGCCAGCACTTGAGCCAGCAGCGAATGTCCCGGCCGCCACTGGATCTCCTGGCGAGAGAGCGTGTCCAGGTACTTCCGGGCACGCTCTTTTCCCCAAACCTGGATGAACCCGCTGTAAAGCCGGAAATCTTCCGGATCCATCATAATCTTGCCTCGCCACTTCTTATCCAGAAGATCTTCGAAGCTCGAAGGCGCTTCCTTCGCCGGAACAAGCCTGCTGTTGTAGCCGATCACATGCGGCAGGGTCTTGAAAGGGAGCCAGTGCCCGTCCGAATCGGTCAGGTGCCTGGGGTAGTACTTGATCTCAGGCGACTGGTATTTAAGGAACATCCCCCTTTCCGCCAGCCGCGTTGCTTCGACGTCATTGACGTTCAGCACGTCCACCGAGAAAGTTCCCGCGCGCGCTTCCGTAGCGACTTTGTTCACTGCCCGACTCGAACCGAGCCTGAGTAGCTCTACCTGAACAAAAGGGTATTTCTGGTTGAAGCCTGAAATGAACGGCCTGGCGTCCTGCACATTGGTGGTGGCATACCAAGTGACCTTTCCTTCTTTTCTGGCCCCGTCGACCACCTTGGGATCAGACGCGGCCATGACAGCGAACGGTCCGCTCATCAGAGCCAGGCAAAAGAGGCACAAAACAAATCGCCGAAAACCGCGTCTCGGTTTATTCATCATTCCAAGCTCGCCCTTTCCGTTAATCATCTGGCGTATCGGCTTATTCGCGGCCGGAGTTCCTGTATCCGCATAGCCTCCTCGCCCTCCTTTTGAAGGGAGAGGATCGAGGTGAGGGTGGCGCCGCGTGAAGCGAAACTAGTCCGAAAGTTCGAAACCTGTCAAGCTAGAAATTTCAAAGTGAACAGCGGCCAATCCGCCAGATTGAGTTGAAGGAGAATACAGTTCAATCGTGACAGGCGAATAGGATATTTGAGGTCCGCAGCTTGAGGCTCGCGCCAGAAAAGTCAGATCCTCGGCATTCGGCGTTGCGTAACTCGGCACCATCCAAGATGGCACGACGGAAGTTAGCAGCGTGTAGGTTGAGCGGCACTACATCGTATCCGATGATCTCATTCATCACGAACGCCCAAGAGGCGTTCTTCGGAATGAGACCTCGCGCGTCCGCCCTTCGAAGCGCTGGCAACAGCCCGAAATCCACTTCCAGCAAATCTGCACTGGAAAGGTCGATCGACTCTCCAGAGTGCTCAAGACGCCAATTGTTCCAGACCTCAAGCCCCTCGCCGAGGATAGAGAGTTATTTGCGTCTGCCAACGTTAGATCGCCTTCTGTTCAATGGGTCTGCCGAACGCCATGCGCGTAATCGGCTGGCAAACAGTAAGCGAAGCGTCGCTGTTTGCAGGCCTAAGCATTCAGAATGCTGACCGGCATATTTCGGTCTCGATTTTCAAATGCTTGGGGCGATTCTCCTGTCTTCCCAGAAACTTGTCAAGCCCTCGGTTTGGTTGCCAAAAGGCACAGGGGCAGGAAAAGGGTCGAAGAGATAGAGCCCGATCTTACTTCATCGTCGGCTCGAAGTCCTCCCTCAATGGATAACTCGGATCACACATTATCCTTGGATCATTGGATCATTGGTGATAATCAGGGTGTCTAACTCATCCGAACCGCCCTTAGCCAGTATCGGTCGAAGTTGTCTTCTACTCCTCGGACGTATTCACGTGGGTTCTCTGGTAGTCCCAGGTTCTTGCGACGCCGCTTTTCTAGCTCCAGCACGGCTATGTTGTCTCCTCTCCAACAATAAACAGGGCGTCTTGGCAGTCCCGCGTCCCGTCGTAGCGCATTCTCGGTGAACTGAGCCGCATCATATTGCAACGTGTAGAGGCCGGTGGTCCGGAATTCTTCCTCGGCGTCCCAAGCTCCGAGGCTTCCCTCGGCGACGTGGAGACCATGGACTAGTTCGTGCCAGTAATAGATGAAAACTTTGCGACGCTCCCTCACCGTTTGTATCGTCGGCTCGAAGTTCTCCCTCAATGGATAACTCGGATCACACAGCATCCTTGGATCGTTAGTGGTTGTCAGGTTGTATAAGTCACCCGAGTTGAACGTGTTCTGCACATACTCAATGCGGTAGGTTCTCCCAGTGTCCTCGATTCTTTTGAAGAGCGCCCTGCCACGGTCATACTGTAAGATAGCGATCAAATTTTCGTTAACTGTCCGGACGAAATCAGCGCCACCGCCCTCTATGCTAAAAAAACGCCACTCTCTATCGCTCATTGTCTCTCTCCTTTGCTGCGGCCTCGGCCCTCAGGGTCCAAAGAGCGGCGGCCGAGCTACTAAGTGAGCCGTTTTAGGCGGCGACAAATGCTGGCCAGCCTATTCCCGAAGACGGCTCCAGTTCACAAAGAACAATCGGCTGCAATATCGTTCATTTGGTCCAAACCCGTCAAGCCCGTCTGGCCGGCAAACGCCTCCTGGTCCGGCGGCCGGTCTAACTCGCAGCCTATTTCGTCCCAGACGCAGCAAGAAGTTTCTTGAATTGGCTTAGATCAAACTGTAGGACGCTTCGGATCAATCGTGCAACAAGCAAGGCAGGTTTGGTTGACAGTGAAGAGATCCTGCAAGCATCTCAGGAGATTTCTTGATAAACTCAAAATAACCGAAGGGAACACGAGATAATGATTCGGTAGGTGATCCTTCCATACTTGACAGGGAGATCGCTGTATCGACAAAACAGGATCGTGTTTAATAATGAAGAAAACGGAGATTGACAAAATCCCAGCCGGTCCCGAACTGGACACATTAGTCGCTGAAAACGTGATGGGTTGGAGGGAGGTCCGCCGCCAGAGCAAGAATGGCGAACGGGATATTTATGTCGGGAAGAAGCAGGATAAGCTCGGGCGATGGCGTTCAGCGGAGGTACGGCCCTATTCGACTGATCCCAATGAATCGATGGCTATAGAATCTCGGATGAAGGAGCTTGGGCTTTCAAAGAAATATCTGATGCAGCTCTCCCAAATCACTGAGGCGACGCGTATGCCCGCTGACTGGGCCACACCGGCGCAAAGGTGCCGCGCAGCTCTCAAAGCAATGCGTACACCACTACGCCTCGTTCGGAAGCCCGGAAGAGATTGAGAAAACCTGCTGATTATTGTTAGCGCACGGAGAGGCCATGACAGGAATAAAGCGAGCTAAGCACTGCGAACGACTCATTTGGCACCCACGACTCGCGTATGATCTCTGTCGGATCTTTGTCCTCTCTCAACCCGGCGAATTTCGAATGTAGCACTCGCCAGCGGCCGCCGAGGCCCAGGGTCAGCGCGCCTCGACCGACGTGCTCGACTCCGAGAACCCCCCTGCGTCTGAGCCGAGGGTGAACGTCGTGGCCTGCAGAGCGCCGCGCACGAGGTCCTTGTTCTTCGCGCCGAAGAGCTGGATCTGACAGTAGGCCGGTGTACTGAACTGCAGGGTCACCGAGGTAAAGTACACGAGCCCGGGAAGTGCGGTCCCGTCGTCCTCCGCCAGGACCGCTCCCCCAGGGCCGAACGGCCCGAAGATCTGTATCCGGTACGCGAGCGAATTCGGACCGACGACGACGAGATGACACCTGAAGTCTCTCGCCTCGAGCGGCGCCGTCACTAGTGTCGTTATCTGGCGGAACTGCCAGTCAGCCGCACGTCCGTCAGCGACCAACGCCGGCGCAACGAGCAGGCAGACAAGCAGCAGCATGGAAATTGTGGTGGTAACGATGCGCATGGCTGGCCTCCTTGTTGATGATACGAAACCGCTTTTTGAAGCCACTACCGAGAACTCAAAATCACTCGCAGTGAGTCCGAGGTCGCCGCTGTTCCGAGCGACTGAGAACCCGTCTGCGTGCTAGCCTGAGTGATAACGCTCGCAGTCAGACATGGCACAGGCAGGCCGGATGGAAGAGACCGGGAGCCGGCTCGTTTTTTGGCGAGACATATCTCGTATGTAGCTGTTATGTCAAACTGGACTCCGATTCCAGGAGAGGATGGCGTGGGTGAGAGGCGCGGTATGCGGCTTCCTTTTCAACTCAAACGGGCCAACGGTCCCATTAATTGAACGTTACCTTTTGCGATCCTGAGCTTCGACCTCTAGCACCTAGCGAGACACTTGGCATCGCCATTGAACTCCATCATTTTGGCGCTGAGCGGCACATGCACCGGTCTACCCTTTACCAAGTCCATGAACTGCCTTGTCTTTGTGCCGGGATTAACTTTACCGTCTCTTGTGGCCGCTTCATTGACATGCGAGGGGATGACGGCGTTGGGCTGGATGAGCTCGTTCACCGCAAAGGCGCTTTCGTCTGACTGCATCGCAAAAGCCCCCATATTCATGACCGCGAGATTCACCTTATAAAAGCCGCTAAAAATAGTTTTCATGTCTCCCATGATCGCAGTGTCCCCGGACAAGTAGGCCCTGAGACCATTTGTGAAAACGATAACGTATCCATTGGCGTGACCGACATAAGCATTAAGATTATCCGGCGCCAAATTTGTTCTCTCGGGGTCCGTGAGTAGGCTACGAGGCGCGTCATTGCTATGGTCAGCCTGAACCAGCGCGATTTGCACTCCGTTGGCCGCGCCGGAGAACTTGATCGTTCTCTTCCCTCCTAATTGCAGATTTGCCACACATGGCGAGTGACGAGGGACCGTCGTTTCTCTGCTAAGTCCGGCTGTGGGACATGCTAGCGTATCTGCCCCTCGGATATTTTGAATTTTTCTACGCAGAAAGGCAGTCATAGTGTTGCTGACGACAACTACGGAGTTTTTGGCCGCCGCGATCTCGGCTGTATTTGAGTTTGGCGCAGCAGAAACCGTCTCAGGCTTCGCGCATGTCCCCGCGTTAAGTCCGGCCGCCTTGAGGTCGCCGATATGATCGCCATGCGCGTGGCTGAGTAAAACGACATGTACATCGCCCAGCCTCGAATCAGTGCCACCGGCCACCGTCCTGCCAGCATCGTAAAGAATTCTTACCCCGCTGGGATCTTCGAAGAGCAACGCGCGGTCGTTCGCGCATAATTCGCCTGCGTGAGAGCCTAACGGAGTAATCTTGACAGACTGAGCATATGAGAACGAGAAGACTGGGACAAAGATGGATAGCAATGGAGCAAACCAATGTACTCTCATTTGTGCCCTCCTTAAGATGAACGACAGCGAGTACCCAGACTCAAAATAAATTAATCGCAGAGCCAACGCCCCCGGCCAGCGGCGCCAACCGCCTCGTTGGCCGAAGCCGTCACAATGGCGGCTGCACCTGTTTGGATAGCCTAAACGGCCGGAAGCGTACTGAGGCCCCGGCCGACGGCACCTACTCTGGATACAGAAACGAGTAGGACAGCTTTCCCTCTGCGGCGACATAGATCGCTATGATGGGCGAGGTCGAAACCACCCGTATCAGCCCAGGCGTCACAAGGTCAAACCTCTGCACCTCGTCCGGATCCACCCGGACAGGAGGCACGATCAGCAGCGAGTCGTGACCAGCCTGTCTTTGACGGAGTGTCACTGCGAGTGGCCCGGTGAGGTAGCCGGCGCATCCGTAATTTCGACCAGCACGTCCTCGCGGGCCACCTCGGACGAAAACTCCCCCCACCCTGATTCCACTCTTACCACTGCGACCGTCCGGAGGGGCGGGGTGCCCGGGTACGTGGCAACGACAACGTCGACATCGTCGGGCGAAGCGATCTCGACCGTAAACGACGTTCGCGGGGCCTTTGCGATGCTGCCGGCGATGATCGCGTAGTGAACCGTGGCGGGCGCGTCCTGCGGCCATTCGAGGCCAACAGCCAAGAGCCCGAATAGAAACAGCGAGATTTTGAAAGCAGTCTTCACAGTCATCTCCTCCTTGTACTTGTGATGCCACATCGTGCCGTTGATTTTCGTACTTACCCTAACTCTCCGACTACGGTTGCGCTCTTGCGAGCCGAAGTGTTAACCGAGCTGTTTAGGTGCCGACCAATGCTGATCGGCCTATCTCCTCAGACGGCGCTGGTTCTCAAAGATAAATCCGTCGGAATATCCACCCGTTTAGCCCAACCTGTCAAGGCGCTTTTGCCCCGCAAATGCCGCCCGTCTAACCCGCAGCCTATGTCGTCCCACACACGCAGCAAGAAGTCTCCCCTCTGCATCGACCCTTCAACTCGATTCGCGCTGCCGAAGCCGAGCGGTGATAACGGAGGAAAGATGCGCCTTTCGAGAACACTCAGAGCATGCTTCGGTGCGAATGACGAAAAATCTGCCCCGATGGTTTGATGAAGACCCCAGGCGCAACTCCAGCTAACGTTCCATTTTCTTTCTCATCTCGGGCAAGAATCCACTCTGCTCCAGGCTCCGCGCGAAACTGCCTTCGAGCACTTCCCTCAGATCCACGTGTTTAACCGCCGGGTTCACGCGCGATACGACTTTTTGTATGGTTCTCCACGCCTCCATGTTCGGAGCCACTTCAACCGTGGCTCCCAACTGCAACACTCTGTAGGACGTCTCCAGATCGTCCGCTTTGTCCAATCGAAGATTTTTCCTAAGAATTTCCATGACATCCTGTTTGTACTTCGCATCGTGGATCAGAACGACCGCCTCGACGATCCCTTTGACCAGACGCAAGATAAGATCCGGTGAATCGACGATCAAGTCCCGTTTGAAACAAAGGCTGTTTCCTTGAAAAGGAAATTTCAGGTTTCCGATATCAGCCAAGGAATGAAGTCCCTCCCTTTTTGCTCGGTCGCTGAAGCTATAAGGCAACACCGCCGCATCGATCATCTTTGCAATGAGAGCTTGGGTAACCGTGGCTGTGTCTCCGATAACTCTCATCTTCAGTTGGTATCGCTCAGGATCGAGACCGAGGCTTTCTAAAGGAATCATGGTGAACAACCAAAAGCCGCCGCCGATACTCTGCACGCCAAACACTTTCCCGCGGAGATCATCAAACGATCTGATTTCTTTTTGCACCACCAACTCTCTAGGTAGCTTATCCATGGGAGAGGCGGCGCAAGTAACTTTGAGCCCGCCGGAAGCTGCGCTAAGGACGCTGGAAGGCGCCGGCCAGATTACTTTCACGGCTCCTGACGCCAAAGCCGACATGATAACCGGCCCGCTGCGCACTTGGAGCATTTTTACATCGAGGCCGTACTTTTTGAATAATCCTTTCTCGGCCCCGACCCACATATGAGCGACGGTTTCGTTCTGCCCGCCATAGGGCACAAGCACCTGCTCTTCGGCACTCATAGCAGGAGCTCCAGCTATAAGAAGGGTAAAACAGACTATACTCCACAACAAAAAGCGCCCTTCAGCCTGTTGCATTCTGTTATCTTTTCTCACTTCGCCCCCGACGTCCGTGCATCCATCCGTGCGGATTTTTCCAGCGCACTTCCCGGAGCCGCCCCCATAGCGTCCTCGCCCTGGCTGGAGGGAGAGAATTGAGGTGAGGGTGGTGCCGCGTGAAAATAGTCGGAGAGATCCAAGCGTGTCAAGCTAGAAATTTGAAAGGAACAACGGCCAATCTGTGAGATTGAGTTGAAGGAGAATACAATTCAATCCGTTGTAGTAACATGCTCACTTCATCACCTTATCTGTTCTCGCCAACACATTAAAACGCGCTTGGCTGAAGGTATATATCACCGCTCTGACCGCTGGCAATTCGCAGAATCTTTTGACTCTCGGAACGAATGTTAACCGCTGCTTCAGACACACCACCACCACAGAAAATGCCGTTCGGCGTAGCGACGACAACGTGTTCACCGAGATCAATGAAAAGTTCGACCTTTTCCGCTGGTCCGAGATCCGCAACTGGCACTGCACCTACGAACACCCGAACCGTGCAAGCTGAGCCCATAAAACCGCTGTCACGTTTGATGATAAGGCTACCCGTGTATGGTCTTTGAGATAACAACTGCGGTGCCAGGACGCGCGAGGACGGCACCGTGGAGGCTTGATAAATCGTCATTGGTTGGGTGGCGCAGGCCATGAGCGATAGAATTGCGAATAGGGTCAGGAAACGCATAACACCTCCGATTGAAAGTACTTTTGAACTGACCCCCCTTTCGAGGCGTGATTGCTGGCGGTCTGAAGGCTCGTCCATTTGCTCCTTGATTTCGGCGCGTGTAGGCCCCTCAGAGAGTAGTGAAGCGATCGGGCATCATGCGGCCCGTATACCGCAGCACGGAACCCAAGGTCAAGGACATGGAACAGTAGGAGAATACAGTTCAATCTTGGCGCTTTCGGTCGGGCTTGCAGCGGTCACCTAATCAGTCGATCCGCCCGCACCAAGACATTCGGCGGGATCGTCAGGCCGATCTGCTTCGCGGCCTTCAGATTGATGATGAACTCAAATTTCTTCGGTTCCTCCACCGGAAGCTCAGCCGGCTTGGCGCCTTTGAGAATCTTGTCCACATACGTAGCGGCGCGTCGGGCCAAGTCATTGAGGTTCGCACTGTAGCCCATAAGCCCACCAGCCTCCACATATTCTGTCTGGAAGTACATCGCCGGGAGCCGGTTCTTTACCGCGAGGCCTATAATCTGTGCTCGCTGAGAAAAAAGGATGGGGCTCTGTAGCGTGAGGATTACCTCAGCACGCCCCTTGTTTGCAGCTCGCAATGCAGTCTCAATAGACTTAGAATCTAAAACGTCTAGGTATTGAAGCTCCACACTGAACGCCTTTGCGGCGCGCTCGATTTCCCTCATCATCTGTGAGTGGCCCGGGACGGTTGAAGTCCCCAGGACGGCCACGCGGGAGAGCTTGGGAACAATTTCCTTCAAAAGCTCCAGTCGTTTTCCGCTTAGCTCCGGGCCAAGCGTGGACAATCCCGTGATGTTCCCACCCGGTCGCGCCAGACTGGTCACGAACCCGGTTCCAACAGGATCGATATCCTGCGCCATGACAATGGGGACCGTAGTCGTAGCAACCTTGGCGGAACGGGTCGTGCTCGCACCAGCCGTGACTATGATATCTACCTCGAGACGGACCAGTTCGACGGCAAGCGCCCGGACACGATCGCGGTTCCCCTCACCAGATCGGTACTCAATAACAATGTTTTTCCCCTCCACGTACCCAAGCTCGCGTAGACCTTGCCGGAATGCCTCGATGCGGTTGGCGTTACCGGAAAGGGGGGAACTCGTTAGCCATGCTATCCGCGGAACTTTCTTCGGCTGCTGCGCCTCGGCTGCGACCGCAACAGCAAGCAGTACCACTACAACAAAGATTGATGGCACCGCAGTTTTCTTCATTGCGCACCTCGTTTTTGAGGCTATCACGCACGCGGTAATTGCGAAAGGAGCACGGTGTCAAGTCTGCCGGTGGCTTTTTAGAAGGAACTTTCCACCAAGGAACTTTTCCACCCAGGGATTGTGGGGAGGAACCTAGAATCAGGCTGGAATAGATGAGGCGGAGACGCTTCACAATCGGTCTGGCGCGCGACGGGAATTTTCATCTTTCCCTATACGTTGTTCCTCCCATGGCTCGGAGTCGAACACTCGTGCTGAAATCAGGCTTCTACATTACAGTGGTGTTTTACGAAGACAGTCAAGAACGTTTAAGCTCAACTGCGCGCGGATTTGACGCGCCGGGTGTGGCGGCTCGTTAGGCGAGACCTTCGGCCTTCCAGCCATTTCTTGAAGGACAACTGGCTCTCACCAGATGGCTTGCCAGTTAATAGTCCTTCAACACTGATATCTTCATCAACATCCTCCCAATGGATACCGTGCCCTTTACCGATCAGCCGCCAGTTGTTTCGTTCTCCCCTGGTCGCGTGCAATAGCCGAGGGAACCAAGCAAGAGGTACCGAAATAGTGCGCCCGTCGCTCAGCTCGACGCTTAGGGTATCATCGGTAATCCTAACACTTTGTGCAGCCGGTACTGTGATCTCAACCTCGGAAATACTCATTCCAAGCCTCCAACAGTTTTGTGCGGTGTGTATTCAGAAATTTTTGAATCCGGCTAATCTCCGGCCGTGAAAATCCACCACTTCTCTGCAAACGGACCGGGTCCAGCCAAAACTTTGCAATCTTGTCGTCACGCTCAACATGAATATGTGGCGGTTCATCGCGGTCACCTGCGTAAAAGAATAAACGGTAAGGACCGATCCGGAGTACTGTTGGCATCTATTCTATCATCGGGTCGTACGGATTTCCTGGCCACGTATAGCGTTTTATCCTTAATGCCTGGAAGCAACCGAGCTGTAAAGAGCTCACTGCCAGATCCGAACTGAATAACCGCACCTAGGGGGAACGCTCTGGCTACATCAAAGGGCACTTCTTCCCGCATGATGTAACAAGCCCGAAAGAGTTGTGCGCACCGCCTTTATCACCACAATCCCGTTGGTCTTGGCTTGTCTTTCTCTGATAAAAACGCCGAATGAAAGGATCCCGGTAAGGCACGGGGTTGGACAAGCTATGTCTCATTGGTCTCAGAATTCTTCTGCCAGGAAGCACTGTTGTACGGCATTAGGGGCTCACTTTCACTGTCAAAGTCACGCTTCAGATCTAACCGGGCAGAAAATGGCGGTTGGGACGGGACTCCGGTTTCATGGTTACACGCAGGGCGCCGACCTTGATATCCTGAAGAATCTCACGCGCTGCTCGGATGCCGGATAGGACGGCCCCTTCCATAAAGCCCTGAAACTCGTAGAACGAATTCGTGTGCTCACCCGCAAAGTACAAGTTGGCGAGCGGTTTGTCTGGCTAGTTCTGGCCTCATGATCAGCCTGTCTCACCCGGAACGACATCCGCATACACTCGTTCTCGACCTCGGACCACACCGAGTGTAACCGGACGTCCCGGGGTCCACTCGGCCAGGAATCGGTGAAGATCATCAACACTGGCTACATGCTGATCATTGATCGAAACGATGACATCGCCCTGCCGAACACCTGCCGATTGAGCAGGACCATTGGGATCTATTGTAATGACCTCGACCGCATGGTCTTTGGCCAAGCCGTAGAGACGGACCAATTGACGATCAAGCTGACGACTACGACCAATGAGACCAAAATAAGCCCGCCTCACCCGCCCACGCATGATGAGCTGCGATGCGACCCACTTCGCGGTATCCGACGGTATAGCGAAGCCGATACCCTGAGCCATGGCGATAATTGCCGTGTTAATGCCGACAACACGTCCCCTTGAGTCCAATAGCGGCCCGCCTGAATTGCCCGGATTGAGTGGCGCCGTATGTTGGACGATGTTTTCGACCAGTCGTCCCTCCTGACTCCGCAATGCTCGGCCGAGTGCGCTCACGACGCCGGTGGAAACCGTGGACTGAAAGCCGAGCGGATTCCCCATAGCAATCACTAGCTGCCCAACACGAAGCAGGGCTGAATTTCCCAGAGTCGCATAGGATAGTCCCGAAGCGGTGACGCGAATCACCGCCAAATCAGTCGCGGGATCTTCACCAACGAGCGTCGCTGGGAAAGTTCTCCCGTCGATAAATATGGTCTCCAGCTGTGTCGCATTATGGACGACGTGGCTATTTGTCAGAATGTAAGCCATCTGGAGCGATAACCACACCGGAACCCGCCCCCTGCCGGTCCGGTGTGCCTCGCATAGGCGCTTTTCCTACGAATATGCTAACCACGGCGGGGCCGACCGTTTCGACCACGGTAATTACCGCCCGTGAATATGCATCTAAGAGCTCTATGTCGGAGTCATCCTTTGGGCTTACCTCGCAGCGTCCTTCACCGTGTCTTGCGGGACTTTCATCGCCGATCAGGGTCAAGGTCCGCTGGATCTGCTCAGTCAAATCTTTCCGGTCTTTGCCTTTAGCCATCGTTTTTGCGCTTTAGCCTGTGACCTTTTCAAAATATCTCTGACTCTCTACCCGCTGTCAAATGCTGTCTTTCCAACGGAACGTTCGTCTTTCAAAGGGAAATCGTGCTCACGCCAGGCATCAATTCCTCCGGCGAGAGGGCAAACTCTTGCAATTCCTTCTCTTTCCCGGAGGAGCGCCAGCCGGGCGCTGGTTGAGAAGACTAAACCGGATAAAACGCAGGCTTGCATGGATGAAATGCAGAGAGATTTACGCTGAACCCTGGGGCTTCGGGGCGGCGTCCCCGGAAGATTCTTCCTTTGCGAGATCGGCGCTGTTGTGGCATAAGGCAAATCACGGACAGTGCGAGTGCATAACTTGGAGATGATTATGAGTAGACAGAGGACCGTGCGTGTTTCCTGTATGATTCTTGGCCTGGCCTTGTTGTTCTCCGCAGCTCGTCCATCAAATTCTCTAGCAGGAGATAAGCTCACTGGAATCTATGGCGCCCAGGTGATGTCTCAGGCAATGTTGTGGATCGCCAACGAGGCCGGGATTTTTTCAAACTACAATCTTGACTTCCAGCTTATCTATATAGCTTCGTCCGCGGCTGTGACGGCAGCAATGCTGGGTGGAGACGCTGAAGTTGCGTCTGCTGGAGGCGTGGGAAGCGTGCGTGCTTTTGTGCAAGGCGCAACGGACCTTGTCTTCATAGGGGCCATTAAGAATATCCTTACTCAAAGCATTTTGGGGAATCCAGAGATAAGAAAGCCCGAAGATCTCAAAGGGAAAAAAATCGGGGACACCCGTATCGGGAGCAACACGCATTATTTTACCGTCCAAGCTCTCAAGCAGAGACGGATGGAAGCGGGAAGGGATTTCGCGTTCATTCAGACTGGCGGTGAAGCCGAAACCCTGGCAGCGCTGTCACGGGGCGCCGTTGACGCCGCGGCAATGTCAGCACCGGCAGATGCAAAGGCCCTTGGACTTGGCTTTCGCTATATCGTTTACGGGCCAGAACTCCAAATCCCACATGCCGCTCAGGTTCTTGTTACCCGTCGGTCATTGATTTCAAAGCGCGCTGACGCCATTGGACGATTCATGAGGTCCGTCGCGGAGGGCGTAGCGATAATGAACAAAGACAAAGAGTTCACCTATAAGGTCGTTGGAAAAAAGCTGCGGGTTACCGACAGGAAGATCCTGGATGCAGCCTACAAGGTGGAAACTCAGGCCATCGAGCCAAGGCTGGAAATCAAGCCTGAAGGCATCCAGGCAATACTCGAAGAGGTATCTGAGATCGACTCACGGGCAAGGAAAGTGAAACCCCAAGACCTCATCGATCGCCGCTACCTGGATGAGATGGAGAGGAGCGGCTTCTTTAACCGGATCGGGTCACGCACGCGGTGATTTTCCTCCGAAAGCATGCCCTGAGCCTGAGTCGAAGGGCCGCGCAACCTCCGGGCGCAAGGTTCCGGGCCGCGGCCAAGCCCTACGGGATCGCAAATTGCAAATCTCAAATGGCAAATTTGAAATCTGAGATCTGCCATCTGCAATTTCTCGCGAAGCGAGGATTCGCCCTCCACCTTACGCTCGTCGGCAGAGGTGTGGCTTTCATTCTTCAGGGCGAAGCAATTCATGGACATTCCTCATCGGGTAAGGTTGCTACGTTTCACTCAGCTTGCCCGGTGAGCGGATGTTTATCCTCTTCAGAAAAGGTGGTTGGACATGGGTGAAATCGAGTATCGGTACGTAGGGAAGAATGTGGCCAGGAAAGGAGCAGTCGAGCGGGTAACCGGGGCTGGAATCTACTGCGTTGATTTGGTTGTTCCCGGTATGATTTATGGACGCGTGTTGCGCAGCGAGTATGCGCATGCCCGTATTTTGAATATTGACATCGCCGAGGCCGAATCTATTCCCGGTGTGCACGCGGTGATAACGAGCAAAGACGCGCCGGCGGTAACGTATGGAAGGACTCTTAATGACAGGTGGGTCCTCGCGAAGGAGAAAGTTTTCTTCATTGGAGACCCTGTGGCAGCGGTGGCCGCAGAGTCGGACGCTATTGCAAAAGCGGCTCTTAAGAAAATTAAGGTTTCCTACGAGCCGCTTCCGCCCGTGCTCGATCCTGAACGGGCCATGAATCAGGATTCCGTCTCGCTTCATGAGGAGATCCCACTTCCTCCCAATCTGCCGGAGGGTCAAAATGTAAAGAACGTCTGCAGCTACACCTCTGTCCATTACGGCGACGCGGATAAAGCAATGGCTGAAGCAGATATGGTTGTGGAAGACACGTATGAAACTCAAATGGTGCATCCCCAGTATCTTGAGCCAAGAACCGTCTTAGCCCGATACGACTCAGACGGAAAATTCACGCTGTGGATCAATGCGCAAACCCCCTTTGCCGTTCGAAGCCAGATTTCGAGGCTTCTGCAGATCCCGGCCAACAAAGTGAGGGTGATAGTCACGGAAATTGGCGGCGGATTCGGCGGGAAGGCATCCGGAGTCGAATCCAGTGGGAGCTTGGAACCGATCTGTGCCCTTCTTGCATTAAAAGCAAAGAAGCCCGTGAGGATGGCACTCGAGAAGTCCGAGGAGACGATCGCGACTTCGGTGAGAGGCCCAAGCAAGATTTGGATACAATCAGGCGTCAAGAGAGATGGGACGATCGTCGCAAGAAAAGGACGGGTGATATTCGACTGTGGCGGATACCAAGGCTGTGGGGGCTCTGCTGGAGGAAAGGCGGCTCGCATGCTCGCGGGTTGGTACCGTCTGCCGAATGTGCATGTCGACGGCTATACGGTTTACACCAACAAGCAGGTCTGTGGTTCAGTCCGGGGTCCGGGCGGAGTTCAAGGAACGTTTGCAGTGGAGTCCCACATGGACTCCATTGCCGCCAAACTCCGGATGGACCCGGTGGATCTCCGGCTTCAAAACATGCCGCGAGCGGGAGAAAGACTTCCGAATGGCGCATTCCTGCGGAACGTTTCGCTACGCGAGAGCCTGCTCCGCGCAGCGGAGAAGATCGGCTGGGGTCAGGCGAATCTCAAGAAAAATCAGGGAATCGGTTTTGCGTCCACGATGTGGGGCGAAGGAGCCGGACCGGGGTCGGGAGCATTAGTGAAGGTCAACGAGGATGCCACTGCCATCGTTCTCGTCGGTAAGGTCGATTACGGGACGGCGATCCCATTCGCCATACCGATGATTGTCGCGGAAGAGCTTGGAATTCCGCTCGACGATGTCACAGTTCTCAACGTGGACACCGATACCAGCCCATGGGACTTCGGTACTGTCGGGAGCAGGACGACCGTGACGTGTGGCGGTGCCACGAGACTTGCGGCGATCGACGCGCGAGATCAGCTTCTTGCAATCGCGGCAAAGTTGTTGGGTGCGGAGATCGGACAATTAGAAGCCAAAGATAGACAGATCCGGATCATCGGCAGTTCCGATAAATCGTTGCCGATGTCTGCCGTAGCGACGGCAGCGCATTTTCAAGTCGGTGAGGTTATAGGCAGGGGGTACTACAACCCGGAGGTCATCCAGGCTGAAGAAAGGGAGAAGGGTGTTTCGCCGGTCTATGCGACTCATGCTGCTCTGGTCGAAGTGGATCCGGATACCGGTCGCGTTTTAGTGAAGAGATATGTGGCCGTCCATGACCTGGGTTTCGTTATCCATCCGGACGGAGCTGAAGGTCAGATTGAGGGCGGTGTAGTGGAGGGTCTGGGCCAGGCGTTATGTGAACAGATTCTCGTTAGCGATAGGGGTGAAACGTTGAATCCCACTTTCGTAGATTACCTGATGCCGACCCTGAGCATGACTCCAAAAATCGAGCCAATTCTTCTCGAGGGCTATCGTGGACCTGGTCCATACGGCGCGAAAGGGGTGGGAGAGGTCCCTTGTCTGCTGACTCCCGCGGCGATTGCCAACGCGATCTACAATGCGGTTGGGGTTAGAATACGAACACTTCCACTTACTCCGGAAAACGTGCTGAGATCTCTACGAAACCGCGGGTAAGACGAGGTTGCCAGACATGCGCATTTGCATCGTCCTGCTTGGAAGTTTGGGTTCAGAACCTGCCATGAAACGAGTGGAGTTGAATCTCGCAGAAGGGGCCACTGTCAGAGAGACTCTCGCTAGCCTCGGCAAGGACGACCTGGAATATGCCTCCGCAATTCTTGATTCCACAAGGGCCTACGATTATCAGACTTTAAAAGACGGAGACGTGCTCTATGTATTTCGTGCAATTGCGGGGGGTTGATTCGAGTCCAGCCCGGCCCGTTTCTCTTTTCCCCGGCAACTCTCATTCGCCTCATCAATTCGTTACCGAATCCGCAATCCGAAATTGACTGTCAGTTGACATAACACGTCGCGATCGGATATCGTCCGGCCCCAAAGAGCGTCAATCATGCAAGTGGAGAAGCAGAATGAGAATCCGTTTTCTGGATCCAAATGAAACCGCGCATGTCCGGGAGGCCATCAATCGTGATCCGGAGTTTAGACTGGCAAGCAAGTTTTTCTCTAAGGACATACTTCTTGTGGTTGGCGAATCCAAATGCATGGTTAAACTCCGGGAGGGGGTAATCACAGAAATCAAACTGAATCCTACTCCTATGAACCCCTGGAACTTTTTCGTAAAAGGCTCGACCGAGGCCTGGGAGAAGTTTTTGCAGCCTGTACCTCCGCCGTTTTTTACCGATCTTTACGGTGCCATGGCGCGGCAAAACTTTGAGCTCGGAGGCGACATCGAAGCTGCTTTCGCGCATTTTTGGCCACTCACTCGGATGTTGGACCTTATGAGAGCGCTGCAAAACGAGCAGGGATCCGATTAGGCGCCTCACCTCAGTATCTCCGGGCTGCTTGTGCGCCACGGTAGACGGGTCAAGGGAGAACAGTTAAGAAAACCCCAAGAATAAACTCAGTCTTCGGTCAACGCGAATCTTATTGGGAACTCCTTGGGCAGCTTCCGTACCCATGAAACATGAACTCAGCCGCTCTTCAGGAATTACTTCCTGCGGGACATCCGGTCAGCGCGGGTGAACGGACGAAATAATGACCAGATTTGACCCGGCGATCGGCAGATATCTTTATCTTGAGGTTCAGGGTACCGAGTATCGCGTCTACTTCGAGCAAAACGGAAAAGGAATTCCGCTTGTTTGCCAGCACACGGCAGCGTCCGATGGCCAGCTGTGGCGCCACACCCTGAATGATGAAGAGATCAGCCGGCAGTATCAGGTCATTGTTCCCGACCTGCCCTACCATGGCAAGTCCCTCCCTCCGGAGTCCGTTCAGTGGTGGAAACAAGAATACAAACTAACCAAGAGCTTCTTCTTGGACTTTCACGTGGCGTTTAGCCGCGCTCTCAATCTGGAGAAGCCGGTCTTCATAGGCTGTTCCATGGGCGGTCAACTGGCCGTCGACTTAGCGCTGGAGCGGCCCGATGAATTTAGAGCCGTTATTGGACTTGAATCAGGTTTAAGCAGAGCCAAAACAGCCCATCTTCTAGACTTTTACAATCGTCTTGTAGAGTTTTACGATCATCCGCGGATCAGCAATGAATTCCGGATGCAGGCCATGTACGGGAAAACGGCGCCCGGTAGTCCCGAGAAATATCGCCGCGAAATCGCATGGACCTACGGTCAGAGCGCTCCTCCAGTCTTCAAAGGAGACTTGTTCTACAACTTTTTCGACCACGATTTGACTGCAGACCAGGCGCGCCGAATCGACACTTCCCGAGTCGCCGTCTATCTGCTGACAGGGGAGTACGACAATGGCAATTCGCCCGAGGAAACGCGCCTTTTGGCGGGGCGCATCAAAGACGCAAAGTTCGTCGAGATGAGGGGGTTAGGACACTTTCCGATGGCTGAGAATTTTGCGGTATTCAAAAAATATCTGATGCCAATCCTGGAGGAAATTGCGATTAACGGGAAAAATCAGGGCGTTCATAAGTAAAGGGCCTTCAAGATTCTGCTGAGGGTGAGCATCTGCCTCGAATGATTTCATCACGGACCCCGCGGCAGGAGGATGTCATGAAGAGGACAAAAATGAAACCCAGAATTTTTAGAGGTTGGGCTATTTTCAAGAGATCCCATCGATTCTATGCGTGCGTTTCGGTGCTGATATGGCTCGCGGCGGTTTCTGCCGCGGCCCAAGATACGATCGGCGCGCCGCGGAAACTCGAACCGGTAACCCTGGGCCTCTCAGCCAAACAGGTGGTGAACCTGCCGATTTACGTGGCCCAGACGTATGGGATCTTCAAAAGCGAAGGATTCGATTTCAAACCCATTACAGCCAAGACGAGCACCATCATCGCGGCCTTAGTCTCAGGCGATCTCGATTACATCACCGCGTTCAATTCGGGCCTGGGCCCGGCTATCGGCGGCGCGCCGCTGGTCGCGACATTTGTATCCACTGATAAATCTTTTCTTTATTTAATCAGCCGGCCGGACATCAAAGACGCTAAAGGATTGCGCGGCGGGATCATCGGTCACGGCGGCACACGCGGCGGCCATTATCACGATACCGTGGCAATGGTGAAACATTTAGGATTGGACCCGGAGAAAGACGTAAAACTGATTTCAACCATCGACGTCACGCAAGGAATGGCCGCGCTTTTCTCGGGTGCGGTGGCCGCGGTGACGCTTTCCGCTCCTTACGACTCCATGGCGGTGCGAAAAGGCTTTAACCGGTTGGTTTCAGGACCGGATGTGCTGCCCCGTTTTATCACCACGGGGCTGGTGATGCGCCGGGCTAAGTTGCGCGACAATCCGGATCAGGTGCGGCGCATGCTGCGCGCCCTGGTCCGAGGGCTTCACTACACGATAGATCGACCGCACGACGCCGTTGCCCTCATTCAGAAAGATTGGAATCTTGATCGCGAGACGGCGCAAATTGCGTACGATGTTTCGATCCCGACGTTTAACCTCAAGGGTGAAAGCCCCGATGAAATCATCAGTGCAGCGATCAAGCGCGTGCAGCAAGACGCCAAGATCGTGTCGTCTAATTTTATGCCAAAAGATTACGTCGATTGGACATTGATTCGCAAAGTCCATCGCGAGCTGCAGCGTTAAGGGATCGGGTCACGATTGTCAGCAACACCGGGTACGGCAATGCCACCAATGCCTTTGATACCTACCGCGGTCTGAGAAAAAGGGCAGAAGTCCAATATTCCCTGTCAGAATTGAACTGCATCGACGCTTCACTTCGATTCACACCGTCGAAGCCAGGCGGTAATGACGGAGGCAGAGATACGCCTTTCGAGAATGCTCAAAGCATGCTTCCGCGGAACCGACCAAAAAGAGCTAACCTGCGCCACACCTCAGCATGCACTTGGCGCTCGCCGAAGACGCTTCTCGAGCGTCAGCTCCGGGTCAGAGTTGCATGGATGAATCGAGGTAGCAGAAGCAGGGCTCGAGCAAAGCAGTTTATTTCGCCTCGGGTTTAACGAGAATGGATAACTAACCGCGATCGGGACGGGGCTTCGGTTTCACCGTTACCGCAGGGCGCCGACCTTGATATCCTGAAGAATCTCACGCGCTGCTCGGATGCCGGATAGGACGGCCCCTTCCATAAAGCCCTGAAACTCGTAGAAGGAGTTCGTGTGCTCGCCCGCAAAGTACAAGTTGCCGACCGGCTTCGCCTCGTTGTCGGCGATCGTCGTGAAGTATCCGGGATGGTTGCACGTGTAACTCCCCTTCACGAACGGGTTCGAGGGCCAATGCTCGAGGTGGACGCGCAGACTGCCCCCGGGGCGCGAGGCCGCAGCCGTCGCCCCGGGGTAGACTTGGTCGAGATCACTGAGAAAGAGCATCGCCTCCGTCTGAGCCTGTTGGGGATTGAGGCTGGCGCCCCGGTTGCCGCCCGAGTAGTCCGTTAGCACCGCATGCAGATCTGTGGCCTTTGTGGGGTTTGTCTCCCACGTCGCTTGGTGATGCAGAAGGTCCGAGTAAGAGGCGCCGTTGCTCCCCTGAGATCGCCATGGACGGCCGTCGAAGCCGACCATCATCTTGGCGTTGGTTCCGTAGCGGAGCTCGCTAATAGCGAATAGCTTCCGGGCAGGGAGCCCGAGACTCGCATGCAGCTCGACCTCGCGCAGCGTCGAGAACGGGATGGCAAAAACAACGGCGTCGTACGTCGTGCTAACCGTGTTCGAGCCGTCACTAAAGACGAGCTCAATCTCGCCGCCGGCATTCTTGGAAGCCCTCACCAAC
Source organism: Deltaproteobacteria bacterium (assembly GCA_016210115.1). GTDB lineage: Bacteria > Desulfobacterota > Binatia > UBA9968 > UBA9968 > JACQUW01. Next base: position 4,546 of record JACQUW010000018.1, on the reverse strand, counting down.
CTCATCCCAAGTTGGATCTGCCCTTCGAGTCGGTTACGGAGACCGTTGACGATCTGCTCGTTGCCGCCGATGATGTGATAACGCTCGTCGCTGAAAACACCGAAAGGCCGAAACTTGGACCTGCGATCCGCATGGATGAAGAGCAGAAAGCTCAAACAACTCTGCTGGTCGATCTCGAGCCCATACTCGGCTATATAGGCTTCTTCGATGGCCTTGCTCGCAATGGTTCCGGCGCCACGCGTGGCGAGATAATCGCGGAGGTTCGTCAGGTCCAGGGCGACCTCGGCATCCGTATGGCTGTCCGCCGTCGGCTGGCCGACCATGCGCAGATCGTCACGCATAGCTGAGACCAGATCGCGAAATTCCTCGACGACTGCCGACTCCGGAAAGTGCTGGCGGTTGAAAAAGTAAAAGACTTCCCCAGGCTCTTTTTCGACATCCTCCAGCTTGAGCTTGAATCGCTTGGCGTAGCCGAGCAGGGTCTTATGCAGGTTATCGATGAACTCGCCGCCGCGCTCGGCCACCTGCCCGGGGAAGAAGCCGTCGAGCGAGAAGCAGCGGCCGCCGACTCGGTTGTTGGCGTCATAGAGATCCGCCTTGATCCCGTTCATGTTGAGCTCGTCTCCGCAGGCCAGGCCTGCGAGACCAGCCCCCACAATCGCAACTCTCACGGCCGGACTCGGCCGCGGGGCCGCCAGGCCGAGGCGAAGCGGGGAGGCGGCCCAATCGACAGCGCCGATCACGGCCAGCTTGCCCATGTTTGCAAGGAACTCACGCCTGCTGGGACGCTGCGCTGCCGTGTGGGCCTCTACGCCGGCGGCACGCTCCAGACCCTCACTGGTCGAGATGTTGTTCTCTTCGCAATAGCAGGCGATCCTGATTGCACGCGCGAAGTTTCTAAAAGATGCCGAACGACTCATATGCTTCCTCCTCAAGAAGTCTTACGATGTGAAAGAAGACGCACAAATGAGATAGTCTCAGGTGCGGCCCTGACGCTAGCGTTGCACCGGATCCGGTGCAACGACGGGTTGGGCGGCGGACATCATGCTTACCGCTGCGGGATCGGACGGGTATGCACGAGTCGCCCAGTCGCAAGGTACTCAAGTTCCTCGGGAGTTGATTCCCGCCCTAGAATCTCGTTGTGATGAGGAGGCCGACCGACCCGTCCGATCACGTCTCGATGTCCGTGCGCTTGGGTTGCGGAGAACTCTAGCAAAGCGCGTTGCTCCGCCGGGGCTTGCTCTACGAGTTCGTCCGCGAGCTTGACCGCAAGCTCCTGATACTTGAGATCCTCGGAATGTCCCAGAGAGTCCGTTAATTCGTCACCGATTAGCCAGACCTACGAACCGCCTTGTCGCCACCCTCTACATCACAGGATTAAACCGTACAACGCTTTAATTCAACGGCTACAAGAAAGCGTTCTAATCAAGAGTAAAGAGGCCCTTTCGAGCCCTATCTCAGACCTGCGAGTTGATCCTTGACAGATTGTAGTTGACTGCGTGACATATGCGCTAAAAAACTGTTCCCTATTCCACGGTTTACAAGGGCGACGGGAGGACGGGCCAATAATCTCCAGGCGTCCAGAACCAGAGGACTCGAAAGAAACTCCACAGAAACTGTTGATATCCTGTTTATAAGTAACGACCGGGGCACAGCGTAAGAGGAGCAGCAGCTTACCTCAACAAATTGCCTACTTCATGCGCATTGAGTCCTTTGAGAAATCAGCAGCTTCCGCGATTTTAGAAGGTATATTGGGGTGGCGTGGGTGACTCGGGTCACATCTGAGCCGTGCACAGCCATCAGTCGGTCATTGCGGCGCGAGCGTCTGAGGCGCTCTTGTGCTGTGATGTTGTCTCGTCAGCTCAGTTGCGCGGGGTCCGACCCATCAAACTTGCGCGCGTCTGATCCGGTTCTCAGTCGCCGCGCATCCAAGAACAAGGAAAACCGCCGGTAGAAGGAGATGACGTCCCATCCCGGTGCTGACCGCATTTCCGTTTTCGCCCTCTCTCGTTTTCAAATGGATCCGCCGCGCGATCTCCAATACATTCAGCTTGGGAATACCAGTCAGGGAATCGCCTTTCTGAAGGCGGATGCCATCGACGCTTTTACCTCAACACCGCCCTACGGTCTGTTTGCCCAACGGCTGGGCTATAAAGTCATCCTCGATATCACGTCACTGAAGATTCCCTTTGCGGCAACCGTTCTCATGTCTTCCCGCAATACAGCGAGCCGCAAACAGCCGGAGATCGCGAAGTTCACCAGGGCCTATGCAGAAGCGGTTTACTACTTTCTAACAAACGCGGAGGGCAGCGCCCGGATCATCGCCAAATACACCAAAGTCCAGGACAGGGAGATAATCACAGATTCGATGGAGGCGGAATCGAAGGCGATGGAAAAAACTCTGCAGGTGGATCCAAAGGGAATCGAGCTCATCCTCGGACTGATCAGAAAGACTGTCCCGCAGGCTGCTTCGGCGAGGCCGGAGGATTTCTACGATCCGGGTTTTTTTACCGAGCTCAAGGAAAGCGCGTTTCTCAAACGGCTGTGGGGAGAGTCAGTGAGGCACTCCCGCGACGGGAGAGGGAACTTGAAGATTTGCGGGCAAGATTTATTTTGGCTCGGGACTAATTGAGCCTGATCGCGTAAACGGGCGTATCGATATGTCGAATCAGAATGGCTACGTCGGTCTTGCCGTGCGTGGCGATTCGAAAACGCCCGAACGTATGACTTCTATTCACGACGTGCGAGGAAATCGACTGCGCGTCCGCGATGGGGTCCAGGCTGTTGCCGTCGGCTAGGATGCTCCTCCAGGTCCATGAGCCGGCCGTCAGTTGCAGCCACCCCGAGCCGGGGGGCGCTGCAATCGAGTAGAGATGCGGGCCATCGTTCGCAGAGTAGTAAACAAATTGATCAAGGTTGGGCGCGTATTCAATGGCCGCGTATTCCGCGATGCCGGGCCGGCTCCCGGAGGAAGCGAGCGGGGCGATCTCTCGGTCTGGCGTGCTCGGGTCGATTGCGTAAAGAGCGTTAAATGCGCTAACCGCCACCACGATGATGTCTCGCATTGGATCCATCTGCATGGCGTTATGATTGGCGGCTCGTCGAATCTTTTTCGGATAGAGCGCGCCCCACGACCCGTAGGTCCCATCGCCGTTGTCGCCATCGGAAAAAAAGCCGATGAACGCATTGCCATCGTCGCCTGAATGACCCCACAAGACTCGACGTGAGGCATCCCACGCCGTCCAGCCTCCCGAACCCAGAATCGCTGACGGATGTTTGGGCCCTCTTCTCCACTTCAACGAATTCAGATTAAACATGTGCGGTATGGGAGTCGCTTTCACATCCGCTCCTAACTCGGACTGCCCCTTGAACAGGAGGTAGTCGTTCCCAACCGGGTCATACTGGACGTATCCGTAAGTATGAGGCGGTAACGGCGAGCCGTCGGGGTAGACTGCATCCGGGTAGACAGCGCCGGCGCCATACTCCTCTGCGCTTCCCGAAACATAGCCGTCGGAGATGCGCGACCATTGGCGGGTAGCGAGATCAAATGCATGGACATCCGATCCGAAGTAGTCATCGTGGCCCCCGCCGAAAATAATCATCGATCCGCTGTCGCCGAATCGGGAAGCAAAAACGGCCCCGTTCCACGCCTCTGTGATTGCAGCGAAGCCCACTTGCCCGTGCCACGGCGAATGGGAAGCCCGTCCGGCCAATCGCCTCAAGAATTCTTTCGCCTCCCTGGCCGGATTTAGTCTCGCGTCCTTCGCCGGATCGTTGTCCTCGAGGCAGCGCGTGCCGGGCGGCGTGGCCGGGAGGTCGAGATCAGGGTGATCGCCGGAAATCCGATACCAATAACCCGTCGCCATTCCCCGTACCCACGACGGCAATGCAGGTTCAGAGCGAAGCACAACTACCTCGCGCCGATCGCTGCGGGACCGGAGGCTTTCTCCGTTGCATGAACTTTTTTTCCACCGAATAACCACTAACCCATTGCGCGGGTTCCGAGAGCGGGTGGCCGCTTTCATCGTCAAGGTTGATCCCAATGATAATGAATATTCCCAAAAGCATGTCCTGAGCTTGGGTCGAAGGTGGTTTACCTCAAGGGCAGGCCGTTTCGATTGCAAATAGCAAACGGCATAGCGCTAAGCGCGGCGTTCAGCGCCGTGCCCTTTGCGCCATGCACTTAGCTGTTTACTAAGTGTCTCGCTCGCTTGTCGGCCCCACCTCGCCCGTGCACCACGGGACGAATGCCTTCATTTTGCATGGCGCGCCATGGGCCGCGAGCTCCCTCTCGAAGATCTCGTGGATCTGGCGGTCTTCGTCCTCGTATTCGATTTGCCAGCCGCCTTCTTTCATGCTCCGATCGGCGTAGTCCCCGCCACCGCCGTAAGGCCTGTTGAGACCCATGTCACCCTGCCGTAGGGCCAGGTAGCGGGCCCGCGTGCTCCCGGAGTTGAAGTGCTGGTGGTAGCAGTTGTCGTTGGGAACGATGACCATGGACCCGACCTGCCAGTCGCACTTGATCATGTCGGAGCGGTCTTCCTTG
>JACQUW010000417.1 GCA_016210115.1 Deltaproteobacteria bacterium | reverse complement strand
GAATCGCCGCGGGAACGGGAACTGGTGGCGGTGGTGCGGGCTTTCCGGATGATCGGCCAGCCACAGGTCCTTCCTCCGGGCACGCCCAGAGATCGGGCGCAAATTCTGCAGGAAGCCATGCGAAAAACTTTTCAAGACCCCGAGTTTTACAAGGAATACAAAAAACTTACTGGAGATGAAACCGTGCCTTTGATGCCGGAGGAGTTGGAGAGCGCGATCAAGAACTTGCCGCGTGAGCCGGAAGTAATAGAACGTCTAAAGAAACTGGCTGGCCCAGATGCTTTGCCGCCCCGTTGATTGGAAGTCATAAGGATCTCCGTCAGCCGTGCGGCGGGCGGGCAGGATACCAGCAGCTAAAGTACACGACGTCGGATATATGCCACAGGCACGGCTGAGTTAAATTAAGCAAACGTGGCGTTTATTAAGCTCGAAGTATCACGACGGAAGAATGTAGAGATCTTGAAGGTCCGCGACTTCGGCGAGGAGAAGACGGAAATGATCTCTTATGGTGCCTGTTATTACAACGAGGCATTGAGCCGGAAAGATCCTTGGCCCCCCGCCGAGGTCTCCCTTGAACTCAAAGAGGACCAAGGAGAACTCGTCTATTCGATCTGGCTCAATAGCGTAGCGGATTTTGATCTCCCCGGTTTAACCGTCAGGGGACTTATTCCGCCAGGGACAACGCTCAAGGAATTTTGGACTGACATGCCCGAAGAAAATCCTGCCAAAGTCGACGAAGGGGAGGTAAGCTGGTACCGGGTCTTTGTTCCCGGCAACAAGAAAGTCGGTCCGTTTGTTTACCGTGTGCGCCATGGTTCTGATCGTAACGTCGTCTCTCGTGCCTGGGCAGAGAGAGGGGGTCCAGTTCTGGCCTGCTCCGCGAAGTGGTTTGGCATCCTCCGATACGAATGTGCGCCGGTCATGATCATCTCATGCACTGGGTCCCCGCCTACGTCGCACTGCAAAAGGGGTGGTTCGTTGAAGAGGGGATCAGCGAGGTGGAGATCGGTTTCACCGGTGACGATGATCATACGATTGAGGCCATGCGCTATGGCAAAGTGGATATCGGACTAGACATAAAGCCTACTAAAGTAATTGCCGCTGCGGCTCAAGGGGTGCCGATCGTTATCATCGCAGGCTGGCGCAATATGGACCCGTACATCTTTTTTGGGCGCAAGGACCTCAACTCAGGAAGGGACATCAGAAAAATGCCTATGCGCGAGAAGGATGGTGTGCAGGTTGTCCACAGAGAGAAAATGCTCGCCGCTTATGATCTTACGGATAAAGACATCGTGCGGGTTGAGTGCGGGCCCTCCGTCGCCACATTTCGCCAGGCTCTTCTGGACCAAGGGAAAGTGGATGCAGCCACGGTGCGTTTCGGCGACAGCGAAGCCCGGTATCAAGTCGGGCTCGATCCCAAACCCTTTCTCGTCTGTGGAGCTAAAGCCCAAGGCGCGGACCTCCACATCGTGGCCGGATGGCTCAATAGCCCGGCTTACGCCTTTATGGCCGCCAGGGGAAGGAAGATCGCCACGTTAAAGGATCTCAGAGGGAAAAAAATCGCGCTACGGGTGCCTGACGGCATCGCCGGTCGCTTCATCCGTGAGCTCTTTCGCCGTGAAGGCATGGACGCCGATCAGACCGTCACATGGGTTATCAAGGGATTGCCTTCGCGGCGGTTCCAGCAGCCTCTGTTCGACTCCGGAGAAGTGGATGCGGGGATGGTTATTCTGGGCGACGCTCCCGGAATGATTGAGGAAGGTTACCCCCTCTTGGCGGATCTTTCCAAGGCTTATCCGAATGGCTATGCGGTGCGAGTCACGGCCGCAAGAGGAGATGTGGTGCGCGACGAGCCAGAGCGGCTCACAGGAGTGCTGCGGGCATTGATTCGTGCCTATCGATTTATGAATCAGAGATATGGTGAAACCCTGGAGATACTTGTTCGTGCCGGTTATGAGCTGGAAGAGGGCATGGATAGGTCTCTTTGGGAGAAGAAATATCACATGTTTGAGCGTATTCCCCTTGATGGAATGGTAGGTGAGCAGGGGCTGAACCAGGTGATTGAGGAGGAGAAAAGGGGGAAGCTTCCGGGGTTATTTGGAACTCAAGAGATTCTCTTGGATCAATTCGTAAGAAACGCGGCTGATTCAGTTTAACCGCCGCTTCGGTTCAGGGTGCGAATAGTTGAAAAAGGGTACGGGCTTTCGCGAGGAGTCGTTAACTGATGAAGGGGGCCTATATGGCTACTGCGATTGAAAAAACGGAAGAAGCGAGTTCTCAGGGCAAATGGCTACCGACTGCGTGTTTTGGCTGTTTCTCAATGTGTGGGGTTTTGGCCTATGTGAAAAATGGCGTGGTGCTGGATATCCAGGGCAACCCTGAAAACCCCCTAAGCTTGGGGAAGATCTGTGCCAAGGGGAAGTCAAAGATCGTAAGTGTCTCTGATCCTTACAGAGTCCGCCACCCTCTGCTCAGAACCAATCCGGAAAAAGGCACTGGAGTAGATCCAAAATGGCGTGAGATAAGTTGGGAGGAGGCGCTTGATACCATTGCCGCAAGACCTTAAAAAAATCCGCGCAGAGGACCCGCGTAGGGTCATTGTCGCGACATGGGACACGTCGGTTATGTCTTTAGTCCGGTCTTGGGCTGCAGCATTCGGCACACCCAATTCTCACTGGACCGGCTACTTCTGTGGCAACAATCTCCATCCGGTTGCGTACTTGATGAACGGGACTTTTCACACCGCGGTGGACCTTGATTATTGCAATTATGCGCTTCTGATCGGCAGCCAACATGGTTTCGGCGTGGGCGCCAATCCGAATCTCTTGACCCAAAAGATGGCGAACGCGAGGCGGCGGGGAATGAGACTGGTCGTGGTAGATCCGATTTGCAGCAATGCCGCCTCCAAAGCCGATGAGTGGATTCCTATCCGCCCCGGGACCGATGGCGCTTTGGCACTGGGGATACAGAACCTTCTTCTGAACGAGTATGGAATCTACGATCGGGACTTCCTCCGTTGGAAAACCAATGCTTCTTTTCTCGTAGACGAAAAAGGTTTTTACCTGCGTGATTCCGGGACTCAAAAGGTCGTTGTATGGGATGAGGGAGATGAAAGGACGAAGCCTTTTGACGATCCTACTGTTCAAGCTCCGGCGCTTGAGGGTGAATTCCTTATACGGGAGGGCATAGCTTGTACTGCCTTCTCCCGGCTCAAGGACCATGTGAAAGCTTATCCGGTAGACCGCGCTGCTGCGATCACTACGATCCCCGCAGACACGATTCGTCGAGTTGCAAGGGAATTCGGCGAGGCCGCACGGATTGGCAGCGTTATTGAAATTGAGGGCAAGAAATTTCCTTATCGGCCTGCGGCGGTGCACGTTTACCAAGGAGCCTACGCGCACAAACACGGATTCTTATCTCACCTGGCCCTGCAAACCGTTAATTTCATTATTGGCTCCCTTTATGCGGTCGGAGGCGCTCAGGGATCACATCTGGTAAGTCCCTGGTGGAGCGTGCGTGAAAGCGTGGATGGGATGATCTCGGCAGCCACGACTTCTTCTCATCGCCTTCCCTATCCTCCTCCTTCCGCTTCGATTCCTACGGACTATGGTCTCATGGGGCTTTTTCCAATGGGGAGCAACATCAGCCCGGCAATGGGGCTTTCCGCTATGGACCCTGGCGTTTTCCACCTTCCCAAGCCCGAGATGCTAATTCACTGCCGCACGAACCTCATGGTTACGCGTGCTAACCCTGAGGCCACTGTCAAAGCAATAAAACAGATCCCCTTCATGATTTCCTTCGCCTGTGAGATGAATGAGACGGCGGAATTTGCGGACATCGTTCTGCCTGATACGCACGACCTGGAGCGACTGGATCTCTTTCCTAATCGCTCTTTCGATGTTCTACCGGGACTGGACCATTGGTTTTGGGGTTTACGCCAGCCTGTGGTGCAACCTGCTGGGGAGGCGAGGCATTGGGTCTCGGTTCTATTTGATATAGCCGGGCGGGTCGGCTTTGTCTCGGAGCTTTACGAGGTTCTCAACCGTAGTCTACTCAAAGACCCGTATCGGCTCGATCCTTCCGGGCAGTACTCATGGGAGGAGATTCTCGATCGGTGGGCTCGTTCCACCTGCGGCCCAGATCATGGCTTGGATTGGTTCAAACAAAATGGTCTGGTCCGAGAAAAAAAGAAACCGGAGGAAACTTATCCGCGAGACACCGTACCTGGACGCTTCCCTGTTTATTTTGAATTTCTGCCTCGTGTCGGAGCGAGTGTCGAGCAGGTCGCAGCCGAGATGACGCTTGCATGGGACACTTCCGACTACCAACTTCTTCCCGATTGGAAACCCTGCCCGGCGTTTGAAGAAAGTGCGAGTGACGATTCTCTCTACGCAGTGAAGTTTAAGATCCCATTTCACACCTTGACCGTCACCACTGGCCATCCGTGTCTCGTGGATCTTGGTAAGCGCCATCCTTATGCGTACAAGGTTCTTGTTCCGGCCCGGGTGGCTGAAAAGAAGGGAATTCATGATGGAGATACGATCTGGATTGAATCAACAGAAGGTAAAGTCAAAGGCACCGCTAAAGTAACCGAGTGCATCCATCCAGAGGTGATTGGGATCCCAGGGGCATTTGGCCACTGGGCCAAAGGAAAACCTGTTGGGAGAGGAATTGGCGCCCACTTTAACACGCTTTTGCCGCTGAACTTAGAACGAATGGATATGGTCAGCACGGGATTGGATGCCTGCATGCGGGTGAGAATTTCGAAGGCATAGAGCGCAAATTACGGCGGTTGATAAGAAACAAATTTCACGGGAGGGGAAAAATGTTGCAAGAGGAAACTGACCAAAGGTATCGCGACCTGAGAAATTGGCTAGAGAGGGTTGAGCGATTCGGCGAGCTCAAGGTGATACGGGGCGCTCACTGGGATCTGGAGATGCCAGGAATCGCGGAGATTGTTGCGCGCGAATCAAAGGGCGCGATGCCAGCCCTTCTGTTTGATGAGATAATCGGATTTCCTCCGGGTCACCGAGTACTATTCGGGCAACTCGAGTCCATGCAGCGGCTCGGATTAATCTTGGGTCTAAAACTGGATCGCCCCGACGGTCTGACCTACGTGCAGGCTTGCAGAGATAAGCTAAAAAACATGACGCTGATGCCTCCACGGCAGGTAGAAGATGGCGAGGTTTTCGAAAATGTAGATCAAGGCGAAAAGATCGATCTCTTTAAGTTTCCTCTGCCCAGGCATCATGAGAAGGATGGCGGCAGATATTTTGGGACTGGGCACTGTGTCATTATTCAGGACCCTGATGACGGTTGGGTCAACCTGGGAACCTACCGGTGCATGGTGCACGATAAGCACACTCTCGGATTGCACATGAGTCCGGGGAGACATGGGCGGACGATGTTTGACAAATACATGTCTCGTTCCCAGCCCATGAAGGTAGCCGTTGCCGTTGGCGTTGATCCGGCGCTGTTTCTTTCAAGCACCATGGCCGTCCCGCGGGGAGTTTCAGAATATGAGTTCGCGGGCGGATTAAAGGGCTGGCCGATGGAAGTCGTAGAGGGCCCCTTCACAAAACTTCCGATACCCGCTCGCGCCGAGATCGTCGTCGAAGGCGAATGTTTGCCGGGAGAGACAAGGGAGGAAGGCCCTTTTGGGGAATGGGCCGGCTACTATGCCAACTGCGGTTTGACTCCCGTGCAGGAGCCCGTCATCCGCGTCAAGAGCGTGCTTTACCGGAACAATCCGATGTTGACCTGCGCTCACCCGACGAAACCTCCCGGTCTTAACCTTGCGCAATGTTTATTTCGCTCAGCGATGATGTGGGATGAACTGGAAAAGGCGGGAGTTCCCGACATCCGAGGCGTGTGGTGCCACATGGTGGGCGCCGGGCGGCTCTTTTTTGCGGTTTCCATCAGGCAGCGCTACCCCGGCCATTCCCGGCAGGCGGGGATGTTAGCTTCTCAATGCGCGACAGGAGTTTATGTCGGGAGATACACGGTCGTCGTTGATGATGACATCAATGTCACTGATCTTTGGGATGTTATGTGGGCCGTAGTCACTCGCGCTGACCCTGAGCGCGCGATTGAGATTATTCGCCGGTGTCGAAGCAGCTCCGCTGATCCTGCTGTTCCGCCTGACCAAAAAAGCTCAAGTCACAATCCTTCTGCTGTGTTTACTTCCAAAGCGGTGATCGACGCCTGTTGGCCTTATGAGTGGAAGGATCGGGCATATCCGGTAGCTCAAATAAGTCCTGAGCTGCGCAGCCAACTCCTGGCGAAATGGGGTAGCGAGCTCAAGGGAATTCTTCAAACGATGAATGATTGAAAGCGGACGTTTCTCATGAACGGGGCGGATAGAGCCTAATGGAAACCAGTGAGCAAACATCGCGGGTTTCTATTCGTTATCTCGGGTTGGCGCGACTGATGGCTGGCTCGGAGGAGGACTTCGTTCCCTGGCCGAAAGATGGAACCATCAGAGACTTATTAAACCTCCTTTGTGAGCGGTATGGGAGGGAGTTTCAGACCAGCATTTTCACCATGAACCAGACCTTGCAGAACTGTGTAAAAATCGAAATTGATGAAATCGACATCCATGAGCTCCAAGGATTAGAAACGGTTCTGGGCTCTTCCGCAAAAGTCAAATTTATCGTCAGCATTCCTTCCCTTGCTGGAGGTTAACGAACTAGTACTAGTGAGCGCTGTGAGCGCGTCTGTGCCGTCTCTCTACCTCTACTCTGATGTTCAAAGAGTCTTATCCATGGAGGTTCGCAATGGGTCTTATTATTAGAGGACGGGTCTCTAAGAACCCGTGCTGGATGATCGGCACCTTACTATTCACCCTTTTAGTTCCAGACGCTGGCCTTTCCCGGTCCTCCTTCTACGAGGGAAAAACCATAACCATCATCCAGGGACGCAACCCCGGCGGCACGGGTGACCTGAGGGTTAAAGCCCTCATTCCTTTTCTCCAGAAATACATTCCCGGAAATCCAGTGATAGTGTCTCAATATATGCCAGGCGGGGGAGGAAGAAAATCTGCAAACCATATCTACAAGACGGCGCGTCCGGACGGTCTGACTATCGGCAATGTGAGCACGGGGGCTGTGCCCGCCGCTGTCCTCAGGAAAACTGGAATTCTATATGACCTTGACAAGCTCATCTACGTTGGATCTCCCTACAGCGCGAATCACTACGTTTTTGTCACGCGAAAAGAAGCCGGTCTTAGGACTTTGGAGAAGCTACGCTCTGCGCCGGGCGTGCGCATCGGAGGCCAATCCGTGGGTCACGACATTTATTATATCGCCCGGATTTTCGCTTACCTGATCGGCCTCAAAGACCCAAAATTCATCACTGGCTACAGCGGGCCGGAAATGGATCTCGCGCTCCTGCGCGGCGAGTTGGACGGTCGAGTGAATACAACCGAAACGGTAATACGCCGCAATGCCGATTGGCTCGAAAAAGGGCTAATGGACTTCCATGCCGTCATTGAGATCCCAAGTGGCAACAGGCATCCGCGATTTCCGCATCTACCCGAACTCGAGAGCTTTGCCAAATCAACGGCAGAAAAAAAACTCTTAAGCGTGTTCCGGACTTTCCAGTTAATGGGCGCCCCCTACGTCCTCCCTCCCGGGACCCCCGAGGAACTGGTGGAGATCATCCAGGAAGCGATGCGGAAGTCCTTCAGAGACCCCGACTTTCACAAGGAATATAAAAAGCTGACGGGCGAGGACGCGAGCCCTATGACGCCAGAAGCAATGACTCGATCTATCAAGGACATTCCTCGCGATCCCGAAGTCGTCGAGCTGTTCAAAAAGCTCGCTGACGCTGGGCCTTTGCCGCCTCGATAAGCGAAAAATAGTTCCGTGGAAAAAACCGCGAACTTTCGGTCTGTGATCACGCGCAAGCGCATGAGAAGACGATCAGAGAGATTCCGCGGGACTCTGCCGTGATCAAACTTTTTAAGAAGCTTGTTGGCGCCGGGCCCCTTCCACCTCGTTGAAGGCTGGTGTATCCTATGGCTGGTTTTACGAGGCGGAAAAACAGAGGCTGATTCTTTTATTGAGCCGGGGAGGTTCGCCATGAACTCAAAACGCCAGCTCAAAGTCTCTCTTCGAGTCTTTTTCATCTTGTTAAGCTTTTTCCTTTCACCATTCCCCGTTTTTTCCCAGACTCCGTTTTATCAGGGTAAGACGATTACTTTAATTCGGGGCAGTACTCCCGGGGGCGTGGGAGAGTTGAGGGTTAGGGCCGTGATACCTTCCCTCCAGAAATATATCCCCGGAAACCCGACCATTGTAATGGAGTTCATGCCGGGCGGAGGAGGTCGAAAGGCAACCAATTACCTCTATCTCAGGGTCCGTCCCGACGGGCTTACTCTCGGCAATGTGGGCGGCGGCCTGATAAGAAACGCAGTGTTGGATGAGACCGGCGTGGAGTATGATCTCGACAAGTTGATCTTTCTCGGTACCCCCAACAGCGCCGCTCACTATATCTTTCTGACGAACAAAGCGTTCGGCACCGACAGCCTGGAAAAGCTACGCGCTTCCTCTGGAATCCGAATCGGCGCTCATGCCGTGGGGCATGACATCTATGTCACCGCCCGGCTTTTTGTCTACCTGCTGGGTCTCAAAGAACCGAGATTTGTCACGGGTTACAGCGACCCGGAGATCAACCTTGCCCTGATGCGGGGTGAGGTGGATGCCCGGGCGCAAACCACGGATCGATAGAACGGCATCAGGACTGGATCGAAAAACGTTTGGTTGATTTTCACGCGGTCATTGAGGTTCCCAAAGGAAGCAAGTATCCCCGCTTTGCCCATTTGGCGGATATTGAGAGCTTTACCAAACCCGAAAGGGAGCGGAGGCTTGTGTCGATGTTCCGCACCTTCAGGCTGGTGGGTTCGCCCTATATCCTTCCTCCTGGGACACCCAAGGCGCGAGTTGAGATCTTGGCAGAGGCCATGCGCAAAACCTTTAAAGACCCAGCCTTCCTCAAGGATTTTAAAAAGATCGCGGGGGCTGACCCGTCGCCGCTGATGCCCGAAGAGCAGGAGAAGGCCGTCAGGGAGCTACCCCGCGATCCTGAAGTCATCGAGCTGTTCAAAAAGCTGAGCGATGCCGGCCCATTGCCGCCGCGCTAAAGAATAAATGCAATAAGGAGGTAGAGGATGAATTTCAAGAATGGCACCGGTCGTCTGGTAAAGGTCTTTGTTGGAGCGTGGTTATTGTACTTCTTACTGCCGCAAAGCACGGCTATCGGGCAGGCTCCCTATTACCAGGGAAAAACCATCACTCTCGTCCGAGGAAGCACCCCAGGCGGAATCGGGGAGATGCGACTCAGGGCTTTGGTTCCCTACCTTAAAAAACATCTTCCCGGGCAACCCACAATCGTAATCGAGTTCATGCCGGGAGCCGGCGGGCGAAAAGTTGCCAACTACATTGCTGGAAGCGCCAGATCCGATGGCCACACAATCGGAAGCACACCGGGCGGCATGATCGCCAGTGCCATTTTGGGGGAGACCGGTGTCAAGTATGATCTCGAAAAGCTCATCTTTTTGGGATCTACTGAGAGCGCCGCCCATTACAGCTTTCTAACCCGAAGAGAGGCAGGATGGGACACGGTTGAAAAGGTTCAGAATGCCGAAGGCATGAGAATCGGCGCGCATGCGGTGGGCCATCCGATCTACATCACAGGTCGGACTTTCGCCTATCTTCTTGGCCTCAAAGGCCCGAAATTCGTCACGGGTTACTCGTCGCCCGAACAGGATTTGGCTCTGGCCCGGGGCGAGATCGATGCCCGGTCGGAGACGTCCGCTTCCATCCTGCAAAGACATCCCGAGTGGATCGAGAAGAAAATGATGCACTTCCACACCGTGATAGAGATCCCAAAGGGGACAAAGATTCCCGGTTTCCCTCACCTGCCGGATCTGGAGAAATTTGCCAGGTCTCAAAAAGAGCGGCAGCTTCTCTCGATGTTCCGCTCGTTGAGGGCAGCGGGATCGCCGTATTTCATCTCTCCGGAGGTGCCCAAAGAGCATGTCCGAATCCTACAGGCAGCATTCCGGAAAGCCTATGATGATCCTGAATTCCACAAAGAATACAAGAAACTTACCGGCGCTGATCCCTCGCCAATTACTCCGGAAGAGCATCAGAAGGTGATCAGGGAAATACCGCGGGAGCGAGAGATCGTCGAATTGTATACGCGGCTTTCCGGGGGAGACCCTCTTCCCCCTCGCTAGTCTCGAGATCGCTCTCGAACCGCCGAGGCTTGTGACCCGCATCAATGCCGCGGGAGAAGCGGTGCGTTCATCTCCCGGGAACTTTCATCATCACCAATGAATGCAAACGATGCTTCCGACGCAGCCACGGAAATGGACTTGCAGTCTCCCCTTCCCCTGTCGTTTTTTGCGGGTTACTTCCAAGGCGTATCGGCTTCTGGGATCCGTGTAAGCAAATTGCTCATTTAACTCGCTTGCTTCAGCCATGTGTGACTTATTTTCACACCTGGAGCCCCTTGATAATCTCTCATTTGCATCTTCGATCTCTAACACATCGAAATTGCACCGGAAAAAAGAGGTGGCGTTCCCCTTGAATGAGAAACTCGCTCTCTTTTTTTGGAACGGCTGCGCGAAATTCGCTGAGGTCTTCTGAAAGAAAATTATCGGGGTCTCTGAATTTTCCATGGGTGGCATTCTATTTATTCGCGTCATTCGCGTCTTGACAAGGTAGCGGATTGGATCTATATGCCGTACACCTAAAGTCCTAGTTTTTACTTCTCTCCAGGATTGAGACGCTTGTTTGTACCTATGAGTAGTACTAAAGTCCTAGCCAAGTCCTGGGCTGCCAGGCTGCTTGCCGTGCGGCGACAAAGATGTGGTGGCAGAAAAATCGTTCTGCTGAAAACAAACCATAACCTAAGGAGATTAACATGGCACAAAAAACACTTTTTCCACGGGTATTGTTCGAATCCGCTATTTTTGGATTGTTGATTTGCATCGCCTTTCCTGGCTACGCATTTTCACAAGCTCCGTTTTATCAAGGCAAGACCATTACGATCGTGCAGGGACGCAGACCGGGAGGAACAGGAGACATGCGGGTACGTTCTATCATGCCCTTTCTCCAAAAACATATTCCGGGGAATCCGACGATTGTCTCTGAGTATATGCCGGGCGGAGGAGGTCGAAAAGCGGCGAATCATATTTACAACGCAGCTCGGCCTGATGGCCTCACCATCGGCAATTCCGGGGCGGGGCTTGTGTCAAATGCCGTTCTGGGCGAGCCGGGGGTGCGATATGACGTGGATAAGTTTATCTACCTGGGTTCCGTCAACAGCCGAACCAGCTACCTATTTCAAACCAGGGCGAGTCTTGGGCTGGACTCGATGGAAAAACTTAGAGCCTACTCAGGCCTCAGGATCGGCGGCCAGTCAGTAGGGCATGACATCTACATTAACGGGCGAATTTTTGCCTGGCTGCTGGATCTCAAGAAGCCGGTGTTCGTTACCGGATACTCCGGACCGGAAATCGATGCAGCCATCATGCGCGGAGAACTGGACGCGAGAGCGCAAATAGCGGATAATGTGCCCCACCGGAGTCCCGAATGGATAGAGAAAAAGCTCATGAACTTTCATGCCATAATGGAGTCCCCGAAAGGTTTTCGTTTCCGCCACGCTGCGTTCGACCATCTGCCTGCTCTCCAGGATTTTCCTAAGACTGAGAGGGAAAAAAAGCTGCTCCGCATGTTTGTTAACTTCAGGCTTGTGGGCTCGCCTTTTATAGCTCATCCAGAGACTCCAAGAGAACTGGTCCAAACCTTGAAAGTCGCGTTTGAAAAGGCGTTGAAAGATCCGCAGTTCCCCGAACACATGAGAAAACTGGTTGGGGCGGAGCCGCAGCCGCTTTTGCCCGATGAACAAGCAAATGCTGTAAAGGAAACACCAAGAGAGCGGGAAATTATCGATCTGTTTAAGAAGATTGCGGGAGCAGACCCCCTGCCGCCGCGTTAACACGAACCGTGAAATGTAACCATATAGGAAAATTTACCGGGGGCACCTGTTCCTCCTCGCTGAGTGTCTAACGGGCGAGGCTTGTGATCCGAATTTATACCGGACCCAGAAGGAATGGCTTTATCTCCGGGAAAGATTCATCATGACACAAACAAATGCAAGCTCTGAAGGAGGTTTCAGATGCAGCTACAGAAATCGACTTTCAGCTTCGCCGTCGCCGTGGTTTTCGGCGGGTTAGTGTTGCCGTTAACTGATCCTGCTTTCTCCCAGACCGATTTTTACAAGGGAAAGACGATAACACTCATTCAGGGCCGGAGGCCTGGCGGGACGGGAGATGTGCGGGTACGAGCTCTTATCCCGTTTCTGCAAAAGCATATTCCGGGAAATCCAACGATCATCACTGAGTTCATACCGGGTGCAGGTGGCCGCAAGGCAGCAAATCATCTATACAGTGCGGTCAAGCCCGATGGCCTTACAATCGGCAATATCGGAGCGGGGTTTGTGTCGAATGCGGTCCTGGGCGAGCCCGGCGTGCAGTACGACGTCGATAAAATGATCTATCTGGGATCTCCCAACAGCAGGACCAGTTACCTCTTTTTTACCACGAAAACCGCTGCCCTCGACAGCCTGGAGAAACTCCGCGCCGCATCGAGCGTTAGAATCGGGGCTCAGTCGGTTGGCCACGACAACTACATCATCGCGCGCCTTTTCGCCTGGATTCTCGATCTCAAAGACCCAAAATTCGTTACCGGATATTCAGGGCCGGAAGTCGATCTGGCTTTGCTTGGCGGTGAGGTGGACGCCAGAGCCAATAGCTCCGAAACCGTTTTCATGCGGAATCGCGAATGGCTTGGCGACGGCCCGGTCCGCTTTCACGCCGTTATCGAGATCCCAAGGGGCTTTCGCTTGCGCCATCCTGCCCTGGAGCGAGTTCCCGAGTTGGAGAGCTTTGCCCATACGAAAACCCAAAAGCTAGCGATCTCTATGTTCCGTAACTTCCGCCTTGTCGGCTCCCCCTATATATTGCCTCCAAACACACCCAAAGAGCAGGTTGGGATCCTCCAGCAGGCGTTTCGGAAGGCTTTGAAGGATCCGGAGTTTCTGGAAACGTGGAAGAAGCTGACCAAGATGGAAGCCCAACCTCTCTTGCCTGAAGAACAGCACCAGACGGTCAAGGAGATCCCGAGGGATCCGGAAACTATTAAGTTGTTCAACCAGATTGCCGGAGGAGGTCCTCTTCCAGGACGCCAGTGAGCCTTCTTCAGCTCACTTTACGGCTATAAATCACGCAAGGCGGTGTAAAGAAGCATGGAAGCTTCATTGTATAGTGCCGCAATTCAGGGTTTGAATAGCATCATCTCTCCCCACATCTTTCTAGCCATGATGATCGGCGTGGCGATAGGGACGTTCACTGCTGTTGCCCCTCAAGGATTCGGCACGCCTTTGGCGTACGCGCTACTGCTACCTATCGTTATCAAGTGGTCGCCGCTTACGGGGATCGCTTTGTTGATCGGGGTGAGCGCTGTGAGCGCCATCTGTGCCGCTTATCTTCCGATCCTTTTTGGCATTCCCGGAGGAGCCGGATCCCAGGCAACTATTCTTGACGGCTATCCGATGGGACGTCGAGGAGAGGCTCGCCGCGCTTTGGGAGCTTCCTTTCTGGCTGGGGGAATGGGCGCCGTGATTGGCACATTCACGTTGGCCTTGGCAATTCCCGTCGCTCAGCCTTTGATCTACCTGTTAGGATCGCCGGAGCTGGCTGTGATCATATTCTGGGGTCTCACCATGATAGCTTGCCTGGCCGGGCGTGAGCCCCTTAAGGGAGTCATTGCGGCATTTTTTGGGCTGCTGCTCTCCACTATTGGCCAGCAAGAGCAGAGCGGCATCATGCGCTACGTCTTTGACCAGATCTATCTGTTAAACGGTTTTACACTTAGCATTGTCGCCCTGGCGATGTTCGGCATCCCCGCGTCACTGAATTTGGCCCTCACCAAGGTTGGCGTGGAGATAGAGTCCGCGCCGCTCAAGGGCAGCCTTTTCGACGGTATCAAAGACACGATCCGGGAGTGGTGGCTCGTGGTTCGCTGCAGCTTTGTCGGTGTCTGGGTGGGGCTTGTGCCAGGCGTCGGCGCGCAGACGGTGGACTGGCTCGCTTACGGGCACGCCGCGCAGAGTTGCAAGGGGGCGAAGGACACCTTCGGCAGGGGCGACGTGCGCGGAGTTATCGCGCCCGAGAGCGCCAATGACGCCAAAGACGGTGGCGACCTGATGAGTGTTCTTCTTCTGGGAATCCCCCAGGGAACCACTACCGCGTTGTTCATCGTCGCCCTGCTCGCGTGGGGATTTGTGCCCGGCCCTGAGATGCTGAGAAAACACGCCGACCTGATCTTCAGCATTGTATGGATTCAGGGGATGTCTGCGGTCCTTGGAACCTTGATCGGCTTTGTCTTATCGAACCAACTCGCCAAACTGGCTCAGGTGCGCTACACGATCCTGGTTCCTTTGATCCTGACATTCGTTCTCTTAGGCGCTTTCAGCGCGAATCGGGACCCTCTTGATCTCCTTACCGTGGTGGGCTTTGGGATCCTCGGTTACTTCATGTGGCGTTTGGGATATCCCCGGCCTGCCCTGATCCTGGGGTTCGTCCTCGGGACTTTGTTCGAGAAATATCTCTATCGCTCGGTGGCGAGCTACGGAATGGCGTGGTTGTTGCGGCCGGCGGTGATCATCCTGCTGATAATTGCTCTGGGCACGTTAGCCCTGACTCTCTTGGGCCGCTGGAAGAGAAAACAAGAAGCTGGACCGGTCGCGCGAGAGCGGCGCTTGACCGTGAGAGTTCGTCCCGCGTCTCTATTGACCGCTTTTTTCCTGATTCTCTTCCTGGGTGCGCTCGTTTTAGGTTGGCAATGGCCTCTGATCGCCAGGCTCATGCCTGTTTATGTTGTGGCTGTTCCCGGTCTTGTCCTGGCGGTGATTCAATTGTTCAGGGATCTCGTGGCATGGGAGAATTCCGCTGCGGGAGGCAGTCAGGCTTACCAGGCGGACGAGGTGTTCGATATCAAGCTGGAGAAGCGAACCGAAATCTGGCGCACGGGCGGATT
>JACQUW010000416.1 GCA_016210115.1 Deltaproteobacteria bacterium | reverse complement strand
TTGAAGAAGCGCAACAAGCAGGAGCGGGAAGGCCAGCGGGACATGATGCACATGATGGTTGCCGACCCCGAAGCCGACTACAATTCGCTCGCCGCGCGAACACGGGGGATTGATGAAGCCCCGGATGACACGCTCAACGATATTCAGCGCAAGGCAGAACAGTTCGGCAGGCTCGTCGTATCCCCGGACTACCAACACGCGCAGCAAGTTGCGGACGCCTGGTGTGCGGCTTTTGTTTGGGAAAAGCGGGTGGGGGCAGCAGCCGAACCGGTAACGACCGACACCATCCGCCGTCTTGCCGCAGACCCTAAAGCGCTGAGTACAGCTCAACGCACCGAGGTCGAGCGCCTCGCAAGCCAATACCAGTTTTTTCACTGGCATCTGGCCTTTCCGGAGGTGTTCGCCGAGGGCGGCTTCGACTGCATGGTCGGCAATCCGCCGTGGGAGGTCCTTGAGGAAGAGGAAAAGAAGTTCTTTGCTTTACTTCGCCCTGAGATTGCTGAAGCTTCGACAGCAATACGTAAGACGTTAATAGACTCGCTTAGAAATCAGGACATTAACCTGTGGACCAAATGGCAGGAGTTCATCAACGAACGCACCCGTTTCAAAGTATTCCATCGGTGGAGCGGTCTTTACCCGTTATGTTCATACAAGAAACTCAATACGTATGCTTCGTTTCTGGAGCGTGCATTCCAGTTATGTGGTAAGGCTGGTCGGCTTGGGCTGATCGTTCAGAGCGGTTTGGCAACAGACGAATCGCGGAGGTTCCTTTTTGAAAAGCTGAGCGAGACTGGTTGTCTCAGAAGTTTTTTGGACTTTGAGAACTCTGAGTTGCTGTTTCCTGACGTGCATCCACAACAGAAGTTCGCGCTTGTAACTGTTGCCGGAAGACCTTCAACCGAGCCAATCCTGTTTTCCTTTTCCAATACTCGTCTTGAACACTTGCTGGAAGGGGATAGGCAGCTTCTATTCGTTTCAGAAGACTTGAAACGAATTAGTCCGAATACCGGCTCATGTCCAACATTTCAGTCGAAGCGCGACGCAGTTATTACAGCGAAGATCTACCGCCACGCTCCGGCCTTCCAGAATTTGTCTAACGGAAGGGGATGGAAGTGCGAAGTGGTGCAAATGTTCAACATTTCCAGTGACAACGAGGACATGGAACAGTTGCAACCACCGGAATCGCACGGAGTGCCAACAGAAGTTGTTGGCTGTCGTTCACTCCAAGGGTGGTTACCGTTATATGAAGGCAAATTTATTGGCCAGCTGGATCATCGCTACTCAACATTTCATGAGCAGACGGTCGATCAGATTAATCATGGCACCGAGCGGATGGTTAGTACTTCGGAAAAGCAGGACCCGTGCCTGCCTGTAATTCCCAGATGGTGGATGCCTACACGACTAGTGAAATCAAGATTGGCCGCCCTCAATTATGGGCATGATTGGATTGCTGGGTTTTGCGACGTAGCGAATCCAGAAAATCAGCGGACGGCATTTGCGAGTATTTTTCCGCGGGTAGCGGCGGCTCACACGCTGTGGATGTTTTACCAAATTGCTGATGTGCGAAGCACAGCGGCTCTAGTAGCTTCGATAAACAGCTTCTTGTTTGATTTTGTGGTGCGTCGGCGAATTGGGTCGCGGCACCTTGCGAAATTCGTCTTTCAGCAATTGCCGGTCATTGAGGAAGGCCAAATCGAGCAACAGATTAGTTGGGATGCTGATAAAAGAATAGGTGATTGGATACTTCCCCGCGTGTTGGAGCTGACCTACACGGCGTGGGACCTGAAGCCGTTCGCAATAGACGCCGGGTGGCCCGGGCCGCCGTTCAGTTGGGGTGAGGAACGCCGGTTCCTGCTCCGCTGCGAGTTGGACGCCGCCTTCTTTCATCTCTGCTTGCTGGCCGACCCGAACGGCGACTGGAGCCGCGCGGAGGGTGAGGCAGCAGAAGACTTGGCCCGGCTCAAGGCGAACTTTCCGACGCCTCGCGCCGCCGTGGCCTACATCATGGACACCTTCCCTATCGTAAAGCGCAAAGACGAGGAGAAGTGGGGCGAGTACCGCACCAAGCGGGTCATCTTGGAGATCTTCGACGCCGTGCAGGAGTCCATTCGTACCGGCCAGCCCTACCAAACCCGCCTCGACCCGCCGCCTGCCGACCCACGCTGCTGCCATCCACCGCGAGTGACGATAATCGATCTTCCTTTCGCTGTGGCGAATATCCTTCCTTTCCGTCGTGTTCGCCCCGCTTGGGGAGACCGATACAAAACATGCATTCCCCTGTTATCGGTAAAAGCGGCGGCTGGTGGATTTAGCGAAGATCAAGATGTGAATGCTGCGGATTGGGTCGAGATCAAAACTTCACTGCCGTTGCGGAAGGGCATGTTTGTCGCACAAGTGGTTGGTCATTCGATGGAGCCGGTGATTCCGGACGGGGCATACTGCGTATTTCAGTTCAAAGCGCCCCAACTGAAAACCGATATGATCGGGCTATTCCAGCTGCATGCTGCAGAAGATCCTGAAACGGGAGGGCGCTTCACGGTCAAAAGACTGAAAATGGCAACGTCCCGCGATCCGGAAGGAGGATTGCGCCGAGTTGCCACGTTAGTCCCCGAAAACCCGGCATTCAAACCGATTCCAGTGGAAGGCGAAGACGTAAAATTCGTGGCGGAATTCTTGGAAGTCCTTGAGGAACCCGCTGGTGTCATGGCCGACGATTAATACGGCAACTCCAATCCGGAGATCGTGATTTTGAGGTGGCGAAAACGAGAGTAGAGATGGGCGATCGTCCTGTTGACCATTACCAGAAGCAACTTGATCTTTATAATCCCGAGGGCGTCCGGTCCTTGCTGGACCAATTGCTGGAGGACTCCCGGCTCTACACCCGGAGCAAAGACTTTAAAGACCTGCTCGATTTCGTCATCCGGCTGCGCAATTTCGCTCCATTCAATGCCATGCTCCTGCAGGTTCAGAAGCCCGGACTGAGATACGCCGCATCCACTCGCGACTGGCGGAAGCGATTCGGGCGCTTTCCCAAGGAGGGCGCCCGCCCGCTCGTGATCCTTTGGTCGTTTGGTCCTGTGGCTCTCGTCTACAACCTGTTGAACCCCACAATGAATGGGTCGCGTCGAGTCGCGCCATCGACTGCGCCCTCGGATTGTTTGTTGCGCAGGTCGTCGCAAAGTCGATGGAGCCCGCCATTCCCGACCGCGCGTGGTGCCTCTTCCGCGCGCCGGTCCAAGCACGCGCCGAGGCAAGAGCGTTTTGGTCCAGCTCCGCGACGCGAGCGACCCCGAGACTGGAGGCGCTACACAGTCAAGCGCTACAAAAGCAAAAAGGCAAAGGACGGCGATTCTTGGCGCCACGACCGGTTAACCCTGAAGCCGGTCAATTCCGACTTCGATCGCATCGTCCTGACCGAGCCTGATGAAGGAAGCTTCATGTCGTTGCCGAGTGTGGAGGTCCTAGGAGGTGAGGCGTGACCACGGATATCCTCAGACCACGCATTGATCTCCTTCGCCAGGAGTATGTTCTGGTTCAGGCGTGGAAGAAAACGGCATCATACATCCGCTATCACAACTGGTTCTCGGATACTCTTGAACTCGATCGGACTGCGATAAATCTACCCTCGTTCATTGCCGAGGTTGGGGAGCGCCTGCAATCTCCAGATCAGTGGGAAAACGATCCACTTCGCATCGTCCCGGCGCCGAAGAGTCAGCGCTGGTGTGTGTCGCCGCATTCCGGTGCTTGGGAGCCTAAAGAGAGGGGCATGACCGCCGCTAGGCTGCGGCCGCTTGCTCACGTGAGTTTAAAGGACCAGGTCGTGGCAACAGCGCTCATGCTCTGCCTCGCCGATCGAGTCGAGACCAAGCAAGGCGATCCGCGCAGGTCGATTCGAGATGCCGCATCTCGCAAACAGATTATCTCCTACGGCAATCGCTTGTTCTGCGACACGGTCGGCGAGGAGTTGCGCCACCGTTGGGGTTCGGCGAAGCTCTATCGAGAGTATTATCAGGACTACCGAACATTTCTTTCTCGAGCAGAGCTTGTCGCAGAGTCTATCATGCTGGCAGACGGGCAGAGGGTGATCATCGTTTACTCGGACCTTCGTCAGTTCTATGACCGTGTCCGTCCAAATCGGCTCGCGGCTGCTCTCCGCAGCATTCAACATGATGAAGACGATCAGCCCTTCTTCGAGCTGGCGGAGCGCGTGCTCGACTGGGGATGGCATTTCCGCGACGAGCGTGAGGTTGCGATCTACGCGGAGCAAGCGGAGCTACAAGACTTCGCGCGGGTAGCGCTCCCGCAAGGTCTCGTGTCTGCGGGTTTCTTTGCGAACATCGCACTTCTCGAATTTGACGACAGACTGCGGCGCTCATTCACGACCGAGATCGCGACGGACGTCCAGTTGAAAGATGCCTGTCGGTACGTCGACGATCTGCGTGTCGTAGTGACGGTGGAAGGAGCCAAAGTCCTGCGGCAAGTCGCGAACGAAGTCTCCGATTGGCTCCAGAATCTCCTGCAGGAAGCGGTGCCAGGGCTTGAACTGTCCAAGGAGAAAACCAAGGCCGCTGAGTTCGGTGGCGGTGAACATCCTCTGGTTCGTCAGAGTGCGAAGATGAATCGCATTCAGTCCGCAGTATCCGGAGGGTTCGACGCGATTGGGGGAGAGGAGATTCTGGATTCTATTCAAGGACTGATACGGTCCCAACAGGCTTTAAGCCAGGAGACAGACGACAGCGGGTGGCGTTTCTCGCCGTTACCAGATGTCCGGGACGAAACGGTCGCCAGGTTCGCAGCGGGACGGTTTCGCACAACCTATCGGTCCATCAGGCCTCTTCTAGAAGAAGGCTCCGCAGAAAACATAGCGGTGGCAAACGGCGGGATGGGGCCGCGTACCGGCCACTCTCGACCGGTCCGAAACCAACGTGAGCTTGACGAAGATGCCCGCGCGTTCGCACTCGGTCTGATCGACCGCTGGGTCGAGGATCCCTCGAACGTCCGACTACTACGCATAGGTCTCGACCTGTGGCCCGATGTGGAGATCCTGAAGGCTGTGCTCGATTTGCTCAAGCCATTCACCGAGCGGGGTGGACGGCGCAAGGCGCCGAGACGCGTCGCCTGGTACTGCCTTTCCGAAATTCTCCGAGCCGGGGCGACGGAAACTGGTCTTGTTGAAGATGACGAGTGCCTGCCCAAACGCGTGAATCTGGCTGCCTATCGCGTCGCACTTCGTGATGAAGCGGCACGCCTGATCGCACTGCCCGCCCCGACGATTCCTTGGTATCTGCGGCAGCAGGCGTTTCTGTTTCTAGCTGCGCACGATCCAAAGTCCGCCCCAGTCTTCCGCGGGGGCCGAAGCGCGGAAACGAAGCACTACCGCGACCTAATCAGATTTCTGCGGGGTGAGGGTAATCAGCTGAAGAGTTCGGATTTCGCAACGCTCGCTGTGCTGTCGAGGCGTGCGTTTCTCGACAAGGAACGTGCCGCCCAGCTAACTAGCCAAGGGTTGACACCGGCGAGGCAGCGGGAAATCGCGGAGAGAGATCCCTCGTTTGCACGCGAACTCATCGACGCCAGCGTGCTACTTTTTGATGGCCTGCCGGCGAGGTTGCGCGAGGATCTTTGTCTCGATACCACCGCCAATAGCGAAGATTTCCGGACACTTGCCGAGATCGTGGTGAAAGACGGGCCTACGGGACCATTCAGGAACGAACTCGCATTGCTGCGTTTCGCGGCTGCGTTCTTGCGGTGGTTTCAGCAGGACACGAACGAGATTGAGGTAATTGCCCCCGGACAGGTCCGGTTGAAATTGAAATTGCGCGCGAAGTCCGGAATCGCTGATACAAAGGAGCTAGAAGTTGTGCCAAGCCGAGCGGCACCCGCTGGCTCGCTCTATTTACCTCCTGCCTGGTGTGCTCAGAACGAACGCTGGCGATTCCAGTTGGGCTATCTCTTGCGCTTCATTTTGGCTGGTCGGCCGGACTTCACCAGGAGTGTACGGTCATCACACTGGAAGGAGGGTGCCGCAGTCTACCGTGCGGCGGAGAGCCACTGGTACCAGAGGCTCTACGGGCTGTTCAACGGTCAACCGGCATTCGGCGACGATTGGTTGCCAATCACCGACTGGATGGAGCAGTTGCTCTCGGCGTTGCTGCGGTGGCCCGGTTGTCGGGAACCCGAAGGATTTGATTGTGTTATGCGCGGCATAGAAGCGACGATGGGCAAAGTCCAAGGGCGAATCGCAGAACTTGAGCGGAAGTGTGGCGCTGCGACCGGCATTCTCATCATGCCACTGATTGCAGCCCGTCCAACGAAGCAACAAGGCTTACGCCCCCTGCGTGCCTGTATCGTGCAGACAGCAATCCCTGCGGCAGAGCACTTCAACGAGAAGGACCTTACGCTTATCTCTACTCTTATCCGCAAGAGACACCGGAACCATCTATCGGCGTCGCTGGCAGCGGTAGAGCGAATGCTTGCTCTGCGCGAGACGCATAACGAAAGCGAAGGGCGCTTGGATTGGCTGATTCTTCCGGAGCTGGCGGTTCATCCGCTCGACGTTGCCACTCATCTCATCCCGTTCGCGCGAGCACACAGGACCATTGTGCTGGCAGGGATGACTTACCAGGAGATTTTCCCGGGGCAGCCACTGGTAAACTCAGCGCTCTGGATCATTCCGGAGTGGACTGACAGTTACGGGTTGCAGGTCCGCATTCGTAGACAGGGAAAGTTTCATCTCGCTCCCAATGAGGAAAGTTTCAACAACGGTGGTTCGATGCGGTTGCAGGGCTTCCGACCTTGTCAGTGGCTGGTGGGCTACAGGTGGTCAAATGACCTTTCGATGCGGCCAGTGTGGCTCACGGCATCTGTCTGTTACGACGCAACCGATCTGGGTCTAGCTGCGGACCTTCGCCACGAGTCAGATATTCTTGCGATACCTGCGCTCAACAAGGATGTCCGGACGTTCGACCAAATGGCGCTAGCCCTTCACTACCACATGTTCCAGCTCGTCGTAGTTGCCAATAACGGGCAATACGGTGGAAGCAATGCATATTGGCCGAGCAGCGACATCCACAAACGGCAAATCTTCCACCTTCATGGCCAGCCTCAGGCGTCAATTGCATTTCTGGAGATCGAGGACATCGCGGCGTTCCTGGAACGTCGAAACAACCCCGGCTCCGGCGCCCCTGTTTGGAAGTATCCACCTGCAGGCATGTGATGAGGCTGAAAATTCCTTGGGCCTGGCCTTTCTTGAAGCACACAACTGACACCGAGGGTCAGGTCTTGAATCATAGCATTCTGCTCCAAAGGGAATCCCTCACCATCTTCTCTGAAACAGCGCTGAGCAGAAGCTCATGCGGGGGGAGAAAGAAAGGGAACAAGCTACTTTTCCATTGAACTGATTTTTCCCGGGGACAGTTGATTCCATTTGACTGGGCCGTGGTCGAGTTGGTTTAGATCGGAAGGAGAAAGGGGTCAGAAGGGTTTCTGGTTTCAAGCTGGACTTATGAAGTTAGGGCCGTGGTTTGAGTTTGCTCCTCGGTCGGAGCAGGAAGTGGTAACTCTTTTTGGGTTGCTCCTGCCGAGATTGCCCTATCGCCTTCTCATCAACGAGGTCCGAGAGGCGTTTCCAGACTGTCTTGCATGGAAGTTCGAAGAAGACGGCGAACGAAAGCTGCTGAGAATAGAATTCGAGCTAAAGGCCAGCAATTTTGTAAATCATACGCACGATCCAGATGGCTGCGATTTGATCGTTTGTTGGGAAGATGACCTGTGGGACTTTAAGGTGCCCCGACTGGCGCTCTCGTCGCTGGTTGCCTCGTTGGCTCCACCGGTAATTCAGTCGCCCGATAAGGTCAAATACCCTCCTCAGGTTTGGACAGAAGAAAGCTTCCTTCAGGCGGCTCCTCCCGAGTTTCAACAAAACCATATCGATTTGTTGCAGTGGGGGAGAAAGTTAGCTCCGCAGTGTACTGTCGTTTTTGGCGAGGGTAACCAATTCCCGTCTTGGTCTTTTGCCGTTAAGTTGAGGACGGGCAAGAAAATAACTCTGCTAGGTGTTTACGCAGAAGGGACTGTTTGGGTGTAACCTCAGGGCCTGTCCGACAAACTGGGAGAGCTGTACCGAAATTATTTACTGAAGGCCGTGAATGAGTCTGATCTCGGCAAGCAGTGGTTCCTTCGTCAAAAGGGAATAGCAGATCTAAAGTTTCTCGCCATTCTTAAGGGAGCGGTTGACGAAGTCTTAAGAGCTCCCCAGTTAGGGTCAGGGTGAGCATTGGAGTTGGGGGTCTTGGGAGAGGGAAAAAGGGGACGCGAGCCTTTTCTGCAGAAATTTAAAGCAGTCTTTTCCCGTAACCCGCAGCATGACCTCGGAGCGCTGTCTTTTTTCCTGTGCCTGCCCGCACCCTGGCAGGCGGGCGGACACCTGCCTACCGCCACGCAGTGGCAGGCGGGCGCAGACAGGTCTCCCCGCGGCTATAAAAGCAGAACCACTGAATAATCACCAGACCATATTCCGCAACGCAGATGCGAGGGTCGTTCGTGGCTTCTTGGAGATCGACCGCCTGTCCTGCAGCTTCACAGGCATTCCGGCGCTTTGTTTTTTCGTCCAGTTCGATTCGCATGCTCTCCGTCCTGAATCACCATAGATATCTTTACCCAAGCGTCCACATTGTGTCTAAGCGGCCTCTTCCGTTTGTTGTGTGTGGCCGTAGTTCAAAGGGAATTTTGTACCAACGTTCGCCTATGGCGGTGCATTGGCGGGCTTGAGGAAGGAGAGGGATCGTCTGGCTCGATCCGGCAGGTCGATTATCGGCTGAAAAACGACGGCCTGCCGCCCGTAAAACTTATCATTGACCTGCGCAAGATTGCCTGTTAGTCTGACATTCAGACATTCAGAAGAGAGGACATGGGTTATGGAATCGGAAGTGAGTAAAGTGGGCAAACGGGGGACCATCGTGCTCCCCGCCAAGTTGCGCCGGCGCTTTGGCATCGAGGAGGGCTCTCTTGTAGTGGCTGAGGAAAGAGAAGAGGGGGTGCTCATCCGACCTGCTGTAGCCCTGCCCGTGGAGGTCTACACTCCGGAGCGTCGGGCGGAGTTTCTTCTATCCAACGCCGTAGATGCCAGCGATTACGCCCGCGCGGCCGAGGAAGTCCGCAAGATGGGGCTGGACCCGGCCAAAATTCGCCACCGCAAACCCGCCAGGCTCAGATAGTTGGACCGGCTGTTTCTTGACGCAAACGTTCTCTTTTCCGCCGCCTATCGGCCTGATGCCCGTGTTCGGGAGCTATGGAGGCTCAAGGGTATCAAGCTCGTGACCTCACTCTATGCTGTCGAAGAAGCTCGCCGGAACCTTGACAGGCCGGAGCAACGCGAGAAGCTGGAGGAACTGATCGGAAGGATGGAAGTTCTAACGAGCAGCCCGGGAGAGCGTCGGCTTACGATCGATCTACCCCAAAAGGATCGACCCATTCTGTTGGGTGCGATCGAGTCGAAAGGGTCCCATCTCATCACGGGTGATTTCACGCATTTCGGCAGGTATTTCGGAAAAACAGTCGAAGGTGTTCTGATTCTTACTCCGTCGGATTACCTCCGCGCCCGGAAAAAGAAATAGGTGAAGTCGCGCCGGCCTTTCAGGACGGCCTCGATGTCGCCCAGGAGGTGGGCGAGCCAGATTCGAATCCGGGTGACTTGCCTTTTGGGTAGTGGGGAATAAAATAGTCTGGAGCCTTTTTGCCTTGTTCCAAAGGCGCTCTATCCCTTTTCAGTTGAGCCGAAAGGGCGGTGTAAAAGATGAAGAGGGCAAAAAAGGGCGTGGTCTTCCTTTTCGCGGTGGTGCTTTCGATTTCTCTGGGAGGCTGCGTCTTCGTCGATAGAGTCGATCGAAAAGACGATCCCTACTGGGCCCAAAGACAGTTTCTGCGCTAGCCCCCCGAAACCAAATCCGAAATCCTCCCCCCTGATTCTTTTTTGCCTGGATTGACGGGACGCCGTCGGCAAACATCAAATTCCTACCTTCATGCCCAAGAAGCAAGCCTGTTGACTGTCAATAAAAAGGGCTATATGGGCACAAGAAGGTGAATGTTTCTGATCTTTGGGGGGAGGGGTCGAGAAGGCTGCAGGTCTGCCGATGTGATCGACGTCCAAACAAGGAGGGAAGCTATGTACCGGACGAATATGTATGAAGGCATGCTGGCAGAAACTGTCACCATGCGCGGAGCCAACGGAGATACGATCAATGCCTACTACGCCAGGCCATTAGGCGCTGAGACGTTTCCCGGTATGGTGGTGATCCATCACGCGCCGGGCTGGGATGAATGGTACCGCGAATGCGCGCGCAGGTTCGCTCACCACGGCTATGCCGCGATTTCTCCCAATCTCTATTTCCGCGAGGGTCATGGTACGCCTGAGGACGTCGGAGCGAAGGTGCGGGGAGCGGGGGGCGTGCCGGATGACCAGGTGGTGGGAGACGTCGAGGGGGCGATGCGCTTCCTGCGCTCGCTTCCATACAACAATGGAAAGGTGGGCGTCTTCGGCACCTGTTCAGGAGGCCGTAACGCTTTTCTCGTGGCCTGTCGCGTGAAAGGCTTCGACGCGGCCGTGGAGTGTTGGGGCGGGCGCGTCGTCATGTCCAAAGAAGAGCTCACACCCAAGCAACCGGTTGCGCCGATCGACTATACGAAGGACCTCTCGTGTCCCCTCCTCGGCCTCTTCGGGAATGAAGATAAAAGCCCGTCTCCCGAACAGGTTGATCGACACGAGGCGGAACTCAAGAAGTTCGGTAAAGCCTACGAGTTTCACAGGTACGATGGGGCGGGCCATGGGTTTTTCTACTACGATAAGCCCGCTTATCGGCAGGAACAGGCGGTTGACGGCTGGAAGAAGGTACTGGTCTTTCTCGAGACCCGTCTCAAAACGTCTTCGAAGTAACGGGGCTCTCGCAAGCGAAGGAGCGTGAAATGTGTACGATGATTGCTAAACAGGCTAAAATCAGCGGGAGCGGCAAGGGGATAAAGGGCTGGTTCTCGGTGAGCGGCGTGAACGTGTCGTACGATCATCCATACCATGTGCCGTTGGAACATGCGCTGAACATCGATTTCGTTAACGAAGCCGAGGGTCCAGGCGCCCGGGTCGCGGTGGAACTCACGCTGGATTCTGCGCGCCAGCTTGTACAGACGATTCAGGAGGTCCTGGCTCGGGCTGAGGCGGGCGGGTACATGGACGAGGCGGTAGGAAAAGTCTGAAACCAGGAGGAACGTTGTGAAGATCATTGGTGTAATTCTCGCGGTTCTGTTGGCCCCGCTGCCGCAGGTCTGGGCTCAAGCCCGCAAACCAGCCTCGCTGCCGGAGCTTGCATCTTATACGGGCGCTGATCGTGAAAAGATCCTTTTGTCAGGCGCGCAGGCCGAAGGCAAAGTCGTCTGGTATACCTCTCTTGCCGGAAGCTCGTACAAGGAAATCCTCAAGGCTTTCGAAGCCAGGTATCCCGGCGTCAGGGTAGAAGTCTATCGCGGGACGAGCAAGGATTTAACGGCAAGAATCCTCGCGGAGGTTCAGGCCAAACGCTTTTTGATGGACGCTCTTGAAACTACTCTTCCGCTTCTGAAGCTTATGCGGGAGAACAATATGATGACGCCGTTCAACTCCCCTCATCTGAGCGCGTATCCGGAAGAAGGAAAACAAAAAACCGATAAAGGACGCTTCTTGTGGGGGATTGATCGTGAATCGTACATTGGGTTTGCCTTCAACAAGAACTCCGTTCCCGCTGGCGCCGTCCCGAAGAGCTATGGGGATCTTTTGCGGCCGGAGCTTAAGGGTAAAATGGGACTTGCGACTTCCGATACCGGCCCGAGAGCCATAGGCGGCATGATAGCGGTCAAAGGCGAGGAGTTCGTGAAAAAGCTCAAGAGTCAGGAGATTACTCTCCATACGGTTTCCGGCCGGGCGATGGTTGACCTCGTCGCGTCGGGAGAGGTAGGCGCCTCCCCGACGGTTTTTCGCAGTCATGCCGGGGAAGTCTCGGGAGCCGGAGCGCCAGTCACGTGGGTGCCGATGGAGATTGTCCCAACCAACGCCGGTGGCGTGGCTCTTCCCGCCCGCGCGCCGCATCCGCACGCCGCGGTCCTGTTCGTGGATTTTCTCCTGGGTCCCGAGGCGCAAAAGATCCTCGAGCGACTCCAGTACGGCAGTGCCACCAAGGACTACGGCTTCAAGCGGTGGTATCCGGAACAGGGAATGGATTCCGAACAGTACGAAAAAGCGAACGACAAGTGGGAGAGACTCCTGCGGGAGATAGGCCGGAAAGCAAGCTGATCGGCCAGGAGGTCGAAGATGACAAGAGTCAGAGACATTTTAAAGGTCAAAGGTGAGGCTGTTTGCTCCATCGGACCTGATGAGTCGGTTTATGACGCAATGAAGCTCATGGCTGACAAGAACATCGGCGCGCTTATGGTTGTGGAGGGCACGAAGCTGGTCGGCCTCATTTCAGAGAGAGACTACGCGCGCAAGGTCATTCTCCAGGGACGTTCTTCGAGAACCACACAGGTCAGGGAAATCATGACGTCCCGCGTGGTGTATGCTGAGCCCGAACAAAACATAGAGGAGTGTATGGCGCTGATGACAGAGAAGCGCGTCCGGCATCTGCCGGTCCTCGCAGGCGGGCAGTTGGTGGGGGTGATTTCCATAGGCGACCTGGTGAAATCCATCATCAGCGAGCAGAAATTCATCATCGAGCAACTGGAACGGTACATCAGCGGGTAAATAGCGGTTTGCCTACCGTGTCCGTCCGCGAATAACTCAGCCGAGCAAACCTCTCATCCGTGAACAAAGTGAAGGATCTCAGACGAGGAGAGATTCTTCGCCTGCGGCTCAGAATGAACCTCTTACTCTATAGATTTCTTGGGCACTGCACCTGCGATCTCGTTAAGAATTCTTTCTGCGAGCTGGAGGGTCAACCGGTCGCGATTTTGTGCAGTAACTTCCACAAGCTCGACATCCTCTCTGGCTTTGATCTTTTGAATCAGCCCCTCTCCCTTCTTTGCAATGGTTCCAAAGACATGGGCAGGCTGAGACATAAGATCCGTCAGTTTCCGGATGAATTTCGGCGATAGAAGCTCCATTTTGCCGATCTCGTCGACGACGTAGAGATCCGCCGGAGTTGTTTCCGGTTCGAGCAAAGAAAGAACGAGCCCGTCGAACTCCTCGATGTGGACCTTGTATCTGCCTACTCGCGGCCCCGCCCTTTTTCCGGATACGGACGCCAGAGTGGCTTTGCCGCCATCGAGAGTGATGATTTGAAAGCCGGTTCTCTGTCCGGCCTTACGCGTCTCTTCCGTATAAAAGCCGGCGCACTTGATCCCTCTGAGCCGCTTTACCACGTCCCGGATGATTGTAGTCTTGCCAATACCCGGAACTCCGCTAAGGAACAGTCTCACGCGCGTTTGACTCAAGATTCCTGTTCGGCCGCAGTCGGATAAAAATGATTCTTGACACCAAAACGGCCGACGAAAGGGAGCTTCAAAGCGGGCCTGAATAGGTCTACGCCGAAACTGAGACCTAGAAGGTTAATTTCCAGTCCCTCCTCAGCGGCAACTAGAACGCCAAACAGACCGTAAAGCGATATTTGGTAACCGGTTCCGCTGGGAGAGCGCTCCAGAAGAGAGCCATTGATAGGATAATCTTTGCCGATGGCGGTCGCCGGAAGCTGGAGCTTGAGCTCCGGAACCCTCCGGCCTACGTAAGCAGTGAACGTGTTGCTGTTTGGCCCGGGCCAGAGCCTGTACTCACCACCATAAGGATAAGAGCGAACGGCATCCAGGATTTCCGGGATCCCTCGGGCGGCCTGAGGCCCGCGTAAATCGGCGATGATTTCGGGAGGGTTTCCGAACCAGGCGCGATCCGGAATGGCCGTTTCGGAAACGACCACGGACAAACCTCGCCACAATCTCCACCCGATCACGTGGTGCACCGTGAAATGCTGCGCGTCTTCGGGCTTGGTGGCAATCCAGGTGTGGACCCCGAATAGGCCGCGCCAGTTGAGGGCGCGCGCGGCATAAACCTGGATCACGGCTTCGCGGGTTTTCGCCGGATCCGGAGCGATGCCCGCGCTGTCCCGGCTTGCGGTGCGCCAATCGACTCCGAGCGAAACGGCGCCGGACATAAGGGTCAACAGAGGCAATAAAAGGACTAAACTCGGAAACAAAATGGTAATGCGCAAAAGATTCGCCTCATCGTGCGAAAGCATTATAAACACAGTTTGAGGTTGTCGCCAGCCCCATGTCTCGCTCGCCCGATTTCCCCCGGCGTGGGGCGCAATGAATTGCGCCCATACAACATGCCTGCACGTGATTCGGCATGACCCTGTCTCGTTAATCGCGACGTTTCCCTCCAGTGGGAATTTGAACCGAAGCGCTCTTGAATGTTCACCGCTATCGAGCGATGATCAGGAACGTGATTTCCGTTGAACAAGCCGTCGAGCTCATTTTAAAGCAGGTCTCTCCTCTGCCAGCGGAGACCGTTCACATCCTTAACGCCACGGGTAGAGTTCTTTGCGAGGACGTGCGCGCCGGCCGCAACGTTCCACCGTTTGCCAACTCTGCCATGGATGGGTTTGCTGTCCGCTGGCAAGACGTAGCCCAGGCCGGTTCGGAAAGACCGGTAACTTTGAAAGTCCTGGAAGAGATCGCCGCAGGTTACGTAGCCAGGCAGGCCGTGCGGCAGGGCACAGCCATCAAAATCATGACCGGAGCTCCAATTCCCCGCGGCGCGGACACCATCGTCAGGGTCGAATATACCGAGCCTGCCGGAGATCAGGTGCGCATCCAGAAAGTCGATGGCGCTGGCACCCACATTCGCCATGCGGGGGAAGATATTCAAAAAGGGCAATTGATACTGGAAAAGGGAAAGGTTCTTACGCCCGCCGACATCGGACTCATGGCCTCCGTGGGGAAGAGCCGTGTGCGTGTCTATCGCAAACCGACCGTTGGCGTGATCTCGACAGGAGATGAGTTGTTGGAGATCGATGATTCTCCCGAGCCGGGAAAAATAGTGAATAGCAACAGCTATACCCTTTCCGCGGCTATTGAAGAGGCTGGCGCTACTCCTATGTTGCTTGGGATTGTCCGCGATAAGAGACGGAGTCTGGCGGCGGCTTTTAAAAAGGCATTGCGCTGCGATGTGGTGATGACATCGGGCGGGGTATCCGTGGGCGACTATGATTTTGTCAAGGAGGCCCTTCGGGACGTCGGCGTGCGAATGGGATTTTGGCGCGTGGCGCAAAGGCCAGGGCATCCCATGGCTTTCGGGCGAATGGGGCGAAAACCTGTTTTCGGCCTTCCGGGAAATCCGGTTTCTTCGATGGTCTCTTTCTTGCTCTATGCGCGGCCGGCCCTTCTTAAGATGATGGGCCATAAGAATCTGTTTCTGCCGGTTATCCGCGCTACGTTGGAGCACGATGTCCGCAAGGCGCCGGGTTTAAAAGAGTTCACTCGCTGCACGGTTCGCTATGATCGGGATCAGGCGTTCGCCTCAAGCACAGGGACCCAGAGCTCCGGAGTTCTGCGCTCGCTCTCTCTGGCCCAAGGATTGATTGTGGGGCGAGAAGAGGAGAGTCTTCTACAAGCCGGGACCCAGGTGCCGGTAATCCTCGTAAATCCGCAGGATCTTCTGCAGAGGGAGTTGGGCTTTTGACCCGATCAGAATTCGGCAACCAACGCCGATAAGGACTGTAGTAAACTGCTGGCGGAGGCTTCTCGGCTCGAATATGGCTACAGATTGTCGCATCGGTCACGGTTTTGACGTTCACCGGTTCAGAAGGGGAAGAAAGCTCGTTCTTGGCGGGGTTCAGATTCCTTTCGCTATGGGATTGGCGGGCCATTCGGACGCCGACGTTTTGCTGCATGCTTTAATGAATGCCATTTTGGGCGCCGTGGCGGAAGGAGATATCGGCGTCCATTTCCCGGACACGGACAACCGTTACAAGGACATTTCCAGTGTTCAGCTCCTGAGTGAGGTGTTACGCATTGCGGATCGAAAGGGCTTTAGCATCATCAATGCGGATACGACCGTGCTAGCGCAGAAGCCTCGCCTCGCTTCCTTTTTCCCGAAGATTCGCGAGCAGGTGGCGCAATTGCTCGCCGTCCCGGAAAGCAGGATCAACGTGAAAGCGGTAACAACGGAAGGTCTGGGATGGATCGGCGAAGGCCATGGGATGGCGGCCATGGCGGTGGTGCTGTTGCAAAAGAAGAAGCGAAAATAGACCTACAGGACCGTTCAGACACAGATCCACGCTGCTAACTAAGACTCAGCACCACGTTTCGCGCAAAGAGACGAGAGTCCGGGGTTGGCCCTGGCCTGTCAACTCATTTAAGAATGTAACCCTGTGGGGATTCATTGCGTCATTTAAAATGTAACCCTGCTATGGGCGTTTTTTCTGAGTTCCAACATGGACGTTG
>JACQUW010000427.1 GCA_016210115.1 Deltaproteobacteria bacterium | reverse complement strand
GGAGGTAAAGGAGCAGTGATATGCAACAGGGTGTCCTAGTTAGACTGATTCTGTTCGTTGTTTCGACCTGCGCAGCGGTTCTGTATTTAATCCCCTCTGTTGTGGGAGAGCTTCCCGCTTGGTGGCCCGGAATCCTTCCGGCGGATAGGATCCACCTGGGGCTCGACCTTCAAGGAGGAAGCCACTTGGTTCTCGAGGTCAAAGTCGATAAAGCCGTGGAGAATACGGTGGAGCGGATTCGGGGAGATCTGCGCAACGTTTTTAGAGAAAAAGGCGTTTCCATCACTGAGCTGGAAAGGGTCCAGGGAAATCAGATCCGCATCAAAGTGCCTTCTGCCGTCGGCGAGAAAGCGCGCGACCTGCTCAAGAGCGAGTTTCCAAACCTTATTCCGGTAAGCTCCCGCACGGAGGCCGGGGTCACCGAGTTGATTCTCGCGTTGAACGAAAAGGAGCTGCGATCAATCCGGGAGTATGCCCTGGATCAATCGCTGGAAACGATCCGCAACCGCATAGACCAATTCGGCGTCAGCGAACCCATCATCCAGAGGCGGGGGCAACAGGACATTCTGGTGCAGCTTCCCGGAATTCAGGATCCCGACAGGGCCAAGGAGATCATCGGCAAGACGGCGCTGCTGGAATTCAAGCTCTTGGATGAGACGCATAACGTGGAAGAGGCTCTGCGGGGCAGCCCGCCTCCCGGGACGCAAATCTTATACGGATATGCGCCCAAAGCCGACGGCGGGCCGGGCGGCGAGAGAGTTCCTTACCTGCTCGAGGCTCGCACCCTCATGACCGGTGAATACATAGCGGACGCCCGGGTTCGTCCAAGTTCCGGCATAGAGGGGCCTTACGTGGAGGTGATCCTGAATTCCAGCGGGGCGAGGCTCTTTGAGAGGATCACAGGCGAAAACGTGAAAAGGCGGTTGGCTATCGTTCTCGACAATCGTGTCTACTCAGCGCCCGTCATTCAGGAGAGAATCAGCGGCGGCAGGGCCTCCATTACCGGCAGCTTTGATATGAAGGAGGCTAGAAACCTGGCTATCGTCCTCAGGGCGGGAGCGTTGCCCGCGCCGGTGGAAATTGTGGAGGAACGTACCGTCGGGCCCTCGCTCGGGCGTGACTCGATCCGGCAGGGAATCCTTTCTTTCATCGTCGGAGGTTCCCTGGTTATCCTCTTTATGACCGCCTATTACAAAGGGGCAGGTCTCGTCGCCGATTTCGCGCTTATCTTCAACGTCCTTTTCATGATGGCCATTCTGGCGGGTTTTCAGGCCGTTCTCACCCTGCCCGGTATCGCCGGGATTGTTCTGACGTTAGGAATGGCCGTGGATGCCAACGTGCTGATCAATGAGCGAATCCGGGAAGAGATGAGGACCGGCAAATCGGCCCGGGGCGCCGTCGAGGCGGGCTATGAGCGAGCGCTGCCGGCTATCCTCGACTCGAACATCACGACGTTCCTTTCCGGCGTCATTCTGTTTCAGTTCGGCACCGGTCCGGTCAAGGGCTTTGCCGTGACGCTCTGCGTCGGCATCGTTACAACCGTGATCACCGCGGTTTATTTGACACGAGTGTACTACGATTATCGCATGGCCACTCGAAGGCTGGCCCGACTCAGCGTTTGAAAGGATCGTCATGCAAATTATCAAGCCGGGAACTCAGATTCCTTTTACTCGTTACCGTCACATCGCTGTGGTGCTCTCCACGGTCATAAACCTGGCTATTTTGGCTTTTCTGTTTGTCAAGGGTCCGGTTCTGGGCGTCGATTTCGCCGGGGGAACTCTTGTCCATCTCCGATTTAACCAGAAGACCTCGATTCCAGAGATTCGACAGGCGCTGAGCCGTATCAATCTTGGAGACAGCGTCGTCCAGGATTTCGGCCAGGAGGGCGCCAACGAATACCTGATTCGCCTTGAGAAAACATCCGCTGAGCTTGGCAAACTCGGAGAGCAGATACGGGCAGCGCTCGCTCAGCAGTTCGGCTCTGATCGGTTTGAGCTCCGGAGAATTGAATCCGTTGGCCCCAAGGTCGGAAAGGACCTGCGGCAGAGAGCGACTCTGTCCGTTATCTTCGCGACCATCATGATGGGAGCCTATATCTGGTTCCGCTTTCAGCTTCGCTTCGGCTTGGGCGCGGTCATCGCTCTCATCCACGATGTCCTGATTACGATCGGCGCTTTGATGCTGGCCAACTATGAATTCGATTTGACGATTGTCGCGGCTCTTCTTACGATCGTCGGGTTTTCAGTTAATGATACCGTAGTTATTTGCGACCGGATCCGTGAAAACATGCGCCGAAGCCGGCGCGAAAGCCTGGAAAAGATAATCAACACCAGTATCAACGAAACCTTGAGCCGGACGATCCTGACAACGGGTACGGCCTTGATGGTTCTTTTCGCCCTTTTCATTCTCGGCGGCGAGGTGATTCGGCCGTTTGCCTTCGCTCTGATCGTGGGATTTTTCTCCGGCGTCTACTCGACTATATTTATTGCCAGTCCCGTGATTCTCATGTGGGAAAAAACAGCCAAACCAACCAGGGCGGCCGCGTGAGTCACCGAAACGCGAAGGTTGTCTTTATCCAGAGTCTGCCATGATGCAAAAGCGGTGGATTCTGAAGCAAGCGGATCAGGACCGCGTTTCCGATCTCGCTCAGAACCTGAAGATTCCCCCGCTTTTAGCGCTTCTTCTAATTCATCGAGGGCTTTCACATCCCGAGGCGGCCCGAAGCTTCTTCTCTTCGTCTTTAAGATCAGATCTCCCTTCTCCGTTTC
This sequence comes from Deltaproteobacteria bacterium, assembly GCA_016210115.1. Classification (GTDB taxonomy): domain Bacteria; phylum Desulfobacterota; class Binatia; order UBA9968; family UBA9968; genus JACQUW01. The sequence goes on along the minus strand of JACQUW010000427.1, from coordinate 8,034 downwards.
TGATGGCGGGAATGGAAGAAGCGGTCGAGCGCCTGGTGTCGGCTTTACGGAGCAACGAGAAAATCTGCGTTTGGGGCGATTACGATGTCGACGGAACGACCGGGGCCGCGGCCCTCGTTTCCTTTTTGCGCGAGTTGGGAGCAGATCCGCTGTATTACATTCCGCACCGGATTCATGAGGGATACGGTTTAAATCCGGAGGGACTAAGACGGCTTAAGGCGTCCGGCGCGCAGCTTATCGTCACGGTAGACTGTGGCATTTCAAACGCGGCGGAAGTCGAAGTGGCGCGCCAGTTGGGGATCGACATCGTGATCGTCGATCATCATGAGCTGCCGGAGAAGATGCCTTCAGCCGCGGCCGTCATCAACCCTCACAGGCACGACTGCGCTTTCCCCGACAAAGGACTTTCAGCCGCCGGACTCGCTTTCTACCTGATCATCGGGCTGCGGGCGAAATTAAGAGAGCTCGGCTGGTTTGGAACCGGGAGCGCCCCCGACATTCGCGCCTTGTTGGATATCGTTGCGTTGGCCGCGATCGCAGACATGGTTCCTTTAAAAGGTGTGAATCGGGTTCTGACGCGCCGGGGCTTGGGGGAACTTGGAGGCGCGCTGCGGCCCGGAATCCGGGCGTTAAAGCAGGTGGCCGGAATCCCACAAGGCAGCGTTGGGGCCGGACAGGTGGCGTTTCGACTGAGTCCCCGAATCAACGCAGCGGGAAGGATGGATGCGGGTTTGAAAGTCGTCGAGATGCTGACGACAGATTCTCACGAAGTGGCTTTGCGCATTGCGCAGGAACTGGACGAGCACAACCGGGCGAGACAGGAGGTGGAGAGCTGGGTTTTAGGAGAAGCCCTCTCCCAAATCGACGGCGAAAAGATCTCCAAAGACCGTTACTCTATGGTTGTTGCTTCGGAGGGATGGCATCCAGGTGTCTTGGGAATCGTAGCCTCGCGAATCGTGGAGCGCTATCACCGTCCGGCGGTGGTGATCGGCTTCGATCAAGGAAGGGGCAAAGGATCGGCGCGCAGCATACGCGGCTTCCACATGGTGGATGGGCTCAAGAAATGCGCCGAGCTGCTTGAAGGTTTCGGCGGTCACGAATTCGCGGGCGGGCTTACCATCAAAAAGGACAAGTGGCCGCTCTTCTGCGAGCGCTTTGAAGAGATCGCGCGCGCCGCTTTGAGCTCGGAGGACCTGGTCCCCTTTATCGAAGTGGATGCGGAATTGAGTTTTTCGGAGATCGATATGCCGTTGGTCCGAAAGCTGCGCGACTTTGAGCCTTTTGGTATCGGAAATCCTGAGCCGCTTTTCATGACCGGCGGAGTAGAGGTCGCGGAAATAAGAGAGTTCAACGGTGGTTGCCGTCTGCGCGTGCGCCAGGCGAACAGAACTCTCGGTGCCGTTATTTTCGGTTTTGCTCCCGATCCTCCACTGGAGAAGTCGGCCAAACTGGATCTCGTTTACCGCCTGAATGAAAATGAATGGAACGGCACCTCCGCTGCGGAGCTTAGAGTGGTGGATACGCGGCCTGCGCGGGGCTAGTGTTGTGCTTAAGATGCGGCGGGAACCTGCCCCTCACAGCCCGACAACCGCTCCCTCAGGGGACGCCTTCCGGTCGCAGCCGACGGGCCAGTGCCTCGAGGTCGAAGGTCGCTTATTCCCGATCTTTGCCTCCAGAGCCTGCGCGGTTCTACGTCTGCGATCTCCAGGCCGGCCATCGGGCCCGGTATTGCCCGGGCTTGACGGTCCCACCGAAATGAAGAAAAATGCTCTCTAAGAATTGCAGGGAACGGAGGAGGGGGTTAGCAATGGATAGTATTTCGGCATCGCTTCAAAAGAACCTTGGCGCCACGGTTTTTCTTGTCGTTGGACTCCTGTGTCTTGTGGGGCACTCCAAGAGCTATGCGGCGAGTGAAGTCGGCGGAAAGCCGGAGAAGAGCGACATCATTGTTACCTATGCCCAGCCAAGTGCAGCCTTCACCGCCATATGGGTGGCCCAGGAAGCAGGGCTTTACAAGAAATATGGGCTCAATGCCAAACTTCAGCTCCTGAGCCCCCAGGTATCGGCTCAGGCCGTTGTCGCCGAAGAGGCGGACTTTTACACCGATGGTCCGGATCTGATCAACGCGCGCCTGAGAGGTGGGCGAGTCAAATACTTTGGCGGCACGATGCAGCAGCTCGTCTTCCAGATGTGGGGAGCAAAGGAGATTGCCGAGATCAAGCAGCTCAAGGGGAAGATCGTTGCCGCGAGCACGCCGAGAGCCGCGCTCGACACGGCAACCCGGGAGGCGCTAAAAAAATACGGGCTTACGCCTGATCGGGACGTGAAGATCCTGTACGTTCAAACCGTGCCGGCGATTCTCAGTTCGATTATCAGCGGCAAAACGTCAGCGGGGACGCTGTCGGCCCCTAACACCCTTAAGGCGAGAGACGCAGGGCTGACTCTTTTGGCAGATATCGGTAAGCTGAATATTCCGGGCCTTCAGGTCACTTACGGCACAACGGAGAAGTACCTTAAGAATAATCCGAACACGATCTATGCATTTCTTAAAGCGATGGCCGAAGCGGTGGTCTTGTCAAAGAAAGATCCAGCAACGGCAAAAAAAGCCATTGCCAAATATGGGCAGATCACTGATGCCGCCATGGTGGACGGCAGCTATGACTATTTCGTGCCCTATTTCACCATGACCCTCGCCGTCAGCGCAGAGGCCATCCAGGCGCAATTCGGCTACCTGGACGAAAAAGAATTCCCGCAGGCCAAAAACGCCAACCCGAGAGATTTCTTCGACAATTCTTTTGTCGATAGCCTCGAGAAGTCCGGTTTTTTTCAGAGGATTGGAATGAGGTGAGTAGCTGATCCGGAGATGCTATTCTCTACTTCGCCGGCGCAGACCCGGCGACCCGCTAGGAGTCATTTCCCAAAAGGCGGCGCAGTCGAACGGGCTCGGGGTGCAGGACTCCGGGCCGCGGCCAAGCCCTACGGGATGGCAGATTGCAAATCTCAAATGGCAAATTTGGAATCTGAGATCTGCTATTTGTAATTCCTCGCGTAGCGAGGATTCGGCCCTCCGCCCTACACCCGTCGGCCGATGTTTTCACTCTAGCGCACGGGGTGAGGCCAAAAATCTTGGTCTGCGGTCACCGGAGCAGCGCCTAAGGTAAGAAGGTTGTTGTTGGCATTGTCCGCCACCGTGTAAAGCGTCTTCCCCCAACTCACGATTTCTTTGCAGAGCTCTTCAGTTTTGCTTCCAGGAGCGGCATACGGCATGAAGATCCTATCAGCCAGCGCCGCTACGAATCGATTACGGCGTAACGCCATCTGAATATCTGAGCGATGCCGGTGGTCGGGAAAGAATGAAAGAACGAGCAGCCGGCCTTCCTCAAGAGCCGCTCTCCATTCCTTCGGAACCCTCATCTTTACCAGGCTTCGAGCGGGACAGACAACAATCGGACCTTCTCCGCGCAAGAGGGTGCTCAAACCCTCCCGTTCCACCGGCGAATGAAACCCGCCGATAACGGTCGAATTCGATTCCGTGAGATTTTGAAGAAGAGCATGCGTTTGCATGATCAGGTTTTGCGGACACCGGCCCGAGCAGAACAAGGCCAGCTTGGGATAACCCAGGATCTTCCGGTTGCCCAACGCCGTTATCGATAAAGGCGCATCCTCCTTCAGGTACAGTCTCAGGACTCCAGGATAGTCGGGATCAGTTTCAGTTAGCCGGGAGATGCTCATATCGCGGAAGAATCCAGGTGCGGACCCAAGAGATCGTCCTTATTCTCAGTGACGCCTCATCTGTTCAAGCCAAATCGTGAAAACAACTCCAACCAGAGAAGCCGCCGCAATCGTGTAAAACCCCGCCTCAAACCGTCCGGTTTGGTCCTTGAGCAGGCCCAGGAGATACGTGAAGGTAAATGCTCCCAGGTTGGCAAAAAAGTTTCCGAAACCCGACAGCGTGCCCGTCATATGGGCTCCGTACTTTTCGACCGGCAACGCAAAAATGGGGCCGAAGTAAAATTGAATAAATACCGCGTTCAAAAATATCAGACCGACAAGCAGCGCCACATTGGTTACTTTGACAAGCGCCGCCGCCGTAATCGCCAGAATCACGAGTGAAACACCCATTACGGCGGTAGGGTTCCGCAGCCTGTCAGAAAGATAACCGCCAAGCATGTTGGATGGAGCTATCAGTAGAGTTCGAAATGCCAGGATCACACCTGTCTCCTGCAGGGAGAGGCCTCTTTCGTCGATGAGAAAACTGGGCAGCCAGAATGAAATACCCGCCATGATACCGAGCCGGATATACTGGATGATGCCGCATACCCACATGAAGCGATAACGGAAAAGCCGAACGGCATCCGCGACGCCCAGTCTCTTGGAATCAGAATGGGAAGATTGTTGGCCGAGCCAGAGATAGATCAATGACGCCAGAATGCCCGCGAGGCCAAATGAAATGAAGGGGAAACGCCAATTGAAACGGTTCAGAAGCAAGGGACCCAACGAGTTCATGAGCACCTGGCCTGAAAATATCCCGACCAGAGAAAGGCCCATGGCCGTTGCGCGCCGTTGCGCTCCGAACCAACTCGCCAGCAGGGCCAGGCCGGCTTGAAATAGAAAAGCGTGGAAGATGCCGGATGCCGCCTGATTTAGAAAGGCGTGCCAGTAGTTGGAGACCAATCCGAAGGTCAAACAGAGGAGAGTGGTGCCGAAGACACCGAGAAAGAAGATCTGTTTCAGCCCATGCCGATCGGCCAGATATCCCGCCGGGATCTGCATCAAGGCATAGCAAAAAACTGTCACGGCCGAGAGCGTTCCTGCTTGAGTAAAGGAAAGACCCAGGTCGCGTCGGATCGAGGGCACGAACAGCGCAATGCCGGCGGTTGCCGCCGTCTGAAAAACCTGACAGAGCATGATAACGGAAATATCGACGGCCCTGTTGTTCGTTGCACTCACTGGCAAAAGTCTGTCATTCCCGTCTCAGGTTCTGGCATTATGAGGCCCGGCGCGCGAAAAGCGTCACGCCATGCCGTGCCCCGACCAAGCCCGTTGTAGCGAGGCGATTCAGCGAGATCAAGCAGAAGAGTCTTTTCAACGGCCTCCGAGTGCCCATCTACGGGCTGGACACTTTCTCGATCAGTGCGAGGAGCCGGCTGATGCCCAATTCATCCGCGTAGCGAAGCCGGAACGGCCGGGTGCGTGCCATCAGAATATTTTGTTCCGTAAAGTCATGGACATTCACGCCGGACGTTTGTTTGAGAGAAGCCAATGCCAGCTCTTCGCGGGCTTGCTCGCCCGCCCGCGCTGCCGCCGCAGCTTTTTGGGCGGCGGCAACCGCCGCCTGCTGTTTTTTGGTCAGTCGTCCCCAAGCGGGCCGGGTTATCAGGAAGAGCCGCGTGCCAATGGCGTGACCCGTCTCGGTGAGGTGTGGAGCCAACTCGAAAAGCCGTGTCTGAAGAATTACTTCCGCCTCCTCTTCAAGACCGTCCACTCGGCCATCACGAAGCGCGGCCGAAACCTCGGTGCCCGGTAGCAGGACGGGTTGAACCCCGAGAGCTTTCCACATTTTGCTCCGAACCGGGTTGATGGGAATCCGAAGACGGAGCGATGCCAGCGCTTCGGTTTTTCGAACACCGTCGCGCCTGGTCAGTAGGTGCCGCCGGGTTCCGCCCCAGAATCCCAAAACCTGGAAGCCTGCCCCGCCTGGTTGGGTTGCCCGTTCCACAAGAGAAGCGAGCTGACGTCCGGGCTCGCCGTCCAGCGCGCGCGCCCAGTGCGCGCGATCGCGCCACAGACCGATCAGATCGAGCACGGTTATTTCCCGGACCATCTCCTGAAGATCCGCGGGCGAGAGCACGGCGGCATCCACCTCCCCATTGAGCAGGGCGCGGATGGTCGCGCGCTCATTTTCCTGGATGCCCAACTCCACGGTGGCCATGCCTGCCAGATTATCGCGAAACCGCTGGATCGCGTGGTGCACGGGATGATTCTCGCCGAATCCGTGGACGATTGAGAGCCGCGGCAACTCCGCGGCAGTCACGCCCCCGGCAAAAAGCCCCACCACCGTAACAATCCGAACAATCCTGCCGGCGCCTGCCAGGGCGAAGTGACTAAGAAAATGAGAGACCACTTTCCAGCCTTTCTTATGAAGAAATTAATTAGATCCCCTATTACCCCGAGCCGAAGAAAATATCTACCTGGTCCGTTGGACCTTTAAAAAACCATTCGTTATGGGCAGAGAACGAGCAAGAACGAGGCCGGATTTCCCCTTTGAAAAAAGGGAAACTGTGAAAAAATTACGGGACGCGGAAAATCTCCCCTGCCCCCTCTTTTCAAAGCCTTTTCAAAGAGGGGAACTCATAGTCCGAAAGAAAGGAATGCGGCTACCACGCATGATACATAATCTTAACGATACGTTCATAACTGGCGCTGTCATCCGCACCCAGCGCCGCCAGTTCGGTCTTACAGATTTTGAAGAAAGCGCCCGCCGCCTGAGCGACGATCATTCCCCGTCCGTTAAGTGTGCGGTGGCCGCTGAGACGCCCATGCCGGAGAAAGACCGTCTCCTCAGGAAAATAGATGAGGTCGCAAAAGCCTGTATCGAGCGGAGCTGAGAGAGCCCGCCTGAGTGAGAGCCGGTTGTTTAGTTCGATGTCTTCGATTGAGGCGCTCAGCCAATCGCGGTAAAATTCCGGCTTGCCGTATTCCGATTCCGGCAAGGCCGATGGATGCGCTGGGGCCAGAGCAGAGTAGAGCTCGTAGCTCGTGATCGTGCCGTCCGGCATTCGCCGGATCCCGCCCTGCCCTTTGATCGAGCAGTTGACGATCAGTCCAACCTGGGGCGCCAGCTCCGCGATGTCAGTTTCTGTTACGGCTCGGGCATTTCCGGAAATGAGATTGATCTCATCCGCGAGCGCGCGAGCGGTCGCGGCCGTCCGATTGCAGATAAAAAGTCTACCGCTTCCCAACTTTTCCGCCAAGGAAAACGCCACCGCCCGTCCCGCCCCACCCGCGCCGATCATCAAAACACCGAGCCCGCGGAGCGAACCTGCGAAAGGTTCCTTCTTCCCCGGCTGCGGAATCAAGATACCGTCGAGAAATCCTTGACCGTCAGTATTGTATCCGACCAGCCGTCCTTGTGCCGTCCGAACTATCGTATTGACGGCCTGGATCCGCCTGGCTCTTTCATCGAGACCGTCCAGGTATTCCATGACCTTCATTTTGTAAGGTACGGTGACGTTGACGCCCATAACTCGTGTGGAACTCTTCAAGGCTTGAAGCAGGTCAGCCAACCTGGACTCTTCCACATCCAGCGGAAGATAGGCGGCATCCATTCCGAGAGACGCGAATACGGCGTTCCACAGCGGAGGGCTTTTGGAATAATGGGAGGGCGATTCCCCAATAACGCCAGAAATATTTTTGTTTTCGAGAGCCTTCCGATCAAACTTATTCTGAAGGCAGGCCTCAATACGCCGGATGTCGTTTGCCGCCCCCATGCTACACCCTTTCATGACTTGCAATCAGGCACAGGCTGCGATTTAAAGATCTGTTTGTAATGAACGACATTGCAGGGACAGCGCCGTTGGGTCGAATTTCGATAGCCGAAGTTTACATTTCAGTCAGGAATGGACTACAATCCTGCGCGCGTGAAGTTTTCCTGGTCAATTTTTAACTCTACTAAGCTTACACCGCGTCGTCAAACTTTAGCGACTTTCGCGGTTCTCGGGCTCCTGACCATTTTTGCCTACGGCAATAGCCTGCAGGTCGGGTTTGTCTTTGATGATTCATTTATTATCGCAAACAATCCACTCATCACTCACCTCGCAAACATTCCCACCCTCTTTACAGCGGATTACTGGGAAGGGCATCGGGATCCGCGCGAAGTGTTTACGTTTAGGGGCAGGCTTTATCGGCCTCTGGTGGTTTCGACGTATGCGGTGAACTATGCGTTGGGCGGATTGAATCCGTTTGGCTACCACCTGGTGAACGTCATTTTGCACCTGGCCGTGACCTGGGTCTTATACGTTGTGGCCATTGAAG
>JACQUW010000071.1 GCA_016210115.1 Deltaproteobacteria bacterium | reverse complement strand
TTTAATTCTTTCCTCTCCCGTTGTGGGGGAGGATCAAGGTGGTGGTTCGGATGATTGCGACACAGTCTCCAAGGGGGGAAGGAACTCTTGGTCAGATGGACGGCGATGAAATCTGGCGCAGGATCGTCAGGGCGTCTCGTAAATCAGGAATCTCTCCCCAAATTTCGAATAGCAGGGAATCTCCCAGCGCTGGTTGAGCCAGTCGCACCGGCTGAAGATATTTTCGACCCAGCTTGGATACCTGTAGAGAAGAGTAAGCCGCCGTGGGTTCTTCAATAAGGATTGTCTTATCTTTTGAACGACGGCCGAAATGATGTCCCCGGAAAACGGGTGATATAAGAAGACAACAGAGACGTCATCCGGGGGTGAATAGTGCGACGCGTCATCTGTGACGAGCTCGATGTTAGCGCACTTCAGTTTTTTCCGTGCCCGACGTACATTTTCGCCGGCAATCGCATTGAGGGCCGGTGAAATTTCAACCCCGATGATCCGGCGAAACGGGTAAGTGGCAGCCACAATCGCGACCCTGCCTTTGCCGGAGCCATAATCAATGAAAACGTCTCTGTCGGGTCGGATATCGAGGTGGTTGAGCGCTGACTTCAGACTTCTATAGTCGGTGGGCGCGTAATCAACGCACAAGGGATTTTCAACCCCCAACTCTTTACGCTCTACGTAGCCGGAGGATTCGATTCCCAGGCGCCATTCGTAATAATTTTCCGAAAGACAGTGCCTTCCATACTTCAATGTCTCTGACAGGCCTTCGCTCTCAATCCGCTCGATGAGCCGTATCGCGCGCGCCAACATCTTTACAGCCGAGTTTGTCCAGCTCGCAAGACTTGAGGAATTGTTACTGTCCTGAGCCCCGAGTTTTTATTCCCACCAGGTGAAAAAAGGTTTCCGCCGCGCCTCTTTTCCGGGGGTTTCCGAACGGGACGGATGGTTCTCCTTCATCGCCCGATCCACCTCATAGCGCAGAAGATCCCAAATCATCTCCATGCAGCGGATGAAATCGGGGTCGGCCATGCTCTTGAAGCTCCTCGGCCTTCGCACTTCCACGGGGATAACGTTTTTGACAACTCCCGGCGCGGCGCTCATCACGGCGATGCGGTCGCAAAGCATCACCGCTTCCTCGATATTATGAGTAACCAGGATCACCGTCTTTTTGTCTCTTTCCCAGATGCGCAGAAGTTCTTCGCGAAGAAGCAGCCGGGTCTGGGCATCGAGATTTGCGAAGGGCTCATCCATCAGGATCACTTCGGGGTCGTTGGCCAGAGCCCGGGCGATGGCCACTTTCTGCTTCATGCCGCCGGATAGCTCCGCCGGGTGAACCCCGCCGAAGTCGAGAAGGCGAACAACCTCGAGAAAAAACTGCGCCGCTCTTTTGTAAACGGGCACCGGCTGCTTGCGGAATTCTGGGCCTAAGGGCACGTTTCGTTCCACAGTTCTCCACGGCATCAAAGAGGGATCCTGAAACACCATCGAAACCCTGGACTGTGTTCTCTGCTCGCCCACAAACTCGACATTGCCTCGGGTCGGCTTCTCCAGCCCCGCTATAATGTGGAGCAACGTTGTTTTTCCGCATCCGGTTGGCCCCACGATTCCAAAGAACTCACGCTCCCGAATTTCAAGGTCAACACCGGCTAGGGCGCGGACCTTTCCCTGTCCGGTCATAAACTCCTTGGCTAAACCGTGGACGACGACTCGCATGAAAAAACCTACTTTCCTCCGAAAACTTCTTTGAAAAGTTTTACGTAGCGATCAAAATCGTCGAAGACCTCCGGCCGCGCGAATGCGGGCTTGATTCCTTCCACCAAACGGGGCGGATCGGGCAGTGTATCGATCCGGTCGGGAATTCGTTTAAGAGCCCGAATAATTTCCTGGCCTCTCTTGGAGAGGATAAAATCGATGAACAACCTGCCGGCGTTCGGATGGGGCGCTTTGGCGGCCAGCCCGGTGGGATGAATATTGGCGAAAACGGGATCCAACGCGACCCATTCCACTGGCGCGCTCGTGAGCTTAAGGTTTTCATAGTTTTGCGAATAAGCAGTGAGAGCGCCTCGGAATTCTCCGGCCGCCACAAGCTGAGCGATCAGGGTTCTTCCGGTCCGAGTCTGAGCTTGCTGTTGGGCCAGCGAGCGCATGAATTTCAAACCTTTTTCTTCTCCCATCCGGCTTACCACTGTCGCAAACCACTCGTAGGCCCGCCCCTCCAGCCCGATCTGACCCTTCCACTCGGGCTTCAGGAGATCGGTGTGGGATCTGGGCACGCTCGCCCTCGGCACCAGCCCGGTGTTGTAGCCGAAAACCGCGTAATTGGTGTAGGTCGAGGTCCACATGCCTTGCGGGTCCTTGTAACCTTCGCGGTAGTACTTTCTTTCCGCCGAGTCGTAGGGTGCCAGCATGCCCCTCTTCTTCAGAACGTGTCCGTAGAAGCTCGTCACCGAAACCACGTCCCAAAGGGGCCTTCCGGCCCTCGCTTCGGTGAGGATCTTCTCCATCATTTGAGCGTCCACACTGCGAAAAAACTGAGCATCGATTTTGGGATAGACTTGCTTAAATCCGTCGGTGAGCGCCTTGGCGTCTGAAGTATTCATGGTGGCGTAGAAAACCACTCTGCCTTCCGCTTCCGCCATCTCCCGCAGTTCTGCGGCTGCAGCCATGCCTGGAAAAAAAGACTTCCAGGCCAATATCGCGCAGCTGGCCAGGAGGTAAAGTCTATTCATCGATGATCCTCCTTGTGCCCGTCGCAGCCAATCAGGGCATCTCCTCGAGCAACCGGCCATAACCCTTGACTGGCTCACGAATGTTAAGCCGCTTCTGCGTGGCCCAAACCTGAGCCGGGATGCTGGAGACAACGCTCGTTCGAAGATCGCGCTCCAGCAACTCGATCACCGGAAGATTGTGCCACCCGGCCCCCAACATATAAATGCCGTCCGCCCCTCCGGCTTCAACAAAGACCTTTTTAGCGAAAGCGTATATTTCCTCCGGAGGAATTTTTCCGACGTCCTTAAAGGGGATCTCCATCCCTTTCATAGCGGCTACCTGGAAGCCGTCATCTTCAAGAAAATTGGCGAATTTCCGGTTAAGATCATCCATGAAGTAGGTAATGCCGACAAGTCTTTTGATCCCTAAGGCGCGGAAAGCCTCTGTCTGGGCAATCGTCGCGGTGAGGACTGGAACGCCGTATTTTCTGTGGAGTTGCTCTGCGGCCTCCACGTCCGCGCCATGTCCGCGGACCATCGTCGGCGGCGCGCCCATGATCATGATGATATCCACTCCCAATTCCGCAAGCTGCGCCACTTTTTTTTCGGCGATCGCCAGCGCGTCCTGAAACTCCTGGTTGGTGCCGGCAGTGACGCCGACGTGAAAAGGGATAAATCCGACGCCGTCCGGCATAAGGCGAATGAAGCTCTCCAGCGACCCCGGCCGGTAAGTCGGCTTGATGAGTCCCACGATACCCCTGGAACCGTAATACATATATGACCTCCTGAGGTTAACGCGAGAAATCCTGAGCGTCTTGTGACGAGGGAAGACGCTGACCATCCGTCGAGAGTATTCTATACAACACTCAGCACGTAGGGAAGGTCAATAGAGTAATCAGGCAGAGTGGTTTTTTCAGTCGGCCACCAAACCTGAAGGCTCTTTCTGAAATCCGCGCTAATAAACCGGCTCGTATCCTCCGCTAAAGAGGCTCCCACACCCTTTGAGAGGAATATCGATGGCCAGCTTTTTATAGGTCAGCCACATCTCGGCAGCGATCGCCCAGACGACTTTGACCTTCAAATCTTGCTCGAGAAGCTCCACCGCCGGCGCCGCGTCCCAACCGCCTCCATTGATGTAGATGGCGTCCACGCGGGTGCCGAGTTGTTGCAGCCCGCGTTTGCAGTGACGGTACACATCCATATAGGAGACTTCGTCCAGTGTCATCAGCGGGGTCGTGTAGAGGTCTTCCCCTTTGCCGGCAAAATCGAGACCCGGCATCACTGCCGATTCCAGGCCGAAGCGCGCGAAATGTTTGGCAATCGCCTGATTGAGCTCATCCCCGAAGTAGGTGGCGATCGCCACTTTTTTTACGTCCATGCTCTTTAATGCGATCGCATGGGGCTCCACGGCGGTGACAACGGGCAAACCAATCTTCCTCGAGAGGTCCGCCGCCCACTGGCGCTCAAAATCCAACCCCTTGAGCAGGAAGGGCGGTGTGCCGCTCACCGTAATGATATTGCACCCCACTTCCTTAAGCTGCACTGCAATCTCTTCCGCCCGCTCGAACCCCTGCAGAAATTTATCCTTTTGACCGCTGCGGAAACCGATAAAGGTCGGAACGATCTCGACGCCTTCCGGCGCATGAACGAACCAGAAAGCAAAGGACTTCCCGCGGTGCGTAGGCTTAATCAAGCCGATTCGTGCCCGCCAAGCAAACATAAGCCACTCCTCCTTGATAAGACAGATATAACCAAACAACCAGTGCGAGGCACACTATCAGACGAGAAACCGGGAAGTCAATTTGACCATCAGCGTTCTTGCCATTAGACAGACTTGTTGCTTCCGTCTCCGCCCATGATAATCTGGCTTGAGGGTTCGTTTACGGGGAATTTTCCCGAACGTAGGGAGGCCTTCAATCCGCAACCTATAGCTAGCGCAAAGGAGCATCAAGATGACAAAAGCCTATCAACTCTTTTTTGGCAGTATTCTTGTGATCCTATGTCTCTCAACAAGTCCCCTCAGCCTGGCCCAGGAGAGGTCCGCAGAGCCGGATTACAGTTGGCTCAATGGCCGATGGTCAGGACCGGTTCCCGCAGGTGACAATATACAGATGAGGCTGGAGGTAAGTAACAAGAATGAAATCACGGGCCAGGGCGAAATTGGTCGCAGAGGAAAGTTGGCTGCCGCCCGGCCGACCATCACCGGAAGTATAACTGGTAATCAGGTCACTTTGCAGATGTATTTTTCGAGGGCGCAGCAGACAACAACTTATCTTTGCAATTACGTGGAGGGATCCCTTCAATGCAAAACCAAGCGGGGATTTGAGACCACGTTTCAGAAGGTGCAATAATACTCGGCTTGCAGAAGCGCTAGAGAACTTTATCTTAGTCTTCGGTCTCGGGTGCGCCGCCGGAGCGGGCGAGGTCTTCGACCTTGATTATCCTCCGAAAACTGACTCCCAGTTTGACCTCCTCTCCCTCGACGGGGGGAACTGAGGTGAGGGTGTCTGATTGGATCACCCTTCGAATCCCTTGAACTCTTTGAGCATCCTGACCGGGTCCAGCCGATCAAGGACCTCCTGTGGCACTTTCGCTGTCGGCGGATAGGGGATGGGAGGCGCAGGTTTGGTCGCATCGACAATCAGGGCGGAGATCATGACCGGGGTTTTCGAGCCGTCGGGATGAAACTCATAACCCACGGGGTTCAGTCCTCCGGGACCCGCCATGGAAGGGATCAGAGTCAGTCCCCGCTCGAAATGGCAGCGGGTTCCAATAGCCCAAAGGACCTCGGCGTCATTGAAAACGTTGATATCATCGTCAACGACCACGATGGTCTTGAGATTGAAGGGCTCCACGTTGAGCGCCGCCATTGCCGCCCTTTTAGGATCCATTTCGGATTCTTTTTTGATCGAAATGAAGCAGTACATCCGGGAATGGACTGGAATATTGACGTTCCTGACTCCCGGCACATATTGCTTGACGGTGCGATAAATCACACCCATGCGAGGAAGACTGCCGAGAACAGTATGCTCGCGATTCGAGCTGAAAACGTCGTAGTAGATGGCGTCCTTTCGCATGGTAATCGCTGTCACTTTGATAAAGGGTTTCTCGCCTTCCGCCACATAGGTCCCGGGCCACTCAGCGAAAGGCCCTTCGAAGGCCCTCTCTCCGGGAGGAATTTTCCCCTCGATCACAATCTCCGCCCGGGAAGGGACAAGTAAATCCACCGTTTCCGCCGGGACCACCTCCAGGGGCTCACCCAAGAGCGCGCCGGCCTCATCGAATTCGCCGCCGACGCCAGGCAGAGTGGAAACGCAGGCCATGATGTAAGCGGGATGATGTCCGATAGCGATCGCCACGTCCATCTCTTTGCCCAGCTCTTCGTGTCGCCGCCGAATATGAGCGCCGTGATGCGTATCCCACATCCAAACCCCCAACTGCTGCTCCTTTTGCACCTGTATCCGATACATGCCGGCATTCAGCGCGCCGGAATCAGGGTCTTTGCAGATCAAAGTATCCCCGGTGATATAAGGGCCGGCATCGAACTCATTATGTGTGGGAACCGGCAAGACGGACATCTTAGCGTCGCCGCCCTTAAGAATGATTTCTTTGACCGGCGCGTTCGACTTCTCCGAAATTTTCGGCGGGATCTTCGCAGCGGGGCGATTGGCATAATCCGGAACCATATTTTCGGTCGAAGTCCCAACAGCTAGAGCGAGGCGCTCGTAGCTGGCGGTAAGATTGATCACAACGGGCAACCGGGTTCCTTTCACTTTCCGGCAAAAAATAGCCGGGAAACGGCCCTGGCTCGCCAGCTTCGAGGCGATGCCCGTTATCTCAAATTTGGGATCTACCTCTTCGTCCACCATCAGTATTTCGCCGGGACGCTCTTTCGCGACCTGATCCATAAAGGTCCGCATATCCTTAGGCATTTGATATTCTCCTTTGCTACAAGCATCACCGAGGTGAGGGCGCGATAAACCGCGCCCTCACAAAAAGTCCTCCAGCTTCACATCGTGGTATCCTTTGGGAAAGACGCGTTCGAAATAGGCCCGCATCTCCGCCGGCCATCGCGAAGGTCCCTTCGTCGCGTCAATGAGCAATTTGGAACCGAGGCGAGGACGGAAACCCATCTTATCTCCGTAGTCCGGCAGCAGCTCCGCTGTCAAATCTCCCGTGTGGCATAGAGTGTCAGGAATAACCAGCACATCGGTCTTGGGATTAACGCGAGTGGAGAGCGCCCAAAAAATCGATTGAGCGTTGTGCGGGTCCACATCGTCATCCACGGCAATGCCGATTTTGGGATGGAGATAGGGGCTCGAGAGAAGAGCCATGAGCGCGCTTCTAACCTCTCCCTCCTTGCGAGGCGCCATCTGGACCACGATGATGTGGCTTCCGCCGGCGTAAGGCAACGCCACGACGTCACGCACGTCGATGTAGCCGCCGACATCTTTAATTCTGTTGTAGAGCACAAGCTCCATCGGAAAGCCGTCCAGAGGCTGCGATTCGGAAATCGGCTGGCCGCCCTGGAGCGCGTAATAGATCGCGTCCTGACGCATCGTGATCGCTTTGACGTGAATCACCGGCTGTTGCAAAGTTCCGTGCGTCAGTCCGGCATGTTCGCAGAAAGGACCTTCGTCTTCCAGATAGTTCGGGGGAATTTCTCCCTCGATGACGATCTCGGCATGGGCCGGAACCAGGATGTCGATGGTTTCGCAGGGGAGCACTTCGACGGGCTCCTCGAGCAAAGAGCCGGCGATCTCAATTTCGTCCGTATCATAACTCGTCGTCCAGGTTGAAGCGATGTAGTGGGCGGCGTGGTGCCCGATCACCGTCGCAACGGGCATCGGCTTGCCGGCCTTCCAGTATTTTTGCATCGCGATGTCCGTGTGTCTTTTAGGATGGACGAAGATGCCCATCTTTCTTTTTCCTTTGATGTGATCCCTCTGGAGAGCGATATTCTGGATGCCGGTCTCAGGATCCTTGACCGTCTGCATGGCCGAGCCAATGAACGGAACTCCGCGGTCGCTTTCCGAATGAACGTGGATTGGGATCTTGCTGAGATCAGCATCATTGCCCTTGAGAATGATCTCCTTGACCGGCCCATCCTTTACCATTTTGGGCTTGACGAGCCCGCGGGTGATGCGGCCGCCTAATTCCGTAAGCGCCCTGGCTTTCGTGGTATTGAGCCCCAGAGCCATTTTTTCCCGGCTGCCGCACAGATAACTAACCGCCCGCCGTGTGGGGAATCCCTTCAGGTTATGAAACAGGGTGGCTTTACCCGTTTCGTTCTCGGCTCGATAAGCGATTCCCGCGAGATTCGTGAAAGGATCCACTTCCTTCTCGATATCGAGAACGAGACCGTTTTTTCTCAGCACTTCCAGATAGCTTCTTAAATCCTGCGCCATCTTTCTTCTCCGTTGGTCGTGATCGATTGTAAAGGATCCCGCGTCTCTCCTGGCACACCCTGAAAACGGATCGGCCTCTTCGGAACGTCCCGCAGCGGAGTTTCGCCGCCCTCTTCCTCGCGCCCCCGGCGTCGGATTGAAAGCCGCCGCCTGGTCGAAGAGTTCCCAAATCGAGCCCAAGCATATCATTGAACCGAAGAAAAAATAATGCTACAGCCTGACACACAATGGCGAAATATCGCGTTACCGTAGACACCGGCGGAACCTTCTCCGATTTTGTTTTTTTCAACGAGGAGAGTGGAGAGATCACCATCACAAAGGTTCCTTCCACTCCCAAAGAGCCTTTTCAGGCGGTTCTCAAAGGGATCAAGGAGTTGCTCGATCGGGGAGCGGCGGCAGCGGATATTTCTTTTTTTTCCCATGGCACGACTGTGGGAACCAATGCGCTGCTGGAGGAGAAAGGGGCGAAAACCGGTCTCCTGGTAACGCAGGGCTTCCGCGGCATCTATGAGGTGATGGAGCAGACGCGCGGTTATGGTCCGGCAACCTATGATCTCTTTTTCGAGAAGCCGAAGCTCCTGGCGCCGCCCTACTACACGGAGGAGATACCCGAGCGGGTCGATTTTCGTGGACAGGCGCTTAGACCCATTGATGTCGAAGCTTCGCTGCAGGCGATAAGAAGTCTCAAGAGGAAACAGGTCGAGTCAATCGCCGTCTGTTTCCTGTTTTCGTTTTTAAACCCGGATCACGAGCTTAAGATCAAAGAAATCGCCGAAAAAGAATTTCCCCAAGCGCGGCTTTCCCTGTCATGCGAGGTTCTGCCGCAAATCCGTGAATTCTACCGCATGAGCACCACCGTTATTAATGCCTATATCGCTCCAGTCATGGCGAGCTATCTGAGTCGCCTCGAGGGCAGGATGAGAGAGATCGGCGTGACGACTCCGAAACTTTACATCATGCAATCGAACGGCGGTGTGTCGACCTTTGAAGGAGCGGCCAAAAAACCCGTCGCGACGGTTCTTTCCGGACCCGCGGGTGGCGTCATCGCCTCGATGGGCATCAGCCAGAGGGCCGGTATCAACAACATCATCACCTTCGATATGGGGGGTACAAGCTGCGATGTTGCTCTCATCCATGAGGGAAATCCGGTCATCACCACCCAGGGAAAAATCAATCAGCGGCCCATAAGCCTTCCGATGCTGGACATTCACACGGTCAGCGCAGGCGGCGGAACCATCGCTCGCATCGATCCAGTGGGTGGATTGCAGGTTGGACCGGACAGCGCGGGCGCCGATCCCGGCCCGATCTGCTACGACTACGGCGGCGAAGAAGTCACCATCACGGATGCCAACCTGGCGCTGGGCGTGCTGCACCCGGACCATTTCCTCGGCGGCAGGATGAAGCTCAACAAGAGTAAGGCGGAAAGGCTCCTGGAGAAAAAAATTGCGCAGCCGTTGGGATTAAACCTGTTGGAGGCTGCCGAAGGCATCCTTAAAATCATCAATGTCAAAATGGAGGAAGCGATCAAAGCGGTCTCCTCCCAACGCGGGTATGACATCCGGGACTTCACGCTGGTGGCCTTTGGCGGTGGCGGGCCCATGCACGCGGGCAGGATCACCCTCGAGTTGGGAATTCCCTCGTTGTTAATTCCCCTGGCGCCTGGGGTCACTTCGGCCCTTGGGCTCCTCATGTCAGACGTGAAGCATGATTACGTGCGCTCCAAACTCGCGCCTCTCAAAGAGCTTGACGTTGACGAGGTGAACCGTTTGTTTGCACAGCTTGTGGAACGGGCCAGAACGGACCTGCGCTTGGAAGGATTTGCCGATCAGGAGATGGCGCTGAATCCTTTTCTCGACTTGCGCTATGCGGGTCAAGGATATGAGCTCACGGTCCCTTCACTCATGCCTCCGCTTGCGCCCGCCGATTTGGATCTCATGCGCGAGCGATTCGACCGCCAGCATGAGCAGGCCCACGGCCACAAAGCGGAAACCGAGCCGGTGGAGCTGGTGAGTCTCCGCCTGATTTCCGTGGGGCTCGTGCCGCAAGCCAAGCTTTCCCCCGTCACACCGACGGGCAGGAAAGTCGAGGCTGCCCAGATCGGAGAAAGAGAAATCTTCTTCGGCAAGGAACACGGTACGCTGAATTGCCGGATCTACGCGAGGGAGCTTTTGGAACCGGAACACCGCATTGTAGGACCGGCCGTGATCGAACAGATGGATACGACAACCGTGATCCATCCGGAGCAGGAAGCGACGGTGGACGGATATCGGAATTTGATGGTGCGGGAGAAACAGTAGGCAGCCGGCAGCAAGCAGCAAAACCGGCGCCCTTTTCCTCTGCCTGCTGCTTCCTGCCTTCTGCCTGCTGATTGGTTTATGACTCAAGTCGATCCCATCACTTTACAAGTCATCCAGGCGCGGCTGGCCGGCATCGTCCAGGAGATGCAGAACTCGCTTTTCCGC
>JACQUW010000415.1 GCA_016210115.1 Deltaproteobacteria bacterium | reverse complement strand
GTTTGGGATACCTGATCCCGTACGAGGTTCATTATGGGCGGGCAGAAAAACGACGCGAGCAACGGGCGGCGGTGCTCCAGCAGGCCTACGATAGAAATCCGCAGCGCTTTGTGCGAGGCCTGCCCAAGCCCGCTCTGTTACCGGTTGCGGCATGGATTAATAAGCCCAGAGAAATGCCGCGGCCCGAGAGCTCGGCGGCGCTGATTTCGTTCATCGCGGGGATCGAGCAAAAAAATGGCTTCCATAAATGCCCTATAACGAACGATCAGCCATTGGGTGAGGGTATGGCTAGGGGTGAAAAATCAGATGGGTGAAGAACAAGGAGATCTTGGAGTCTAATTTATCGATCGGGCGTGTCTCATTCTATTGACAGGTTCCGACATTCAACCTGCTATAAGAGCCGTCCCGAGACAAAAACAAACCTACGTCACCCTGTTCACCTTTCAAAATCGACTCTACTGGCACGGCAGAGTCCTTGAACGGGTCCCCGGAAGCAGGGTAGGCATAGACACTACCCTTTACAGCAATGCCTCCAAATCCGTTTTCCGGGTGTGTGACTATTCCCTTCCATTCAAATTGGCGTCGCTCCGTGCTCCCTCCAATGAGGAATGCATAGTTCCACTCAGTTACCCGGATCACCAACGGTTTGCATTGACTAAGTTCAGTGGCCATGAGTCGAATCCCTCCGGTGATTCTCTACTCCGTCTTTCGCCCCAATCCCTTGAATGGTTGAGACGCTTCCAATCCTCTGTTCCGTTCATCAAGCCAAAGCTGTAAGTGTTCTTTACCCGAAAACCAGAAGTAATCTGTGTCGTGTAAGCGAAATAAATCTTCTGCAGACTTCCGTATGGGGCGCTTACCTTTATCAAGTATTTGATTCTCACAATGTTTATAACATTCGTAGGCTACGACATCAGCAGCTTGCAGAGGCAGCAGATCTTTGCCCTGGAAAGACCATCCCTTAATGCGGAGCATCTGACGATAAGCGGGGTCGGCGTATAGTTTCCCCAACATCTTCCCAACTTGGCCGGCCCCGTGTGTTCCAGCTTCAAAGATGTACTGGATTGGGTCTTGCTGATTGTGAGCATCGGACCATTTTTCTATTTGGATGAGACAATTATGAGCGCACCACCCGTACACACCTCCGATTTCCTTCACTACGTCCGGAGGTATAATCTGTTCAAAGTCCGCTTTCGTTACGGCAAAACCGACGCCGATATACGTACAGCTCTTAATAATCGAATGTACTCTCTGGAGAAATTTTTGTCGGCGGTCGGGATTCCAACCTCTTTCTTCGGAAAACTCGCCCTTAAAACCTTCCAATTCGGCACGGTGAACTTTGCTAATCTTGTAGTAAGCCAACAACGACTTCCATCGTTCGTTGAAACGCTCCCACTGCCGCACCGATCCTAAGCATCCTGCTACAACAGCCACTCTATTGGTCGGACTGGTGCCACTGTCATCAAAATAGCCTGTAAGCATTGCGAACGTCGCTTTCCCGACTGAATAGACCGTGATAAAGATGCTCGAAGGCATCATAAGATGAACTATTTAGTTTGCCAACCATAATGTACCCACGGTTAAAGCCATCCGGGAGCAGCAAGGAATTTTGCTGGAACCCTTTCAGATCTGAATTTCAAGACTCAAGAATAGGGAGAGGCTACCCGTGGACGTTCACGCCGGGATCGGGAACCAGCGCGTTCCCATCAGCTTGTCCACCGACGACCGAATTGATTACGACAAAACCCTGATGAGCAAAAGTGCTAACAAGAGGACCACCAGAAGAAAAACCCATGGGGGTCCGGAGTAGAAAAAGCCAAATACTCTTACGGGACCTTTAAAAAGGAACTGTGTGATCATCATTACGGCCTCCAGCGTAGAATCACGGGCTCCAGGTTGAAATAGAGATCTGAGACGCTAGGCATCCTGTTAACTTTTGCGGCAATGTGGGATTGCAAGGCCCGACCCTCCGCCACCACATTCGGGTGCTGGCCGAAAAGCTCGCCAAGAAGGAAGTGCCCTTCATCCTCCTGGCTGATGTAGACAACAGGGCGAGGAGCGGAAGCTTGGAACGGGGTTCCGTCAATCCTCCCGCCTGATGCGAGAAGCACCAAAAGCTGAAGAGTCCAATGGGTCTTACCTATCCCCCCGTCTCCGGTAAAGAGTGCTATTGTCCGGGCTGGCCATAGGTCGGGGAAGATCATTTCGGGTTCCTTCAAAGGCATATTAACGCGCTCGCTGACTAAGAAGTTTTCCGGGGCCTCCTCGTTTTTAATTTCCCCCGTGTGAGAGACTAGCTTTAACGGCGACACGTCGGCTATTTTACTCGGCATTGCGTTCAGCTCCTTTCCGTCCTGTCCCAGATTGTTTTCTTCTCTCCCTAAAATTAATGTAAGGATCAGTTATCAAGTAAGGAATGCTTTCTCGGAACGAATAAGATGGGGGGCGGTATCTGATACTCCAACCTGCAATTGAACTTTACTCCCCTTCTCGTTTAATCTATTCATCGGTTCCGATTAGGCCTAGAATGTGCCTTAACGAATAAGATGGGGGGCTGTGCCGAATAGTCGAATTCATGCAATCTACAAGAAGAAAATCAGGGAAGACGAAGAAGAAAAAAGCGCACCCATCGGACGGGGATTTGGAGCTACTTGTTTGCCTCCTGAACTCCGATTCTTGTTTGGCCTTTCAAGAAGAGTTGGATCAAGTCATGGGGGTGGAAGCTCAGAGGTTCGACAGTGGATGGTTAGAGGAGGCTTGGACAGTTCGGGATGAGCTACTCAAGGATCTTGCCGCCCTCTTTGCTCCTAGAGCGAAAGTTGACCAGCTTCTTACAAAGTTGATCGACAAGATTAACGACGTAGGACCTAAACCTCTTTGGGGCCTATGGGCAGGAGAAAACGTCGAAGTCGGGGTGTTCGGAAAAAATCCTGCATACAGGATTGGGCCAGATCAAGGGGTCTTGAGGATTGGGAAAGAGAAATGGATTGTCCGAATGGTTTTTGACGGCTCAGTCCCTCCGAAGCAATATCTTTGTACAGTTATTATCTCCGCCCTCCAGACGGGGCAATTCAATTATTTCAAAAGGTGCCAGTGGCAAGAGTGTCGGAAATTTTTTATCACCTCGGATCTCAAGCGGGATGCATACTGTGGGCATGGCTGTATGTACGCGGCGGACCGTAAGAGCGCTAGGGAGAGGCGCGTCTGGAAATCCGGACAGCGAAAGCGACAGGAGGAAGATAGAAAAAACAACGAAGCCGAACATAAAGCCAGGGAAGCCGAACGTAAGGCCCTTGAGAAATTTTCACACTTCCTGCAGCTAGCAGCGAAGCACCACCACACAGAGGGAGAACTTTCAACGCTCCGCCCTATACTGAGAAAGGTAAGAGGCTGGCCGGTGGTTGAGCGTTGGCTCAAGCAGGCGAAGGAAAAAATCCCTCTGAAAGAGATTTGGAAAGAACTTGGCAAGGAAGAGCAGGGGGTTTTCGGGGAGAAAGGTCAAGCTTGAGAGGCGGCCGCGCAAGGCGGGAGGAGACTAGCCGGTTTCATTTTTTTTACGTGTAGGTGAAAGCCGCCCGCTGAAAAAGGTCTGCCAACGACAACGTAAAGAAAAGAACGGCGGATAATTTCTCCTAGAAATATAACTATCCCTAGGCCCCAGAATAATGGTTGATAGCTTCCTCGGGTAGTTTTCACCGGAATGAAAGTGTAATTCCTAGGCGGTTCGTCTGGTATGAAGGTCACGCTTCCTACTATGTCAAAGCAAAGCCATCTGGCCTTTTGGTCATCGTCGGAGTCTAGCTCCGTACTGGTGGGATAAATAGAGTTTGCCGTTGCCAGGTATCTCTTGCCATTCTCACACAGAATTATGGAACTAGTGCTGTCTATATATTCTGTGGGAAAATCGAAGTAGGAAATTAACAGCACAACGCACACCGAAACAACGTAGGCGAACACATAGCAGAGTTTGAAAAAACGATACCAAGCCTTTTTCTCTAACTCAGCGGTCCTCACCATTGATCCGTTTGCCTCTTCAAGTTCAATTGTCGGCTGCATATCAGACTCATTTACCGCTTTTTCCTCTGCTTCCTCCTCTTCATCTTGACCGTCCTTCAACAAAGACTCTGAAAGCTCTTATCGTTTGCCTTTTGAGACTTTTGAAATAGCCCGATATCAGATCGGGGTCTGTCGGGTCGGGGTCGGCTTGGGCATGTTCTTTCAGGTATAAATGAAGCAACAAGCTCGCGCGGTCACCGCATGCTAACGTAGAAAGGAAACCTTTGTGAAGCTCAGGATAAACATTTTCGGGCACATACAAGTCAACATTCAAACGGATATGATGGGTCTGAAACAAAGATAGTTCGCCCGGTTTGCCTTTCCCAATTGAGTCAATAATATCCGATGTCAAATCATCCACGTCCTTGAACAGGTCCCCGGAGTAGGCCCAGACTCTACCCTCCACGGCAATGCCTCCGAATCCTTCTGTCGGGCGCGTGATTATGCCCTTCCATAAGCATTGGCGTTCCTCCTTCTTGCTGCCTCCAATCAGGAATGCATAGCTCCACTCGGTTACTGTGATTACCAAACGGATCGGAACCGGCAGCCAGTTTAGTTAATTCATTGGTTGCTTGTTTACCCGCCAGGTCAAGTAGTTTAGGGGCCATACTTACTGTCCCTCCAAGCAAGCGCTATGCCAGAAGCTAAACCCCTGATTTCTCTACAGCGCTGGGGACAAATAGCCACAATAAAGTGAAACCCATGGACACAAAATTGCCGGGGGCTGTCACGCTCATTCGCTGAAAAGGGGACCCTTTCCGAGGTGCACGGAGACCACTGCTAACACAGCCCGCGCCACTACTTTTGAGGCATTCCTTCGCCTATGTTCGCCTTTTTAGCGGGCCAAAGAGAGTTAGAGTTCGTTGAACTCCTCGGGAGACAATCCCAACTGGGCAGCCACCTATTTTCGCGCCCTTTTCTCCTTGGCTCCCGGTTTTGCGTCTATTGAGATGAGAGCGACAAAAAGACTCCTCCCTTTTCAGTCTTGTCACTCGGCGGGATTTCTTTCCCTTCGTCCAGAAGGATTTCAATCAGACCAGTTGCTAATCTCCTGAGATTGGCCAGAGCTGTTTCCGCTGTAGCGCCGAAATCCGCCGTGTGGTTCAAGGTTGGCAGCTTAGCGGTAACCTGTTTAGTTTTGGTGTCGGTCTCAAACTCTACTCGGTAGATTCGCTGGACCATAGGCCAGTGTCACAATCAATTCTTACTGCGGTTTTTGAAGCGCGGTTGCTACAGCTCGGTTGAAGAGGACTTTGAGAACTTTCTTCTTGTAGTCGGCGGAGCCTTTGAGATCATCGATTGGGCTGGCTTGTTCGGAAATCATACGCGCCGCCTGCTCAATGAGGTCGGCCGTCATGGGTTTCCCCAGCAGGAAGTGTTCAACGCTGTCAGGCTTGATCGGGGTTATTCCTGCCCCTCCGAGGCCGATTCCAATTGCGCGGCAAACGTTATTCTGATCCACTCCCAGTTGCAGAGCGACGCTTACAATCGCGAAATCCCCTGAGACTTTCTCCAGCTTCAGAAAAACACCGCACGTGGCTTTTTCTTGCAAAGGGAAAGCAACTTCGGCCAAAATCTCGTTATCCTGAAGGGCCGTCGTGTAAGCGAAACTGAAGAAATCCTTTGCTTCGATCACGCGCTCCCCTTCGAGCCCCACACATTTCAATCGAGCATTCAAGGCCAAAATGACAGGCCCCCAATCGCCCGACGGGTCTGCCTGCGCGAGCGCTCCTCCTAGAGTTCCGCGGTTTCTGACCTGGGCATCTGCGATGTGCGTTGCGGCTTCAGCGATCAGGGGCAATTTCTCATTGATGAGCGGCGACTTCTCGAATACAAAGTGGCGCGTCATGGCTCCGCAATGGACGAAACCGTTACTTTCTTTGATATAGCTCAAACCGGGAAGCCGGTTAAGGTCAATCAGATATTTCGGCCGCGCCAGGCGCAGTTTCATCATCGGCACCAAACTCTGGCCGCCGGCGAGGAGCTTTGCCGTGTTTCCATAGCGGCCAAGAAGTGCGGTCGCGTCTTTCAGGTCCTTGGGAATCAAATATTCAAAAGATGCCGGATACACAATTTTATTCCTACCTTTTCTTCGTCAATCTGTGCCCGAAGCGGATTTCAACCATCGGCGCTTCCGCATTAGGCCCGATTTGGCGCCTCCTCGGTGCTTCTAACGAGCAAGGTTGCCTTGAGCGTTGCTCGAAGGGTTTGCCGATCTCTTCCGATCTGGTTCCCAGAGGCGCGCCGCATCAATTTTTCTTACTGTAACCGTACTTCCGTGGATCCCAACCTTCGGCTGAAATTTCTTCGTAAGCACGTTTAGCAAAAGAGAAGTCATAAACCTGATCCAGGGTAATCTCTTTGGATTTGGGCATAGCCCCGGTCAGTTGCAGTTGCTGCACGACGCGATCTACGTTGCTTCGCATCGCCTCCTCGTTGGCGACTCCTCTGCGCGCCAAGTCAGATGCCCGCTTGGAGAGTTCTTCCAAAATGTTTCTTGCGAGGCGGACATCGGAGGTCCCCAGGTTTTCCATAAGAAATTTGGCGGCCTCCTCGGGATGGAGAAAGATGAAAAGCTGCGCCTTGATCGTGGCCTTCACCGTCTTGTGGACCTCCTCGGGAACGGTCTTGATCTTGGCATCCGACGTTACGAGACTGGTGACGAGCGAGGAGATGTAATCGCCCGAGTAAGCCAGAACCCGGCAACCTTTCGCCTGGGCCTCTATGGTCTCTTCAGGAGAAAGAATGGAAGCGTCCACCACGCCTGTGAGCACCGCCATCATGCGCACGCTGCCCTCACCAATCGGCCTGAGCTGTACCTGTTCAATAGGAATCCCGGCCTTCTGGAGAACGTCGCGCAAAATCAGGTATGAATTTCCGGAAAAATCGGAGATGCCGATTGTTTTTCCGATAAGCTGCTTCAGATTCGTCATCTTAGGCGAGCCGACGATGTAATGGGACGGCTTATCGGAAATGACCGTCAATACCTTTAAAGGAATGCCTCGGAGGATTGCCGGGATCGGCAGCGCGTTCGTGTAATCCACGCTGCTCGCGATCAGCGTCTGAATCGCCACTGTCCCCCGGGTGACGATCGTCTCGGCATCGAGGCCCTCCGCTCGATAGAAACCCAATCTTTGGCCGATCATGTAGGGGAGCACGGATAATCCGAGACCCCGCGTCGAGATCCGGATCTTCTTTGAAGGCTGCGCATATAGAACCGCCTGAGATGCGAGCAATAAGAGCACAACAAAAAAAACCACTCGCTTAGCCATGGTGAAATCTCCTTTCGGGTGTGCGGACGCCCGTGAAATCCAGCTGGACAGAACTTTAATTCAGCTCGCTGACTCTTTGCAGATTTACCTGCTGTTTCTGAACGCCGAACGAAAGGGTAAAGGAAACGCTTCCATGCAAAGCCCAACAGACTCAGAAGTTCCTCTTTGCCAACAAAATCCTTCCGAGTCTTGCGCTACCATCCTCGTAAACATCGTCACCGTGCCCTACGAGCACCCGTTCAATGTCCAGATTCATCTGAAGCAGAGACTGCACCGACTGTTCCGCTCGTTCCGGATCATCAGAGAGATAAGCCGGAGAAACGATCAAATGCTCGCCCGCGCTGAACACCGTGTCTCCTGCTATCAGAGTTTTTATTCGAGGGAGGTAAAGACTGATGCTCCCTTTGGTATGCCCCGGCATATGGAGGATCTTGACGCCGCCGCAGTCCACTAAGGAATCACCGTCGCGGAAAACGCCGTCCACGTCGGCTCCCGCTATTCTCTTGACGCCTTCGATCTCCAACTCATGGGCGAAAAGCTGGAAGTTCAGTGAATCCCTTAGCTTTTTCAGGCCGCCCACATGGTCCGAATGGCAGTGAGTGAGAATGCAAAGGTTCAAATCTTCCTGTTTTCTGCCGATCGCGCCGATCCGTTTCATGATGATGTCGGCATCCGCGTCAGAATACCCGGTATCCACCAGGATCAGCCGCTCATCTCCGCAGATCAAGAACGACTTTACGATCCCGCGCGGTCCGTTTAGTCGGCATGGAATGATTTCGACTCCCTCAATCGCAAAATGCTTCAGGATACTTACCATAGGAAATCCCTTTGATTCAGACGGCCTGCTTTGCCGATCCGGCTTCACCCGCCCGCATGCGCGCCGCCGCATCCTTTATGGCCTCTACAATATTGCGGTAGCCGGTGCAGCGGCAGAGATTTCCGGAGATGGCCCGCTTGATCTGTTCTTCGGTCGGATTTGTTTCATTTTTCAGCAGCCCGTAGGACGCCATGAGCATGCCCGGAGTACAGTAGCCGCATTCCACGGCATCATGATTCCAAAAGGCTTTCTGGATCGGGTGCAACTCGTTGCCTTCCTTCAACCCTTCAACCGTGACGATCTCATCGTTTTCTACCTGAATGGCGAATACCATGCAGGATTTCACAGGGACATCGTTCCAGAGGACCGTGCAAGCGCCGCATCGCCCGACGACGCATCCCACATGAGTGCCGGTCAACCGCAGGGTGTCTCTGAGCATGTGCACCAGCAGAGTTCTGGGCTCGACTTCAGCTTGATACCGGGAGCCGTTGATCCTCACCGTAACTTTATGAGCCATTTGATGCCTCTTCTTCTTTTGCGCAGGCGATCAAGTGCAAGATTTTTTCCGGGGTCAGAGGGGTGTCTCGAAGCTTCACGCCCAAGGGGGAAAGGGCATCTTCGATGGCACTGGACAGAGCGGGCGGAGGTCCCAGCATACCTGTCTCGCCTGCCCCTTTCGCGCCCAGTGGCGTGAAGGGGTTGGGTGTCACGAGGTGCCCCAGATGGATATCCGGGACTTCCGCTACGGACGGAAGAGAATAGTCCATAAAAGTCGAGGTGAGGAGACGACCTTCATCGTCGTAGCGCAGCTCCTCATAAAAAGTTGCCCCGAGACCCTGGATGATCGACCCGTAGTGCTGGGTCTCCACAATGCGCGGGTTGATCATGTTGCCGCAGTCATGGACGGTAAAGTATTTGACAATCTTTACGAAACCGGTCTCGACATCCACGTCCACGACGGCCACCACGGCGGCGTAGGGATAGCTGGAGAAGGTGTTCATCCGGCCAAGTTCGTCCGGCTCGTAATCGATGTTCGGACTTACGAAATACCCGGTCGCCTCAAGCTCAGGTTCCATGTTTTCCGGCAGCTGGTGTATCGCCCGGTACGCGACTCGCACGATCTCGGCGAGCTCAATATTGCGATCCGGGTTTTCGCGGACATAGATTTTTCCTTCCTGGAGTTCCAATTCCTGCGGGGGAATTTTTAGTTTGCGGGAAGCAATCGCCAGGACTTTTTCCCTTACCTTGGCGCCGGCAATCCATGCGGCGGGCATCAAGACGACCGAAGAGCGGCTGCTCGCGGTTCCGAAGCCATACGGAGTCAAGCTGGTATCCCCGTGGATCACGTGAACCTTTTCCGCGCTCGTTCCTAAGTGACTCGCGACGATTTGGGCAAGGGTGGTCTCGTGGCCCTGCCCCTGTTCGCCCATGCTCGAAAATACGTTCATGGCGCCGGACGGTTCGATGCGCACCCGGCATGATGCATAGCCTCTGGGGTCCTGGATACGGCTCGAGCTGGTGGGTTCCATAACGAACGCTACGCCGATCCCGCGATAGACTCCCTCGTCTCTCAATCGTTTCTGCTCTTGGCGGAGCTCCTGATAGCCGGCGGCCTCCACCGTTCGATTGAGGCAGAGGTGATATTGACCGCTGTCGTAGAGCGCGCCCGTGACGCTGCGATACGGAAAAGCTTCCGCCGGGATCAGATTTTTTTGTCGAATGTCGACCGGATCCATTCCCAGCCCGCGCGCGACGATATCCATCATCCTTTCGATGACGTAAGAAGCATCGGCCTTGCCGATCCCTCTTACCGGACCGTGCGTGGTTTTGTTGGTGGCGACTCCGTAAGAATCCACGGCATAGTTCTGAACGTCATAGACCGCAGGGATATAGAGTGTGCTGGCCATCATGGAAGGATCCACGGAGTAGCTGGCGCCGAGATCGCCGATAATTTTGTCTTTGATGGCCAGCACCGTGCCGTCTGTTTTCACGGCTAGCTGAATATAGTGGATTTGATCTCTCCCATGGCGGGCGTTCCTGAGGTGCTCCACTCTTGTTTCACACCACTTGACGGGCCGTCCCAGACGCATGGAAAGGTAAGGGAGCAAAAACTCCTCTTGATAAGTGACCACTTTCGCGCCGAAGGAGCCCCCTACGTCGGGAGCAATCACTCTGACGTTATTTTCGTGAAGCCCGAGAAAATCCGCGAGGCGAGACTTGAGACCGTGCGGGTTTGCGGTCGTCGACCAAAACGTCAACTGACCCGACTCTGAATTCCAGTCGGCGAGGTAAGCCCGCGGTTCTATTGGGCAGGCGGAGAGTCTCTGGCTGCGGATCCTCTCAGAAAACACGCGGTCCGCTTTCTCGAAGATCTGTTCGATCCCGGCCGTGGAGAAATGGTATTCAAGAACCATATTGCTCTTGAGCTCGTCATGAACCCGCGTGGCTCCGGAAGCCAACGCCTGCTCCGCGTCCACGACTGCGGGCAAGGGATCGTAGTCCACCGCTATCGTCTCGATGGCGTCTTCCGCAAGGTACCGGCTATCGGCAATCACAGCGGCGACCGGCTCTCCGAAATATTTCGTTTTGTGTAACGCCAAAGGATAGTACTGCACCTCGCGCACAATGGGACTGCCGCCAGCCTTTAAAGGGCGCAGCTTTCCCACTAGATCCCTGCCTGTAAAGACCGCGCGCACACCCGGCATGGAAAGAGCCGCGTCAGAATTTATGGTTTGTATCCTGGCATGCGCGTAGGGGCTTCGGACAAAGGCCGCATAGAGAGTCCCCGGGAGGAGGATATCGTCGACGTAGGTGCCTTTCCCTGCGACAAAGCGGCTCGTCTCTTTCCTGGGGACCGCGTTTCCAAGGGGTGGGCGCTGAACGGTTTCCATGATTTCTGTAGCCGTGATTAAACGTCTCCTGATTCTATCAAGCCTGGATTTCTCTTCTGGAAAAAGCGGAACCTCCGCAGTTCCGCCGGTCAAGACCTCTTATCCCCTCAGCAACCGCCCCCATTTTTCATCGGTTTTTTTGAGAAGTTCCTCGCTGATCTTGGTTGTCGGCGGATAGTCATTCATCCAGTGGTAAGGCTTGCACGCGTCGATGATCGCGATTGAGCTTGTATAGTCGCCTGCTTCTTTTTTGTCTTTAGCCAGACGAGGGTCGATCCTGATGCTCCAGATCTTGCGGCAGATATCGATCGACGTTTCGGGATCGCACCGGGTTGCCAGCGCCCACATCACGTCTTCCCAATTGTAAGGATCAATATCGTCGTCGACGACAATGACGAAACGGCCGTGATAGGCAGCCGTTCCTCCCAATGCGCCATGAGCCGCCCTCATCACGTGGCCCGGATAAGCCTGTTTGATAGAGATCACCGTGACGCCGTAGTTCTTGCTCACGCCCATGATATTGGGAATCCCCAAAGCTTCGAGCTCATTCCAGACGATAATCGCTCTGGACGAGAGGGTTCCGCGACTCGCGCCGAGAAAAGGCGGGGCACCCAGGGTCACAGGATTGGATCTGAAGAGCATGCTTCTGATTTTCATGGCAGGCGCGGGACGGGCGTTTCCGCCGTAGTAACCGGAGAATTCGCCGAAGGGACCTTCGATCTCCATTGCCTCTTCCGGCGGCAGCATGTCGCCTTCGAAGACGACCTCTGCCGTTGCGGGCACAGGCAGATCCGTGTAGACGCCCCTGGTAACCTCGACCGGGGATTGGCGCAGCCATCCGGCGAAATCGTATTCCGATATGCCCCATGGAAGAATAGTCCCGGCCGCCACCAACAAAGCGGGTTCCTGTCCAAGGGATATAGCCGCAGGGCAGGGTTTGCCCATAGCCCAGTATTTCTTTCGAATCACATCCCCGTCGTGGCCGGACCCAATATGAGCCACAATGGTGTTCTGATTTACCAGCATGAACCTGTAAGAGCCCACGTTCAGGTAGCCGCTATCGGGATCCCGAGTTACAACCGACGTCGCGCACATGTACTTGCCGCCGTCGCGTTCATGCCATTGGGGCCACGGCAGCTTCAGTAGGTCCACATCTTTGTCCAAGAGCACATTCTCGGTGACCGGGCCGGATTTCACCTCGACCGGAGGAAGGGGCTCAAACTGCTTCATTCTTTCCTTCCAGTACCTCACAGCCTCCCGGTCGCTCAGCTCCATCGATACGCCATGAATCAGCCGTTCGCGGAATCGGTTCGTGATGAAATTCGTGAGTATTCGGCTGCCCTTCGGGTACCCTTTGATCGAGTCGAAGAGAACCGCAGGACAGTTATCCGTAAAGGTCGCCAACTCGGTGATCGCGCCGATTTC
>JACQUW010000421.1 GCA_016210115.1 Deltaproteobacteria bacterium | reverse complement strand
TTATTATTGCTTATTATTTCCAGCTGTCAATTACAAATTTTTAAAAAGATCGGACAATTGGAGGCTCCCGATCCGTTTGTTTTCTCTTGACAGTTTGGCCGCTTACCGGATAAAGAACCGTTATCTATGACGCGCAAACCAACTACTGACTCACGAGTCGAAGCAGTTGAGAGGCGCCTTCGATCACTTCACGCCAGCGACGCTGCAATTATGAAGGAAGTGCGCGATGGGTTTGCCCGTATGGAAACCCGCCTGGATCAGATCTATAGCCATGTCGACGGCTTAATACAGCAATGGCAAAGCAATCCAGCAGTGGGAACACCGGCGATAGAAAAGCACGAGCTTATTTGGAGATTACACAACGAATTAAACGTTCGGCAAGTGGAGATTTCGAAGCTTATGCACATGTCCAAGGCCTCGGTAAGCAAAATAGTGCGCCGGTCTCTTTCAGACATTAGGTCAGCAAAACACGGTGGTGCCAGAGTGAAACGACAGGATTCTGAGACCGGTCCTGAGTAAACCGCGTGAACTGGACGAGTGCAGCCTTCAGTCGTTTTCAGAGACGGGTTCAAGTCCTATGCCACGGCGCGGTCAGCAAGTCCTCGCGATCGCATTTCACCTAACTAAGAGCTTCAAACAGAGAGCGCGGATCGTCTCCAGCTCGTGTTAAAACTCCCGCCGGGCCTGCTCCGTTGGTAAAGAATCAAAAAGATCCGGCAACTGACCTCATGACTCACAATCACGCTCGCCTCTTTTTTTCGAAGATGTCTTTGAACGGCTACGCAGTTGTCGGCGTGGTAGAACCGTTGGACGCTTTCTTCAACCGCAACAGCGGCAACACGTCTCGAATGAATCGCTTCATCTGTGCGAGCTGGTGGCGCGACGTGAAGCGCAAAACCGGCGTCGTGATTCCCATGTCGAGCCACTCCTGGATCAATCGGGCGCATTCCTCTGGCGGCCCGTGGGCCAGCCAGATCTTGATTAGCTCCTCGGAAGGATAGCCCGGCGCGTAGTAGTGGTTGAAATAGTCCTTGGCTTCATCGTATGCCGCGCGGCAATCATCGTTGATGTTCACCATCCCGTGGATCGCGACTTCAAAGCGGCTGAGATCCCGCCCCTCTTCCCGGGCAAACTCTTCGATCAGGTTGAGACGCCGGCAAAACTCATCGCCGGGCACCGCCATGGTGATATAGCCATCCGCCAGCGTCGCCACGCGTCTCATCGCCCTTTCGATGCCTTTGTCGCCCACCACCGCGCGATCGGGGGTGACGGCGATCCAAATCGGGCAAGGTGCCTGAACCGGCTTGGGCACGACCCGGCATCCTTCCAAAGTGTAGTATTTGCCGTGATGATCCACCGTCTCCTCCGCCCAGATCCGCCGTATGAGCCTGATACCCTCCACCAATCTTCCGACCCGCTCTTCTTTTTTGCTGCCGAATGCCCGCATTTCGCCGGCATGGCCCCCGCCGATGCAAACTCCCAGAATCGATCTGCCTTTGGAAATTTGATCCAGGCTGGCCCATTGAATCGCGAGCAGGGCGGGATGGCGCACGGGAAAGCTAGCCATGCAGATCACGCCCAATCGCGCCTTTCGCGTTAACGCCGCGGCAGCGCTGAGCATGACGATAGATTCCAGCCGTGGCTTGTGAATCAGACTGTCGCCGAACCATACCGATTCGAATACCTCCGACCGCTCGGCGAACACCACCGCCTCGAGAAGAGCATCGATCGTCGCACCGGGGCTAAATGGGGACATTGTAGATTTCTTGGTCTGGCATCCCGCTGACGATAGTCATTTTTCTCCTACAGCGCCCTCTTTGAGGAAACGAAGAAGTAGTAGCTCTCGCGGCCGGCCAAGACCGCCCGCTTGATCCCTACAAGCACACCGCCACTCCTCTCCGTCGTCCGCCTGGCTACTGTTCGAGGGTATTACGTGGGCGCAAGAAGAACAACTACCATCGATCTGGATGAACGGCCTGTCAGGGGCAGTCTGAAGATCTTCAAGTGGGTAGATCCAAGCGGGAGCTTGTCCATCTCGCCTTAAAGGACGCTTCTAAAAGGCGCCAAGCGAAAAGAAATTGTCAAGCTGGGTGGCCAGGTGAAGTGGGAAGCAGACCTTGAGAAATCGCGTCGCAGCCGCCTCCGACGCTTTCGTTTCTCTTGACAGCTTGGAAGTTTACCGGATAAAGAACCGTTATCTATGCCGCGCAAACCAACGTATCGACTCACGACTCGAAGCATCGTCGTCGCTTTCTCAATCATAGGGGGAGGTTCGCGATGAAACAGCTAAAGATCATGGCCGTTTCTCTTTTGCTCTTGCTTCCGGTTGCGTTGAGCCCGTGGGTGAGCGTTGATGCTCAAGCTCAGGCCGAATTTTACAAGGGCAAGACGATTCGGATCGTTGTGGGCTTCACTCCCGCGGGTTTTTATGACCGATGGGCGCGCATGGTCGCGCGATACATCGGGAAGTATATTCCGGGAAATCCCGAGATCATCGTTCAGAATATGCCCGGCGCCGGCTCCGTAGTAGCAACAAATTATGTCTATAGCGTCGCGAAACCCGACGGGCTCATCCTTGGCATGCCCAGCGCTTCCATCTATCAAGATCAGCTCGTTGGACGCAAGGAGGTCCAGTTTGATGTGCGAAAATTCCACTGGATTGGAACGCAAGATAAAAGACACATGGTATTCTATATGCGAGCCGATGCTCCTTATCAGTCGATAGGCGATGTCATCAAGAGCAAGGAAGCGCCGAAATGCGGGGCAACCGGGACTGCCAGCACGGATTACATGCTGGCGCGGGTCGTCGAGGAAACCCTGGGCGGGAAAATCAATACGGTCCTGGGTTATCCCGGCGGAGCCGAAATCGATATCGCTGTGGAGCGAGGAGAAGTCATTTGCCGGCTGATGAGTATCGATCCTTACTTCGGACGAGAACCTTTCATCGGTTGGCGCAAGAAGGGATTCGTCCGGTTGCTCCTGCAAACCGCAAAGACGCGCGATCCCAGAGCGCCCGACGTGCCCTCAATTCATGAGCTCATGGATCAATACAAGACACCTGAGATAAGTCGCCGCTTCGCCCACGTTATGCTGGCAGCGTCCGAATTCGGCAGCCCGCTTTTTCTTCCCCCCGGCACTCCATCGGAGCGTGTAAAGATGTTACGCGCGGCCCACGTGAAAGCGATGAAAGACCCGGAGCTTGTGGCGGAAGCCGCGAAGGGGAGACTGGAAATGGGACCTTCGACCGGCGAGGAGCTGGATGCTTTGACAAAAGAGGTCATGGACCAGCCCCCGCAGGTCATCGATAGGGTGAAAAGGATTCTGGCAAACTAAGAAGAAGTAAAAAGTGAAGAGGGGAAAGTAAACAGGGCAAAGAACAAGTGAAGTGAAAAGTAAAAAGTGAAAAGGGAAAAGTGAATCGGAGCCCCCATTCACGTTTCACCTTTTACGTTTCACGATTTTCCAAAGGAGGTAAGATCAATGGCTGTCGATCTTGAAAAAAGAAAGTCAGAGGGCGGGAAGAGGAGGAGCGTTTATGTCAGGGCGATTGAAAGCGACGGCTACGCGCTCTTGGACCAGGTGCGCGAGCTCAGAACGCAGCCTCGGGTCATTCGCATCTCGGAGAAGCCCTGGCGTGGCGGCCCGCAGAGTTACAGCACCGGGGTGATTGATCCTGCCAGCAATACCATTCAAAGCCTGCACATCCACCAGGAGCTAGTCGCGCCGGGGGGCATCACCGAGAAGCATGGCCATCAAAGCGAGGCGCTTTTCTATATCCTGGAAGGACATGGCCATGACATTCATGATGGGGAGCGGATCGACTGGCAGGCCGGCGATGTGGTGCTCATTCCCGGCTCGTGTGTGCATCAGCATTTCAACGGCGACCCGCACCGGCCCGCTCGGGCCATGGCCATAAAGGCGAAACCGTTGTATCTCCTTTTAGGGCTGACCCTTCAGTACGACGTGTTGGGAAAACCGAAGGAGCATTCTGCGACGTCCGCCGGCTTTCAACCCGAGTATTGGCCCTCCCGGTACGCCCGCGAAGAGGCGGAGGCGTACGCCCGAGGCAATCTAACGACCCACTATTACGATGAGCGGATTGCACGGGTGAAGCCTACCGCGTCCAATGGGAATTTGTTGCAAGGCTCGAAAATGCTTCTCCGGCCGGAGGAGATGCCGTGGGAGGATTCGGCGCATGGCAGGCTCAAGCATCTGCTCAACGAGCGGTTGGGCGCCGCTTCCACGGCCATCGACATGTACATACAGGAAATTGCCCCAGGAAGCCGATCGGGGAAACACGTCCACACCGCCGAGGAAGCTTTTTTTGTCATCGAAGGTCGCGGCTACGATATGCATTGGGATATGGAGCTTGTGCTCACGGATCGCTACGAGCGGCGCATCCCCGAGCAGGCGAAGCGCTTCGACTGGCAGGCCGGAGATCTCGTAGTCATTCCATCCAATGTTGTTCATCAGCACTTTAATAATGATGCAAGCGCTCGGGCGCGCATTCTTTCCATTCAGTGCCGCACTTACAAGTATCTGGGTTATGCTGATGTGGAGCAACTTGAGGATGCTCCCAAATAGATTTGGGATTTCGGAATTCGGATTGCGGAATTCGGATTTGCCAAGGCGGGAAGAATCCGGCAGGCGGTGGGATTCAGTACTCGTTGAAAATGCGCTGGATCTCACGAGGGTCTTTGGTTTTGGTTAATGCCAGCATGAGAAGAATTCGCGCCTTCTGCGCGACCAGAGTATCTCCCTGAACGAACGGATCTTCCCAGTTCGCCGGTATCCGTCCACGCCCGCCGCGGCTTGTCAGGACAACCGGTATTCCTGACGAAGCGATTCGGGTTAAGCCTTCCCGCTGCTCGGCGGCAGGACCGCCGTTAAAGGCGTAGCCGTTCACGACCAGACCTTGAGCGCCGCGCGCAACACAGGCAGTTGCGGCCGTATCGTCGGCGCCGACATAAGCCATTACGATGTCTACGCGAGGCAACTCCCGGATCTCGCGGATGTCGAATTCTGACTTCAACGTATGGCGGCGAAGCGGCGAATAATAAAAGCTCGCCTGGTCCAGCTCAATGTGCCCGATGATTCCTCGTCCGGGAGAGACGAAACCGCCGGGACGCTGGTTCGTCTTGATAACCTCGCGCGCCGAGTGAATCTCCTCGTGCAAAACCACAAGCACGCCCTTGCCGCGAGCCTCCGAAGACAGAGCTACGCGGACCGCGTCGAGCAGATTGCGGTCGCCGTCATTGCCCGGCGCGTCGTGCATCCGTTGCGATGCCACGACGACGATGGGCTTCTCAGAACGAATCGTCAAATGGAGAAAATACGCCGTTTCCTCGAGAGTAAAGGTCCCGTGCGTCACGACGACACCCTGCACCTTTGGGTCTGCAGCCGCGTCGCGGATGGCGCGCGCGGCGTCGAGCCAGTGGTCCAAACGTATTGACCCGCTCCTGACACGGCAGACTTCGGTGATCTCAAACTCAGCCATTGATTTAACCTGGGGAATATGCATCAGCAGCTCATCGACGCTGATCAGCCCATGACTGGTATTTACAATCGTGCCGCCGGTGGAGACGATTTTGATTAGTGGCATGCGGACCCCCGGAAAAAATCAGCTGAGCTTTTCTACAAATACCGTCTCCAAAATGCAACTTGTCAAAGCTCGGATATGCTTGACAGGACCAAGATTAAGTGAGTATGAGTGATGTTCGCCGGAACGCCTTTTCACTATTCGGAACAGGCGCCGTTGGACGGGGTCCTGTTTTAATACAAAGTTTAAAGGAGAAAGAAGATGAGCGCGACGACCCTGGCTTATGTTTCCGTCATAAGATTGTTTGCTGCGACCCTGGCAATATGGACTCTGATGAGCGTCCCGCGCGTGTCATTGGCCGCGTCGGCTGAAGGACAGCGCCTGCTGCAACAGCTTGTCGAGGCAGCCCGCAAAGAAGGCCACCTGGATTTTATGGTGACTTCATCAACCGGCGAAAAGGGGGCGAGAGATCTTGTCAGCGCTTTCAAGAGGCGTTTCGGCCTGGACATTCAGATGAACCCTGACTTATCCGGCCAGGAATCTCAGAAGTTCAATCGAGCAGTGGCCGAGTCGAAAAGCGGAATCCCGCCTACTTTTGATCTCATGCAGGGGGAGGCGGCAAACATCCTTAGTTTAATGGACGCCAAAGGCGCCGATAAGATCGATGGCTGGGAAACGTTACTGGCGGAGATTGCTCCCGAGTCTCACAAGATCAGAGACAAAATAAGCCCGCAAATCCTGGCCGGCCACGGCTTCCTTTGGTCCACGCGGACGGTGGCGCTGATTTACAATCCCAAGCTCATTTCAGAAAAGGACATTCCAAAGACATGGAAGCAAATGGGCGATCCCAAATACAAGGGATCTTTTTCGATGCCTCCCTGGATCTCGGCGCTGCTCATGGGGACACTGAAATACGGCAGAGACGAGTGGCTCGAGATCGTAAGAGCGCTGGGCAGAAACAAGGGCCAGGTACTGACCTATGACGCGGGCGCGCAGCGCGTGCTACTGGGGGATCTCAAGTTCATATACGGCAACGCCGACATCTACTTTGAGCAAAAATCAAAAGATCCAAACGCTCCGATAGGAGAAACTTTCTTTCAGGACCTGACCTCGATGAGGCAGGTTCTATACGTCGTCAGAAAGGGAGCAAAACATCCCAATGCGGCCAAGTTATTCGCGCTTTGGGCTACGAGCGCGGAAGCCAACGATATTTTCGAGAAGCACGGATATATCGAAAACGTTGTCTTGGGACGAGGACCGGTGTCGCAGAAAATCATCAAGGCCCTTAAGGACAAGAATATCCAGGTAATCAGTTGGTTCGACAGCGCTGAGAACGTCGCGAAATTTCGGTGGTTTGAGAGCCCCGAGGGAAAGGAGTATGCGAGAGCGATTGCAAGAGCGCAGAAGGAAGGGAGGTAATATGGCGTCTATTCCAGCCCTCAAAACAGAGCAGAAAACGCGGCCGCGGGCATCTTACCAGGACTTGCGCGATTATCTCAGAATAATAGACGAAAGAGGCGACTTAAAACGAATCACGGGGGCAGATCCGAACGTGGAGCTGGGCACGATTGCGGAGTTGATGGCCGAACGGAGCGGGCCGGCGCTGTTGTTTGACGAGATCAAGAATTATCGGCCGGGATACCGTGTGGCGGTGAACGTGACCACGCCTCCGCGGCGGACGGCTATCATGCTGGGAGTCGAGCCGGATCAGCCTCTCCTCGGGATGGTCTCTGAGTGGCGCTCCCGGTTGAAGACGTTCAGCGCGGTACCGCCGGAACCGGTGAAACAAGGCCCGATCCTCGAGAACGTCGCGCTGCATGACAAGGTTGATTTGTCCCAGTTTCCAGCTCCGGTATGGCGTGATAAGGACGGCGGGCCCTATATCGGGACCGGCTGTTGTGTGATTACTCGCGACCCGGATGAAGGTTGGTGCAACCTCGGTTCTTACCGCGTGCAGCTCCACGAGCCTAATCTGCTTGGTTGTTACATGTCGCCGGGCCGGCACGGGCTTCTAATCATGGAAAAATATTGGAGCAGAGGAGAGAATGCTCCCGTTGCCGTATCGCTCGGTCATGATCCATCGCTTCTTTTTTGGGCCGGCTCGCATGTGCCTCATGCGGGTGAATCTGAGTATGACGCCGCGGGTTGGATGAAGGGAAAACCCGTTTCAGTGCTCCCTGGCCCCGTAACGGGCATTCCGATCCCCGCTGAGGCTGAACTGGTTGTAGAGGGTGAGGTTCCTCCCCCATGGAAAGAAAGCCGCGAGGAAGGGACCTACGGTGAGTGGACCGGATATTATGGCCACCCGCGCGCGCCGGAGCCTGTTGTTCACGTGAAATCTGTTCTCTACCGGGATGATCCCATCAATTACGGCGCTCTTCCGCCCTATTCTGTGAGCAAGCCGTCCATTACGGGAAGCGCCGAGACCTGGGACGCTATTGAGCGAGCCGGCTTTCCCGATATCCGTGGCGTTTGGATACCGACCCACAGCCGCGGAATTGTCGTCGTCGGAATTACGCAGCGCTACGGTTCGCATGCGCGTCAGGTGGGCGCCTTTGTCGCTGCAACCGCCTATATGGGGCGGTTTGTGATTGTCGTCGATGACGATATCGACGTCACCAACCTGGATGAAGTCATGTGG
Organism: Deltaproteobacteria bacterium; assembly: GCA_016210115.1. Classification (GTDB taxonomy): domain Bacteria; phylum Desulfobacterota; class Binatia; order UBA9968; family UBA9968; genus JACQUW01. The sequence continues at coordinate 573 of JACQUW010000421.1, read as the reverse complement.
GCGGTCGGCACGCGATGCGACCCCATGACGTGTATTACCTTGATGGACGGAATGCGGAGTTCGGCCCTCGATCCGCGACTTCCGCCGGAGAAGCGAGAGAAGCGTGATTTTACGAACTCCATAGCCGAGATCGACGCCTGCCGGCCGTTTAATTGGCGCAAGACTTTTCCGGTGGTGAACAAAGTCAGCCAGGAAATTCGGGACGCGGTGGAAAAAAAATGGGCCGATCTGTTCACATCGATTAGTCGTTAAGCGAAATCGCGGAGGAGAGCATGAAGGTTCTTGACCGGCACGGCCTGCGAATGGCGTTGGTATTCTCCACGGCTCTCTATGGAATCTGGCTCGCCTCTGCTGTTCTTGCCGCAGAGGCGGAGAGGGCCTATACCGCAGCCGACGTGAAGATAACCGATGCCCAACGAAAGGCGGCGGAGACCTTTTATCGGGACAAGACGATCGAGTGGGTCTCGTATACGAATCCCGGGAGCGGCACGGAGACCATGCTCCGAATCATGATGAAATATCTTCCTAAATACATTCCGGGAAATCCCCGGATGGGCTCGGTCCAGTTCATGC
>JACQUW010000406.1 GCA_016210115.1 Deltaproteobacteria bacterium | reverse complement strand
CGCCCTGGCAGGCGGGCGCACAGGCAGGTCGGCCGCGGCCCGGAGTCCTGCACCCCGAGCCCCTTTGACTGAGTTGCTTCGGCTGAATCCTGTGCACCCCTGGCTCTTACAATCGCTGCAAAATCGGTCGGCAGCCGGAAGAGCGCTCAGGCAGCGGGGGCAGCGTTCCGTAAACGGGTTTGCGATTTCCAAACGGCACCGGAAACAGACCCGGGCGCCGGAGCAGTTTTCCTCGTCGATTTTTTTCATATCAGGATCTGTGACAAAATGCCGCCGATCACAAACGCGGCGATCCATGTCCCGGCCCACACGATCGATGCTTCTTTTGTCCCGCGCTCTTTCAACATCACCATCAACGAAGCAATACACGGAGTAAAAAGGGTAATCGTAACAAGGGCGACAACGATCTGATGCGACGTCAAAGACAGCTCGTAAAGTCCGGCCGCGCCGAAGTCCCTCCTGACCATCCCCATCACGAAAGCAGTCGCTGCCCCCGGCGGCAACTGAAGCCAGCCGACCGTGAGCGGTGCCAGAGCATTCTGCCAGAGCGTCAGCAACCCTGTAACTTGCAAAATTCCAACACCCAGGGCTCCCGCGAAAAACCAGGGCATGGCTTCTTTCATGAAATAGTAGGTCCGATACGCCGTCTTGCGAACAATGTTGTCAAGCCGGGGGAGCCGCATAGGCGGGAGGTCAATCAGAAGAGCTGTGCTCTCTCCGGGAAGCGTTCGATGGAGAACCGTGCCAATCATGACAAAAGTCGAGAAAATTGTCACGGAGTAGATCAAGACCGCGCCGAAGCCGGCCTTCGCGAGCAGCGCCGCCACAACCGCAAGCTGGGCGGAGCAAGGGATCGCAAATTGGAGGATAGACGTCGAAATCCTTTTCTCACGTTCGCTCCCGAGCAACCGGGTGGTAATCGTCGCCATTGTGACACAGCCGAAGCCGAGTATGAGGGGAATGACCGCGCAGCCGTTCAAGCCGATCGCGTTGAGGGCGCGGTCCACGAGAGTGGCCAGGCGTGGAAGGTAGCCGCTGTCCTCCATAACAGCCAGGGACAAATAAAATGCTATTACCAAAGGCAGCAGGAGAAAAACAAGATAAGTGATCGTCATGGTGGCAACCCCGAACTCACCCACCAGAATCGTAGCGAGCCAAGAGTCTGGCGGGATGTACTGAGTCGTGATTCCCCGGATCCAAGGTTCCCAGAGTTCCTGCCCCAACTTCTCCTCCGTGAAGCCGACGAGGTCCTGCGCGATCAGTCTTCCCACAAACAGATAAATCAGATAGAGGGCGCCAAGGAGCATGGGAACTCCTGTCCATACGTTGGAGGCCCAGCGGCCGATCAACGTAGCTAATCTGGGGCGGACATTCTTGTCCGAAAGCACGAGATTGATTATCCCGTTGACCCGGTTGCGGCGAGCGATGTAGAGCGATTCTCGTTCTTTGCCCGGTTTTAGTCCGTGCCGTTCGGCAACGACTTCGTCTCCCTCCAGGACGAGCAGCGCCTCGGCTTCCGAACCCGTCATGGTGAGCATCGAATGGAGCTTCTGGTGCAACGACGGTTCCTGATGGCCCCGGCGCGCCTCCTCGATAGCGGAATCGATTTGATCGAAGCCTCCCCGCGTTGTTGCGGTCGACTCGAAGACGGGGACCCCAAGACAATCCGCCAGGCGTTTCGTATCTATTTCCACCCCGATTTTTTTCGCCTCGTCCATGAGGTTCAGGAATACGGAAACCTTTTTTCCCATGTCGATCAATTGCTGTGTGAGAAAAAGGTCCCGCTCCAAATGCGGGGCATCGACGATGTTTAGAACAACGTCAGTATGAAGAACGATCTCCCGAGTGACCTTTTCTTCGTCACTGAAAGACGAGATACCGTAGACCCCTGGAGTGTCGAAAATTTCGAAATCCCTGTAGCGGCCTCGCGTGTATTCGATAGTCGTTCCAGGGTAATTGGAAACCTCGACATACATTCCGGACAGATAATTGAAAAAAAGTGATTTGCCGACGTTCGGATTCCCGACAAGAGCGACTCTGGTAGGTCCCGGAACCGGAGTAGATCCAGGACCTGCGTGCCGGTGGCCATCTACGTGCCGGAGGGAAGATAAAGCGTCCTCCCGTGCGCTCGAATGGTTATGCATGCATTTCACTCGTTGGAGTACTCATCGCCACCGGCATAGGAAACCCTTATGCTCGTAGCCAGCTCAGCCCCGATAGCGATCTCCTGGCGGTTTTTCTCTATCACGACGGTCCCGCCCGGAAGCCTTTCGAGGCACCTGATCAGCTCCCCTCCCAATATCCCGAAACGTATGAGCTTAACCTTCGTATGACCGTCGGGAACATGGGTTATGATGAGCCTTCGGCCTTTGACGACGGAGTTGAGAGGGACGCCTTTAACCGGTGAGAACATATGTTTACTCGGCCACGCAAGACATGTGCCATCGATAAAAAGGTAATTCTTCGACAGGCTATCAAGAAAAAATGCGGCTCATCAAAGATTTTTCCTTTGTCGAGTCCCGAAAATGCGAAATCTATTCCGAATTTTTGGAATCTGGGTAACAACCTCGGGACCTTTCCCGCAGGCTCTTTCGAAAGACGTCAGGGTAAGACTAAGACTTCACACCCTATAAGGTGCTTAGACAACCGGGGGGTTTATCGAAGGCGTGAACGGGGATCTAAAGAAATGCCGGATACGCTATACCTAAAATCGGATGACGGCCGCTCCCCAGGCAAAGCCGGCGCCGAATGCGTTGAGAAGGACCACATCCCCCGGATGAATTCTCCCCTGGCGCCGTGCCTCGTCGAGAGCCACGGGCACAGAAGCAGCGGAGGTATTTCCATACTTTTCCAGGTTCACCATCACTCTCGACATCGGGATTTTCAGGCGCTGTGCCAGCGCGTTTATGATTCTGAGATTTGCCTGATGGGGAATTACGAGCGCTACTTGTTCCACCGTCACCCCGGCCTCATCCAACGCTTCGCGGCTGATTTCCTCCATGGAGCGAACGGCGACTTTGAAAACCTCCTTACCGTTCATCGTGATGGTATGCTCGTTTTTCCTGACGGTCTCCAGGGTCGCCGGCTTGAGCGAGCCCCCGGCAGGAACATACAGTTCCTTCACGTAAGAACCATCGGTACGTAATTTCGTGCTGAGAATGCCCCGGTGACCGTCATTTGAAGCGCCCAAAACCACTGCCCCGGCCGCGTCTCCAAACAAGATGCAGGTGGCGCGGTCTTTCCAGTTTAACAACCGGCTCAACACATCGGAGCCGAGCACCAGAGCCGTTTTGATCATCCCGGTTTGAATGAAGGAATCGGCGACGGCCAGGGCGTTGAGAAAGCCGGAGCACGCCGCGTTCACATCCAAAGAGAAAACTTTGCGCGCGCCCAACATGTTTTCCAAGACACACGCGGAGCTGGGAAACGGATAATCAGAGCTCACGGTTCCCATGATAATCGCGTCAAGGTCTTTGGGTTCGAGGCCGGCGTCTTTCAAGGCGCGAAGCGCAGCCCGATGAGCCATATCTGCGTTGCTCCTGCCCTCTTCCAGAATCCGTCTCTCCTTTATTCCTGTCCGCGTAGTAATCCACTCATCATTTGTATCCACGAGTTTTTGGAGGGCCACATTGGTCAGGATCTTCGAGGGAAGCTCAGAGCCAGTGCCCAGGATGACCGACTTGTAATGCGATCGCCTCATTCAGCCCTCCTGAAAATGACGCACGCATTGGTGCCTCCAAATCCGAAAGAGTTGGAAAGAGCCACCCTGATAGGAGCCTTTCGCGCGTGATTTGGCACATAATCCAGATCGCACTGCGGGTCCGGCGTTTCATAATTGATCGTCGGCGGGAGCACGCCATGGTAGAGGGCGAGAACCGAATAGACGCCCTCGACCGCTCCGGCAGCTCCCAACAGGTGCCCGGTCATCGACTTGGTTGAGCTTATCGCAACTTTATGGGCGTGTTCGCCAAAGACTTTTTTGATGGCCTCCGTCTCGTTGATGTCGTTGTATTCGGTAGATGTCCCGTGGGCATTGATGTAGTCAACCTGATCGGGCCGGAATTCCGCGTCCTCCAGCGCCAAAGCCATACAGCGGGCCGCCCCCTCTCCTCCTGGCGACGGGGCGGTGATGTGATGAGCGTCGCCGTTGGCCGCGTAGCCCACTACCTCTGCATATATCTTCGCACCGCGCTTTAACGCGCGCTCTCTCTCCTCCAGAATCAATATTCCCGAACCTTCCGCGATCACAAACCCGTCACGGTCCTTGTCAAAGGGGCGGCTTGCCCGTTCGGGTTCATCGTTACGCGTGGATAGAGCCTTCATCGCGCTGAAGCCTCCAACACCGAGCGGGGTAATGGCGGACTCGGCGCCTCCGGCGATGACCGCATCCTGGATGCCCCGGCGGATTAAGTGGAAAGCTTCCCCAATGGCGTGATTGCCCGAAGCGCAGGCGGAAGTCGGAGTCCAGTTCACGCCCTTCGCGCCATGCCGAATGGCGACCTGGCCCGGCGCCAGATTCGAAATGACTTTGGGGATGAAAAAGGGCGAAATCTTACGCGGTCCGCCTTCGAGGTAGGCCTTGCTGTAGTACTCGATAGTCTCTATACCGCAGAGGCCTACCCCAATAATCACACCGACCCTCGGCCCCTCTTCTGGACTAATGTTTAGACCGGACTCTCCCATCGCCATCGCCGCTGCCGCGACGCTATATTGAATGAAAAGGTCCATCTTCTTGATTTCTTTAGGTTCGATGAAGTTTTCCGGCCGAAAATCGGGCACCTGACCCGCGATTCTCGTGGAAAAATGTTCCAGGTTTGGGAAGCGGCTGATGGGCCCAATCCCGGAACGACCCGCAACCAGGGCATCCCAGTTTTTCTGCACGCCCGTGCCCAAAGGACTCACCATCCCCAGGCCGGTTACCACTACTCTGCGTCTTTCAAAATCTCTCACCATTGACTCCTGAGTTATCGACAACTCTCGCCGCCTTAGTGTTGGCTCGGCCTCGTAATCTTGTTCCCGTTGCCTCCCACCGAGAACTCTGTCGCAATCACGTTCTGAGGCTTTAGCCGAAGAATCTCTGCTTTAACGGCGCAAATCCCTTGGGATGCTCGCGAAGTTTGAGGGAAACGTTAAGGAAGCTTATATAGAACAGTGACATCGTGCGTCAACACCTGGACTACCAATATCGCTCCTGGAATTTCAAGATCTTACGAATCAACGGTTCGATGGCCTCGCCGCCGCTTTTTCCTGGCAGGTCGATCGCGCTCTTCTCTTTCATCTCGTGCAGCACGGCAAAAACGGAATTTTTCAAAGCCGTAAGGTCGTAACCGCCTTCGAGCAGAAAAGCGATTCTCCCGCCCGATTGTTTCTCCGCGAGAGCGATCAGAAGAGCAGCCATGGCTCCGAACCCTTTTTCGGTGACATCCATGCTCCCGAGAGGATCGCGCCGGTGGGGATCAAATCCTGCGGAGACCAGAATCCACTCCGGCTCGAACTTTTCCGCAACAGGAATAACGACATCGCCGAAAACTCGCAGATACTCTTCGTCGCCGCAGCCGGCGGGAAGGGGAACGTTCATCGTATAACCCTCTCCTTCCCGCACACCGGCCTCTTCGATGGCTCCGGTTCCCGGATAGTAGGGATATTGGTGCGTCGAAACGTACAAAACCGAGGGATCTCGGTAGAACGCATCCTGTGTTCCGTTGCCGTGATGGACATCCCAATCCATGATCAAAACCCGTTTCGCCCCATGCTGCCGTCTGAGATGCTGAGCGCCGATCGCCACGGTATTAAAAAGACAAAACCCCATGGCCCGATCTTTTAAAGCATGATGGCCGGGCGGCCGAACCAGCGCAAACCCGTTACGAAGCTCCGCAGCGGCTATGGCATCTAGCAGATTCAGGAAACCGCCGGCCGCCAATAATCCCGTTCCAAACGAATCCCGAGAGGTAATGGTATCGCCGTCCAGAGCGTAACGGTTGACTTGCGACGTGGACTCGACAAGCTCGATGTAATCTTTGCTGTGGCAGAGCTCGACCTCCTCTCTGGTCGCAGCGCGGGGAGGCAAAAGCTTGAAACTTCCCGAATCGAGTTCCGCCGTGAGGTCAAGAAGCGCTTTAAGTCGCTCCGGCCGCTCCGGATGGAGATCGCCGGGTTGGTGCTTCAGATATTCGCGGTCAATAACAACTGCGGATCGGGGCATACGAGCGGGCTGTAAGATTCGCATTCACCGCTGATTGTTCGACGGGCTCACCACGGCCGATTTGTCTGCTCCCTCAAGAGATCGAGGGGTCTCCGTGCCGGGCACCATTCAGGTTAGATTATCTAATATAACAGGAAGATGCAAAGGTGGGGGCGGGTCGCGTACGGCTGTTGCGTCCTGCCGGATGCCTACTTGTCTTTAAATCCATACTGCTCCCATTTCCCCAGCACTCTTTGCTTGATCTCTTTCGGCCAGAGATTTTCCAGGGTCGCTTTCACAGGCATCGACTCGGCCGGCCAGTCTTTCGGCCAGGTGCAGTCAAAAATAACCCCGGCGGCATCGCCCAGAAGACGCTCCTTCGGGGGGAGAAAAGGAAGCAGCACCGGGAACCCGGGAATGTGAGGAACCGGATGGATGCCGTTGACCGGGTGGCACTTGGTGGTCACGGCATGAAGCACTTCGTCCATGTTGGTCGGATCCACATCGGCATCCACGACAACTATATAATAAGTAAAGAGCCCGGGCTTGGTGGCCCAGACGGAATGGGCCACGCGCTTGGCAAAATTGATGAAAGGAGTCTCGGTGGCAATGACGGCCATATGGCCGACCCCATAGGGCGGAAAGAAAACACCGCGGACAGGGAGACCCATTTTTCTCAACTCCGAATAGACCTCCGCGCCCTTGAGCAACGCGGTCGCCGTTTGCCCCTCGTGCACCGGCATTCCCATATTCGAAAAGGGGAGAATCGGATCATTGCGGTAAGTGATCGCGTTCACCCGAAAAACAGGCTTGGGCGACGCTTTTCCCGCCTCGTAACCCATGTATTCTCCAAACGGTCCTTCTATCCTGCGCGTGTGGGGCAGAACCTCGCCTTCCAGAACGATCTCAGCAGTGGCAGGCACTTCGAGATCCACGGTCTCGCACTTGACCAGCGGCACAGGCTCGCCTTGGAGCGCGCCTGCAACTTCGACTTCGCTCACATAAGCGGGGAGCTGGACGCAACTCACGATTGGAATCACCGGCTGCCCGCCAATGGCGACAGCCGCAGGCATCGGCAGGTCTTTGGCTTCGTATTTTTGATAGATCTGCCCGATGTGCTGCTGCATCGGAAAAAGACAGCCCAGAGTATTCCTGTCGTGAATCATTAACCGGTACATTCCCCAATTCACCCAGGAGCTATCCGGGTCACGCGTGATGACGGTATGCCAGGTACCGATGTAACGGCCGCCATCGCCCTCGTGGATCAATGGAGCCGGGAAGCGAAACAGATCGACCTCCTCGCCGATAAGGATGTTCTCCTTGCACGGCCCGCCGTTGACCGAAACCGGCTTGGCCGGCCTTTCCTTCAGCTCCAGGTAGGCAGCCATGATCTCCTTCGCCGAAGCCTCCGGTCTAAGCCCGAGAGCCAAAGCGGTCCGCGCAAAAAGAAAATGACCGGGGTGTTTGCTTTGACCCAGCGGGGCGCCAAGAGCGCGGAAGCCCGTCGGATAGTCCTTGATTCTCTCGAAGAGCGCTGCCGGCGCGCCGAGGTCGTAACAGCGGCGGGTAATGGCTCCCATCTCAAGATCCCAATCCACTTCCTCCCGAACGCGCTGCAATTCTCCATGACCCTCAAGAGCGGTCAGAAAATCCCTCAGATCTCGAATTGCCATAAATTAACCTGCTATTTTTTTTTAATTATGTAATCGGTTACGAAAGCTTGTGACAGATGGCCCGTTTCTTGTCAACTTCGGCTCAGGTTTGACGGATAATCTTCGCCATCCGCCATCTGCCATTCGCTATTTGCCATTTGCCATTTGCTACTCGCTATTTTCCATCTCCCTCTGGACAAACATAGTGCTCCTGGATTAAATTCGAGGCCTCAAAGGAGGCAACGGTTATGGCCGAAATCAGCAGATCAACCGGCATCCAACGCGATCCGGGGGCCTATCTTGGCCCGGGAACCAAAATCAACGGCAAACTCTTCTTCGAAGGCGCCACGATGATCGAGGGCGAAGTCGAGGGGGAGATTCTGGTTCGTGGGGACGTAACTCTCGGCGAGCAGGCGAATGTCAAAGGGAAAATCGCGGCAGCTTCAATTTTGATCCGCGGCAAGGCTACCGCGAGTATCCAGGCCGAAAAAAAGGTGGAGATTCAACCTCCGGGAGCTGTTTTCGGAGACATCACCACGCCCAGCCTGGTTATCGGAGATGGAGCGATCCTGGAGGGCCATTGCTCGATGAAGAAGGAGGCAAAGGTTCTTCCTTTGACCCGCCAGGAAGCAGCGGCCGGAGGCCAAAAAGAAGCCAAGACGTAAGGCGAAGTCGGAGCTCAGAGGGAGGGAACGGCTAAGGGGGGACGCATCATCCCTCCACAAAGAGCGGAACTATTTTTCTTTCCTTCGCATCCACAATCCCGCGGCCTGTGATCCTGATGGACGGGAGAGTCACAAAAGTAAGAAAGCAAAGCGCGTAAAGCGGCTTGTCGAAGGGCGATCCTTTTTCTCTCAAAGTTCCGTGGATACGATTCAACCCTTTCGCAACCCCCTGCCATGGTTCTAGCGAAGAGATCCCTCCCAAAGGAAACTCGAGCTTTTCAAGCACCTTCCCCCCATCCACCACGGCAATTCCTCCTCCGCACTCGATAAGGAGATTGGCGCAAAGGGCCATATCGTTATCGTCACTGCCGGCGATCAGAAGTGTATTCTCATCCAGGTTGACAGTGGTTCCTACCGCGCCGATTTTTGCCCCGAAGCCTCCCAAAAAACCGAGCGCGATTCCCCCATCCTGATCGTAGCGGTCAAAGGCCGCGACTTTTAAGAGATCCAGGTCTGGATCTGCCTCCAGAAAACCACGTCGGGAATGACGCTCCAAAATCCTTTCCGCGGTAATGTTAAGATTGATTAGCTGCATGACTCGCACTCTGGATATCGAAGAAGAAGAGGGAATCCGAAAAGACTCCGCGGAGACGGGCGAAGGGATCTTTAGAGATCGGAGCGTATCTTCAGGAAAAGTGATGGGACGACTTTCTACCAGGGATTTTTGATCCAGCGCCACGATCTCGCCGCCGATGAGCGTCGAACGAACGCGCATTTCGATGAGATCCTCGAGAAGCAGGATGTCCGCCCATCTTCCGGGAGCAATCCCTCCGATCTCTTGTTCGAGTCCGGAATAGGTAGCCGGATTCAGCGTCGCTGCCTGAATTGCCTGAATCGCCGGCAGTCCAAGAGCGACAGCCCGCCTGACCAAGAAATCCATGTGCCCGTCCTCAAAAACATCATCCGGAGTCATACCATCGGTCACAAGGACGAGCCGTTGCGTGCTCAATTGCCGGCTCACCAGGGGCTTCAGGGTTGCTTCCAAATCCCGGCGATAGGTGCCTTCACGCAGCATTAACCAGTAACCGGAGCGCAGACGCTCCAGAGCATCCTCCTCCCGGATCGCCTCGTGGCATGATGACACGCCGGCCGCTGCAATGGCGCAAAGCCTTTTGTCTTTGGCTCCGGACGTGTGGCCGTGGATGATTTTCCTTCGCTCCAGTGTCATTTCGACCCTCTCCAGGAGCTCTTGATCTCCCGTAATGAGACGCAGCCAGGAAACGATCTCGCCAAGGCCGAAGATGCGGGGATCGTCCAAGGCCGTCGCAATCTCGGACTGCGAAAAAGACCGCGCGCTGCACAAGAGGGGATCCTGGGGCGCAACCATGGAAATCAACGTAAAAACACGCGCGGGATGAGCCTCTACCTCTTCGAGGAAAAGCTTGAGGCCGCGAAAACCAAAAACCGTCGCCAGCTCATCGCACGAGGCCAAGAAAGACGTTGTGCCATGGGGAATACAGGCCTGCAGATATTCATAAGGACGGCAGTAGTGACCGATATGAGTGTGACCATCGACGAACCCGGGCGCCACATAGAGGTCTTGAGCGTCCAGCATCTTCGTCGCATCGCCGCGGGCGTGCGCTGCGCTGGGCCCCACATAAGAGATCCGTCCATCGAGAACGGCGATTTCCATTCCTTCGAGGATTTCGCCGGAATAAACGTTGATCTGTTTTCCACCCGTAATGATGAGATCCGCTTTGATCTCTCCCAGAGCTCCGCGGATGAGCCTTTCGATCTGATGCTTAGAGCGTTTCATGATTTTTAGCCTTTAACATATCACCGACTGATTTACCAAAAGGCGGAATTAATCATTATCATTAGGCGCACCTTGACGGTGAAAGCCGCTGCCCGCTCTCCGAGCCCGCGCAATGGGCCAGTGGTTAATCCCACCGCTAGGAGCCTGCCTGCCGGCAGGCAGGTCGGATGCGCGGGCTCTCCAAACGGGCAGCGGCTTTCATCTCGGCCGAGGGGCGTAAGGGAGAGGGCCGCGGACGTCCGATGAGCGCGGTTCGACTCATGGTACCTACCCACCTGTCTGCGTGCGGACACCTGCCCGCGCCCTGGCAGGGGGGCGCACAGGCAGGTCGGCTGGGACCGAAAGGCGTGCCTCTTCGGGAAGCGCTTTTGGGAGGTCGAAGCTTCGAGACTCCCGAGCTTCCGCCAATTGACAACCCTGGCGTTCGCGCATATATCTTCAGTGCGCAGAAAGGACAAGCGTCTATGGTGATTGATTGTCACTCTCATCTTGTTCCAAAGAGCTGGTATGATTCGAAATCGCCCCAGGCTATTTTCAACATCGAAGGCCTTCTCGAAGAACAGGAGAAGGCCGGGGTCGACATAACCGTCTTTGGCAACAACTGGATTCGAAATCCCGAAGGAAAAGACTCTTTGGAAATCATGAAAGAGTTCAACGTTTTCGCTGCCGAGGCGACGGCCAAATATCCCAAGCATCTCGTTGGACTTGTCTCTTCAATTCCTTTTGCCGACGATCGGATCCTGAAAGAGACGAAGCGCGCGATCAGCGACTACAAGTTAAAAGGAATCATGGTAAACTCGAGCGTGAACGGAGAATATCTCGACTCCCCCCGGGCGACGCCCTTCTTCGAGCTGGTGACCGAACTCGACGTTCCCCTCTTCATTCATCCCCCGCGCGTGACGATCGGCGCGGAGAAAATGGAGATCTTCCGCCTCCCTGAAATGGTTGGGAGGCCCTTCGATACGACCCTCTCCCTCACCCGGTTTATTTTTGCGGGCGGCCTGGAAAAATTCCCCAATCTCAATCTCATCTGCGCGCATGTGGGCGGCGCCCTTCCCTTGCTCCCGGGAAGGCTCGACTTCGGGTATGAGCTCCGCAAGGACATGAGCTTCGGACCCTGGGAGCCCGATGTTATGACTCGACCGCCCAGCAGCTATATTCGGCAGCTCTATTTCGATACCGTGAGCCTCCATCCCCCAGCGGTGCTGTGCGCGGTCCAAACTGTAGGCGCCGACCATGTGCTTTTCGGCAGCGATTTTCCACCGGTGCCGATTCCGCTGAAGAGGTCGCTCGAGGCGGTTACTTCCGTATCGCTGTCTTCAGAAGAAAAAGAAAAAATACTGGGAGGCAACGCGGCGAGGCTGTTGGGTCTATCGGGGTAACCTAGACAATGGACGTTCCATTCGTTCAAAGAGTTCCAATCGTTCAAACCCCCTCCTTCATCCTCCCCCGCGTCGCGGGGGAGGACAGAGGTGAGAGCTCGAACGGCTTAAACGGCTTGAACGTTTTGAACGCCGAAAGAAATTTCCGGTAGCCGGTCCTAACCACTTTTCTTCACGAACTGTTGAATCACTCCGAGTGTCTCAGCGCCAAACTGGCGCGCCTTGCCCGGGCCAATGCCACGCACCCGGAGCAAATCGGTCTCGGTCCGCGGCATGAGACGAGACAGCTCGTACAAGGTCTTGTCCGAATAAATCACGTAGGCCGGCACGTTGCCCATGGCCGCCGCTTTTTCGCGCCGCCATATTCGTAAAGCCTCGAATAGCTCATCGTTCCCGAACTCAGACTCTGCGCGCTCGGCAGGGCCGGACGATTTTGTGCGTTTGCCCTTTGCTGCCTTCGAACCGACGCGCGCAGGCAGAACAAGCGGGACATTTTTCTTGCCTCGCATCACCTCGCCGCCCAATGGGGTCAGCGAAATCGTCGGATACTGGCCATCGCTCACGGCAATGCAACCGGCATCAATCAAAGCGTTGAGGAGGGTCCAGACGTAGTCGGCGCCCACATCAGAAAGCAGCCCATAGGTGGAAAGATGATCCAGGCCGGCATCCACCACTTCCTTCGAGCGCGAGCCGGCAAGCACCTGGGCAATTCGACCTCGGCCGAAGCGGTCGCTGACGCGCGCAACACAACTCAGCGCTTTTCGGACAAACAGGGTTTCCTCGTCCGTAGGCAGCCGCGCCGCGATCCCGGCGCGGGACAGACAGTTGTCGCATACGTTGCAATGCCCGGCGGCTTCTGTATCACCGAAATATTTGAGGATGAACTGATGGCGGCACCCTTGCGCATCCGCGTAAGCGATTATCTCTCCCAGCTTTGCGAAGTCGCGCTGGCGCTTGCCATCCAGCCGCGCAAAATCAATCTGTAACTGATCCAGCGATTTCACCGGCTCTACGAGTTTTGTTGTATAACTGCGTCCGCCGGCGCGGTAATCGCGTTGAATGAAGCGTGCCCGCTCTAACAGGACCAACGCCGATCCCACAGCCATCTCATTCGTCGTTTCGGGAAGCGCTCGCGCGATTTCCGCAATAGGCATTTCGATCGGGCCGCGTCTGCACAACCGGACAAGCGCATGATGAACATCAGCGATGATTTCACGCGTGGGATTGGAGCCTTCGATAAAAAACTCTTGGGTCTGCACGTCGGCGTAGTTAAACAGCAACTCGCATCGAGCCGGTTCACCGTCCCGTCCGGCTCGTCCCGCCTCCTGATAATAGGCCTCCACGCTGCCGGGGATGTCGTAATGCGCGACAAAACGCAGATCGGGACGGTCAATACCCATACCGAAAGCGTTCGTCGCCACGGCGATATTGCACTGACCGCTCATGAATTCAGCCTGCGCCCTGGTGCGGTTCTCATCAGTCATTCCGCCGTGATAAGCCACACAACGCACGCCTCTCTCTCTTAGATTCAATGTGACTCTTTCCACGTTCTTCCGCGTCGCGCAGTAAATGATGCCGCTTTGGAGCGCTGTACGAATCTCCATGATCCGGATCTCTTTCTCCGCGTGGCTTTTTACGCGAGAGACGGCGAGAGTAAGATTGTGCCGGGCAAAGCCGGAGACAAAAATCTCGGGCGCCTGGCGGCCGGATCTGCCGAGCCCCAGTTGCTCGACAATGTCCCGGCGCACCTCAGGCGTTGCGGTGGCGGTAAGCGCCGCGACCTGAGGCTGGTGAAGCTCCTGGAGCGCTCCTTTAAGGCGCAAATAATCCGGACGAAAGTCGTGTCCCCACTGCGAGATGCAATGCGCTTCATCTACAGCGAACAGCGCGATGGACAAAGGCGCGAGAGCCCGTATGAAGCGCTCGCTCTTGAAGCGTTCCGGTGCGATATAGACGAGCCGAAATTCTCCTCTCATCATGCGCTGGATGCGGCTTTCCACTTCGGCCTGCGGGATCGAGGAATTGATGAAGGTGGCGGGGATTTTCTTCTCCGTCAGAGCATCCACCTGATCTTTCATCAGCGCAATAAGCGGGGATACGACGATCGTGATGCCCTCAAGCACCAGCGCGGGAAGCTGATAACAGAGGGATTTTCCACCGCCTGTGGGCATGATGATGAGCGTGTCCCGGCCCTTCAGTATGGCCTCGATAATCGATTGCTGCCCTTCGAGAAATTCTCGAAACCCGAAGTGTTGGTCTAACAGCCGACGAAGATCCATAATGACTTTACGCGCCGTGCGACTCAAATTTTGCCGCCGGAACGTTCCTGGCCGCTGCAGGTCCTCTGATATAAGCAGCGGACGGTGTTTTTAGCAAGATCCGGTTGACATAAACGCCGGTTGGTGGCTAGTCTTTAAACGGACTCTGCATGCTTCGGCGATCTCAGCACGAACGAAAGCACCGACCCTGTCACATCAATTGTTCGCCCTGAGCTAAAGTGCCGGTTATAAATAAGTTTACATACCCCTCACCCCCGGATCGAGTCCGGGGCAGGCTCTGGCCTTCTCCCGCAAAGGGAGAGAGAACTTTAAGAAGTCCCCCTCCCTTGACGGCCCTTGACGGGAGAGGATTAAGGGGAGGGTGATTTATGTCAGACACATTTATTGGTTTGACTATAGTCGAAAGGTAACCGGTTGGGTTTTCCAGCTCACGATCTTCATCTCTCTCCGCAGTGCAGCATCTGTGGCACGGCGCTCTCCGGCCCGTTGAGTGTTCCCTTCCGCGCTCTTGGCATCAAGCGCAGCCCGCGCAACCCTAACCTCTGCAGTCGCTGCGCCGCTCACGTCGAGGAGGGACGCGTCGTCGAGATCACGGTGATTTTTGCTGACCTTTCTTCATTTACCGAGCTGACTCAGGAGCTTGGAGCCGAGCGGACACACGAGGTCGTTGATGCCTACCTGCGAATGGCGACCGCCATTTTGGTTAAGCACGGCGCGTTTATCGATAAATACTTGGGCGACGCGGTCATGGCCTTGTTCAACATTCCTATCCGCCACGTAGACCACGCGCGCCGAGCCGTGGCCGCAGCTTCGGAACTTCACTCCGGGCTGAACACGCTCCGAGAGCGCTTCGGAATGGATCTGCAGATCTCTGTCGGAATCGCCACGGGCTGGGCGCGCGTCGGGCGTCTCGGTTCCGAAGACAGCAAGGACTATACCGCCATCGGTGATGTGGTGAATCTTGCCGCCCGCCTTCAGGGAAAAGCAGGCGCAGGCGAAATCGTGGTCAGCCACGAGACTTATGAGCGAATCTCGACGGATTTTCCGGACGCGACAACTGAAATCATAACGCTTAAGGGATTTAAAGAGCCCGTTGAGGCCCACCGGCTCAGCAGCAAAACCGGCATTCCATTAAGCGGCGATCCGGTGGAAAAAGGGACAAAGCAGAGCATTAGTTTAGGCGCAGTCATCTTCGGTATTCTGGGCGCGCCTTGCGCGGTCGCCGTGCTCATCAGCCCCCTGGCTGTCGCCCTCGGCGCTGGAACTCTGTTCGGTCTTGCAGGCGTTCTGGTTCTCTTCGATCGTTCGCTGATAAGAATACCGATCCTGGTTCTGGCGGCTTTAGGGGCGCTCGCCAATCTCTACACTGTGTGGCGCGCCCGCGAGTTGCGCTTGCAGGCGATCGCGGAGGGCAATGAACAGCTCGGTTTTGTCTCCACGCAGGAACGCCGCCGCGCAGTCTTCGTTGTCGCTTCCGCCGTTGCCGTCCTCGTGCTCATCGTATCTGAATTTTTCGCTCACAGGTTTATGCACCAAGGCTAAGGCGATAACGGTGTCCGGTAAACCCAAATCTCCCTGGGTCCCCCTTTTTGCAGAGGGGGAATTAGAGAGACGAAAATTTTGCCGTCTAGCTCGATAAAGATTCCCCTCTTTAAAAAAGAGGGCCAGGGAGAGATTTTCAGTGAGGAGATTATGAACATCCGATTTCTCATAGCCGCGGTTGCGCTTGCTCCCGCGCTGGCATTCGCGCAGCAACCGGGACGCGCACTGCACGAGATGCATCGACTGCATCGGGACTCCAAGGCTTACATCAAATTGCTGGAAGATCCCAAGCGGGATGCTTACCAGAAGCCTCACGAAGTCTTACACGCGCTCGAGCTCAAAGACGGCGAGATCATCGCGGATATCGGCGCGGGTTCCGGATACTTCGCTCTCCATTTGGCGCAACACGTGGGAGAGAACGGAAGAGTTTACGCCGTCGATATCAATCCTGACATGATTCTCCATCTGAACCGGCGAATTCGGGATTTAAAGCTGAAAAACGTGTTCACTCTGCTGGCAGATCCCGACGACCCACTCCTTCCCGAGCGCTCTGTAGACCGGTTCTTCTTTTGCGATTCCTGGCACCACATAGAAAATCACTCAAAATACCTGGCTCTGATGAAAAAGATAATTAAGCCCGGCGGCCAAATCGTGATGATCGATTTTCACAAAAAAGAGCTGCCCGTCGGGCCGCCGCTCAAAATGAAGATCGCCCGAGAGGATGTGATTAAGCAGATGGAATCGAATGGATTCCGGCTCACGAGTGAACACAAGTTTTTGCCCTACCAGTACTTTCTCGTATTTGCGCTGAAAACAAAATAGAAAAATCTCGCAACTCCAGTCAAATATCGGAGAGCCCGCAGACGGAGTTCTGTCGTCCGCGTACGCTTACGTTAGGTCCAATTTCCTGGTATATCAAAAGACTTCTGGTAAGCGGCGGAGTTGCCGCGCAGATATAATGACGTTCGTCAAAACACTCCTATGTACCGCGTTGGCGTAGATATCGGCGGCACCTTTACGGATCTGCTGCTGGTTGGAGAGGACGGCAAAACGCTGATCGGCAAGACCCTGACGACCCCGGTGGATCCCAGCCTCGCCGTTGAGACAGCGCTGCGTCAGGCGGAAATCGGCACTCTGGGGCGGGGAGGCCGCCGCGGAACGCTTGTCCATGGCACAACTCTGGTCACCAACGCTCTAATCGAGCGCAAAGGGGCGCCCACGGCGCTCTTCACGACAGCCGGGTTCCGGGATGCCCTGGAGATCGGGCGCGAGCACCGCTACGAGCTGTATGACTTAAACCTGGAGATGCCGAAACCGCTGGTCCCTCGATATCTCCGCTTCGATATTCCAGAGCGGACCGCTGCCGACGGCTCCGTGCTGCAACCTCTCGATGAGAGTTTCGTCCGCCGCGTGACGTCCGAGCTGCGTGACAAAGGCATTCGGGCCATCGGCATCTGTTTTCTCAACAGCTTTCGTAACCCGGCGCACGAGCGACGCGCGTCTGAGATTATTGGCGAGGTGGCGCCTTTCATTCGAGTGTCGCTCAGCTCGGATGTCGTCGCCGAAATCCGCGAATTTCAACGCACGAGCACGACTGTCGCTAATGTTTATGTGCAGGAACGTGTGGCCGGCTATCTCACGGAGCTCCAGCAACGGCTGGATCGCCTCGGCTTTGCCGGGAGCTTTTTTGTTATGCTCTCGAGCGGAGGCATCGCCACTGCGGAGACGGCGAGCCGCTTCCCTGTTCGGCTGCTCGAATCCGGACCCGCCGCCGGCGCCCTGGCTGCAGCCCGTATGGGAGCCGAGGCGGGTTTCCCCAATCTTCTCTCATTCGATATGGGCGGCACGACGGCCAAACTCTGCGCCGTCGAGAACGGTCGTCCTCTCAAGGCGCACGAATTCGAAGTGGACCGCGTATACCGTTTCCGACGCGGCAGCGGCCTTCCGATCAAAATCCAGGTCATCGATATGATCGAACTAGGCGCCGGAGGAGGAAGCATCGCGCGCGTCAGCGCTCTCGGCCTGCCAAAGGTGGGGCCGGAGAGCGCGGGAGCAGATCCTGGCCCGGCCTGCTATGGCCTGGGCGGCGAGGAGCCAACGGTTACGGACGCGGACCTGATCTTAGGCTATCTCGACCCAAACTATTTTTTGGGTGGTAAGATGAAGCTGAACGTGGAAGCCGCGCGTCGGGCGATATCTCGCCTGAGCGAGCGCGTCAATATGACTGCAGAGCAGTTCGCCTGGGGGATTCATCAGATCGTTAACGAGAATATGGCCAACGCCGCGCGCGCTCATTTGGGAGAGCGCGGCAAGGACCCACGGCGAATGCCGCTTTTCGCTTTCGGGGGCGCAGGTCCGGTCCATGGCTACCGGGTAGCGGAGATTCTCGGCCTGCCTGCGTTCATCTCCCCTCTCGGCGCCGGCGTGGGCTCTACGTTTGGTTTGTTGGGCGCTCCCCTGGCCTTTGATTTTGTGCGCAGCGCCTACACGCGCCTGGATAGCCTCGACTGCATTTTCATCAACCGGCTCCTCGATGAAATGGCGACCGAGGGCCGAGCAGTGCTGGTAAACTCGGGTCTTTCTGCTTCTGAGATCGCCTACCACCGAAGCGCAGAGATGCGCTACGTCGGGCAAGGTCATGAGGTCTCCGTATCTCTGCCGGACGAGCCCCTCAGTCCGGAGCACCTGCCTCAGATCGCCGCCGCCTTTGAAAAATCCTATCAAAGCCTTTACGGTCGCAAAGGGCCTGACGTGCCGCTTGAAGTCATCAATTGGCGGGTGGTTGCCAGCGGGCCCCTGCCGGACACGGATTTTCGCGTGCCTCGGGACCGTTCCGCGGGAGCCCAAGCCAGAAAAGGGACTCGCCCTGCTTACTTCCCTGAATGCGGTGGCTATACAGAGACACCGGTTTATGACCGCTACGCGTTGGCCAGCGGAACGAGTTTCAGCGGCCCTGCCATCGTCGAAGAGTATGAATCAACGGTGGTTTTGGGCGCGCGCGGCCGCGCGAGAGTCGATCAGCAAAATAATCTGATCGTGGAGTTTGCATGAGTAACACCCTGGCTCCCGGCGACGCTGCACTCGATCTCGTCAGTCTCGAGGTGATCTGGAACCGCCTTCTTTCTGTCGCCAACGAGCAGCAGGACGCGTTGATGCGCACTGCATTCAGCACGATCGTCCGTGAAAGCCAGGACCTGGCATGCGGGCTGTTCGATACAAAGGGAAGAATGATCGCTCAATCCATCAGCGG
This sequence comes from Deltaproteobacteria bacterium, assembly GCA_016210115.1. GTDB lineage: Bacteria > Desulfobacterota > Binatia > UBA9968 > UBA9968 > JACQUW01. Next base: position 1,605 of record JACQUW010000406.1, on the reverse strand, counting down.
CACTCCCGGCCATATCAATGCTATGGCCACTTCCATGCGTCACTTTCTCGCTGCCTTTCCGCCCGAAAAACTTGCGCCGGGCGACGTGCTGATCACCAACGACCCCTGGATGACAGCCGGCCAGATCAACGATATTACGATCGCTACGCCGATTTTTAAGAAACGCTGCCTGATCGCGCTCTTCGCCAACACCTGCCATGCAGCCGACATCGGCGGGCGGATTCTCTCAGCCGAAGCTCGGGAAGTTTATGAAGAAGGCCTGCGCCTGCCGATCATGAAGCTCTTCGACCGTGGAGCGCCGAACGAGCTTCTCTTGCAGATCGTCCGGGCAAACGTTCGCCAGCCCGATGAGGTCGTGGGCGATTTTTACGCTCAGACTTCCTGCAACGAAGCCGGCGGGCGCGCTTTGCTGCATACAATGGAAGAGTTCGGCCTTGAAAGCCTTGACGTGATAGCTGACGAGATCATTCACCGCTCGGAAGCTGCCGTCAGGCAACAGATCCGCGAGCTTCCCGACGGCGAATGGCAGAGCGAGACCTGGAGCGACGGGTTCGAGGAGCCGATTGTAATCCGCTGCCGGCTCCGGATAGCGGGAGATGAGATCTTCATCGATTTTGCCGGCTCCTCGCCGCAGAGCACGCGAGGAATTAATGTGGTTCTGAACTACACGCACGCCTACGCCAGCTTCGCTGTAAAGGCGGCCATCTATCCCGACGTGCCACACAACGATGGAAGCTTTCGCCCGGTGCACGTGACTGCGCCGCCAGGCAGCATTCTTAACGCATTGGATCCGGCTCCGGTAGCCAGCCGCCAGGCCGTAGGCCATTTTGTGCCCAGTGCGATTTTCGCCGCTTTGGCCGGCGCTCTCCCGGGCCGACTGATGGCGCCAGGCGCCGACCCGATATGGCTTAGCGTGTGGCGCGGTGAAGAGCCTTCGTTTACCACGACGATTTTTCAGGTGGGGGGCACGGGCGCGCGGCCAACCATGGACGGTCTAAGCGCGGTAGGTTTTCCAAGCGGCGTCGCGGGTGTGCCCGCTGAAGTGATCGAAAGCCTCTCGCCTCTCGTTATGCGTCGCCGCCAGCTATGGCCGGACTCCGGCGGCGCCGGCCTCTGGCGCGGCGGCCTGGGCCAGCTTACCGAATTTGCCAGACGCGGCGAAGCGCGTTGGAGCGTAAGCGGAATCGTGGATAGGACCCGTTTTCCCGCTCCGGGACTGTTGGATGGGCGGCCCGGAGCTGCAGGAGAAATGTACCTGGACAACGGCTTCCGCCCGAACCCAAAATCGCTGGTTGATCTCAAACCTTCCCAGGTGGTTTTTTTGAGTACTCCGGGAGGAGGCGGATACGGGAATCCGTTTAGTCGCGATCCGGAGCTCGTCCTCCGCGACGTTATTTATGGCTATGTAACGGCAGAAGCGGCGGCAAGAGAATACGGTGTCCTCGTGCGCTATACAGGAAAGAAGGATGACGTCGTTCGGCTACCGGAGGAATGGGTCATCGACGACAACGCGACCAACAAACTGCGCGGGAGAAGAGAAAGTTAGGGAAGAGAAGTTTTTAGTTTTTAGTTTGACTATTGACCTTTGACTATTGACCATTGACT